>CAZUAZ010000097.1:0-1680 GCA_964618445.1 uncultured Aquirufa sp. | reverse complement strand
GAAGGCCAACCGCAGTGCGAATCAAACTTAGAATCCGATTTAAATAAACGCGTTCCACAACCTCGGCAAGTATAATACCCTTCTTCATTGTGCATCAAGAATTTACCTGTGTATGGACGCTCCGTGCCTTTTTGACGTAAAATATAGTACTCATCTTCACTCAAACGAGCTTTCCATTCAGCCTCAGTAACTGGTAATTTATCCATTGAACTTGTTGATTTAGGAGTTTGGCTACATGCCTGAAAGGCTAATGCCAGCGCAAACAAGAAATAAGGAAATGATTTCATACGATTTCGTTTAGGATGAAACGAAAAAACAAGCCAAATGTTTTACTCAATTAAATCACCTAAGAACATTAAATACGGAGTTTCCGCAGGCGAATCAATATCCTTGTAGCGATGGTAATTTCCTAAAATCAAGTTTTGAAGGGTTTTCTTCAAACGCTTCCAACGCGCCTCAGGCAAATTTGCCCGACGATCCCAATAATCAATTCGCGTATCCAAAGGCTCAAACCGCTGATTCGGGAATTTTTCCGAAACCGCTTTGCGTAGCTCTACTAAATATTCTAAATTCTTTCGATACGGACCAACCTTGTCCTCATGTGGCCGCTGAATACGTTCCCACATCGTAGGCGGTGTACCAGGATTTCCTTTAACTCCTACCTGCTGCTCTGAATGCAAACGATATTGCACATAGGTCGCTGGAATAAAATCAATCCGATTTTCCAAAGCCGCCGAAATACCCATCCAAGCATCATGCAAAAAGAAGGAAGGTAAATTCGTAGGGAATGGGGAAATTTTATCTAAAAACCGCTTCCGAATACCCATGGTACATCCGGTAACCCGATTACCATCTAATAAGATATCTAATGATTTTCCAGCTCTCCACTCCCGCTGCTGTTCCTCCCGAAAACGAAAGGTGGACCATAATTTTTTGCCAGAAATTTGGCCAAATTCATCCACTAAAAGTGCATCCGTAAATACTACTTCGGCTTGATCGTGGTGATTAAAATAGGTGGAGATTCGTTCAATTTTTTGATGATCCCAATAATCATCTTGATCCGCTGGGAAAATGTAATCTCCTGAACAAAGCGATAATGCCTTTTGAAAATTTTGATAGGTACCTAAGCGCGCTGGATTGCGGTGAATCACCAAAGGAAGCCGGTCTGTAAATTGCTCCAAAATCTCCAGTGTCCTGTCTGTAGACCCCTCATCGCAGACAATAATCTCGTCGGCACGCATAGTTTGGTCAACAAAACTACTCAGCTGGGTCCGGAGAAACTTCTCTCCGTTTAAGGTACAAAGTGCAATCGATATCTTCAAAACAAAGCAAATTAATGGGCTTCCAACCAATTCATACCAACACCAATACCCGTTTCCATGGCCACACCCAAATCCATGGCTTGACACATAATTTCATTAATCTTCTCGCGAAGGTAATTAATTTCATCTACATGCGCATCAAAAACTAATTCGTCATGAACTGTCAAAATCATGCGTGATTTCAGATTTTCCCGTTCAATAAACGATTGAATCTGAATCATGGCCACTTTGATCATATCTGCTGCAGAACCTTGAATAGGCGCATTAATTGCATTTCGTTCCGCAAAACTCCGCTCGTTCATATTGGGAGATAAAATATCACGCAAATACCTACGACGACCGAGTACCGTTTCAACAT
>CAZUAZ010000096.1:0-1716 GCA_964618445.1 uncultured Aquirufa sp. | reverse complement strand
TTATATTACAAAGGTAAAATGATTGTAGAAGGATATTCTGCACGTTAATTTTACTAGGCTAGCCAAAAAAATCAGTTTTTTTTGAATATTGCCGAAAAAATCCCGTTAAAATACTATTTTTTGACTAAAATTAATACTATTTTTGTCCTTAGATTTAGTATTTAAACACCTAGTGAATGAACATAGCAATCGACGTGATGGGCGGGGATTATGCCCCAGAAGCAGTAGTTGATGGGATTCTTTTAGCGATTTCAAACTTAGCCCCGGAAGAAACAATTCTGGCGGTTGGACCAGCCGATACAATTAATACATTACTGACTGAACGAGGTTATACGGGTAGTCAAATTCGCGTGATTCATGCGGAAGAAGTAATTGAAATGGGAGAACATCCCACCCGAGCATTATCGCAAAAACCCAATTCCAGCATCGGAATTGGGTTTGCGCTTTTAAAGGAGGGCAAAGCCGATATTTTCGCATCAGCCGGAAATACTGGCGCCATGATGGTAGGCTCACTATTCTCAGTCAAAACAATCGAAGGTATTCAGCGTCCAGCCATCGCAGGATTTATCCCACAAACGGATGGATCGCACGCGGTGATGTTGGATATTGGTGCAAATGCTGACTGCAAGCCGGAGATGCTTGATCAATGGGCGGTATTAGGTTCGGTGTATGCTTCGGCGACACGCGGAATCGATCGTCCGCGCGTAGGATTGTTGAACATTGGCGAAGAAGAGCAAAAAGGATCCATCTTGACGCAAGCAACGCATGCTTTACTGAAAGCAAACGATAAACTAAATTTTGTTGGCAATCTAGAAGGAAAAGATGTTTTCCGCGGAAAAGCAGACGTGATTGTTACGGATGGTTTTACGGGAAATATTGTCCTGAAAATGGGGGAATCCATTTACAACATTATGAAAGAACAAGGAATGGTCAATGAATTTGTAGACCGGACCAATTATGAAAATTACGGAGGAAGCCCTATCATTGGTATCAATGGAAATGTTATCATTGCCCATGGTGCATCTAGCCCAACGGCCATTATGAACATGATTAAATTATGCCAAAACATAGTCAAATCGAATGTCTGCCAAAAAATTAAGGCGGCCTTCGAAAACAACTAATATAAGATGTCAAATAAAATAAGCGCAGCCATAACGGGCGTAGCAGGATACGTTCCGGATTATGTGCTCACGAATGAAGAGTTAGAGAAATTAGTAGATACAAACGACGAGTGGATTACCTCACGTACGGGAATCAAAGAACGTCGTATCATGAAAGGCGAAGGACAAGGTACTTCTGTCATGGGAGCGAAAGCGGTAGAGGATTTACTTCGCAAAACAAATACGTCACCGGAACAAGTGGACCTATTAATCTGTGCCACCGTAACGCCTGATTACTTATTCCCTTCCGCATCGAACATGATTTGCAAGGCAGTGGGTATTCGCGAAACAGCGTCATTTGATTTGGCAGCAGCTTGCTCTGGTTTTTTAAATGCCTTAGCGGTAGGATCTGCATTCATCGAGGCTGGACGTTACAAAAAGGTTATTGTCGTAGGTGCCGATAAAATGTCGGCCATCGTCGATTACACAGACCGTACTACCTGCATACTTTTTGGGGATGGCGCTGCAGCTGTGATGTTGGAGCCAAACACAGAAGGATTGGGCGTTCAAGATTTCATCTTGAAATCAGATGGCGAAGGTTGTGAAAGTTTGATGC
>CAZUAZ010000095.1:0-1733 GCA_964618445.1 uncultured Aquirufa sp. | reverse complement strand
TATCGCGTAGCTACAAACCGTACTTTTGAATCATTGCCACTTGGCCCGCATGGTAAGCCGTATGCGAAATGATTCTGCCAAATGCCTCTGCTTTGGATTTAGTGCCAAATTCCTTGGTAGTTATTTGAGTCGACCACGTATCCTCTGAAACGGAAGCTATAATTGAAATGATCGTTTTCCCAGATTCATCCAATAAGGATTGAATGGTTTGCAGATCCGTCCAAACACCTGTATCTTTTTGATCAATGACAGTATGTGCGACGACTTTTACTTCCGCATGTCCAAAAACATTTTTACAGAACAACAATTCTACCTCAGCTATATGCTGCAATAGAAATCCAATGGAATTAGGTCCAGCGCCTAATTTCTTATTTAAATCGGATGCTGTGATCGTATCAGTCACTTTGGTGAGACGTGTGCGCGCTTCGACGTAGGCGGCTTGGAGGTGTTGGGAAGTGGTCATAGTATCAAGACTTTAGACGTCAGACGCTGGACGTTCGACATTAAATAATTATAATAGAATTTGATTTTAAATTCCAGTCATTAATTCAGGAATTGAAGTCTAACGTCTGACGTCCAGCGTCTGAAGTCTAAACAAATGGCTGACTGATCGAAGGACTCGGCTGACTAAACCATTTCGGGCCTTGCTCCGTCATATACACACAATCTTCTAGTCGGACTCCGAATTCCCCAGGAATCGCAATCGTAGGTTCAATCGAGAAACACATCCCCACTTGCAGCGGTAATTTATTTCCCTTAACCATATTTCCCCATTCATGCCCATCCATTCCGATACCATGTCCGGTGCGATGGGGAAGTCCGGGTAGTTTATACTCTGGGCCATAACCCGCTTTGACTAAAGTTCCTCTTGCCGCCAAATCCACATTTTCACATGGCGCACCCAATACCGCCGCCTCAAATCCGGCTTGTTGGGCCCTTTTTTCTAAATTCCAAATGTCAATTTGCTTCTGCGATGGCTCACCAAAAACCACGGTCCGCGTAATATCGGATTCATATCCATCCACTTGGCAACCGCAATCAAGCATGACCACATCACCTTTCTTGAGAACTTGAGGCCGAGAACTACCATGAGGAAAGGAAGTCGCCACCCCAAAAGTTACGGATGCAAAACCGTGCTGGGCGCCCAATTCAGTGTGTTTTTGAGCTATTTTTTGACTTATCTGACGCGGATTACAGCCTTCCGTTAATGCAGCAATTCCGGCTTGAATGGCTACGGTGGTGATGTCGTTGGCCCGCTGCATGAGGGCGATTTCGGTGGGGGATTTAATAAGCCGACAAGCCACCGAGATGGGGTCGCCGCTCACGAGTTCAAAGGAAGGGCCTGCCTTGCGGAGTCCGTCTACAATGAAAAAGCGAGCTTGTTCTTCGATGCCAATTTTCCCTTGTCGGTATCCTAGATCTTGTATGGTTTTGATGCACAGTTGGAACGGGTTTTCATCCTCGTGCCAGGTGCGAATTTGCTTGCCAACTTTAATCAGTTCGAGCAATCGGTCTTCCTCGAAGTATGGACAAATGTAGGTTAACTCGCCTTTGGCAGGTAAAATCACCAACATGCTTCGCTCGGATGGGTACCAACTCAGCCCTGTAAAATACTGCATGCTGGTTCCTGCATCCATGATGAGGGCAGCCATTTTGTTTTCCTGGAGTAAGGATTGTGCTTTTTGAATACGACCTAAACGTTCTTCGATGCTAATCGGTGATGCAGGATGCAA
>CAZUAZ010000094.1:0-1992 GCA_964618445.1 uncultured Aquirufa sp. | reverse complement strand
GCCAACAAACACTTCAAAAGGATACAAGCTATTAAAATAATCCATAAATTCAGCCAACAAAACCTATCCCTATGTTGACTGAATCTCAATTACTTGCCTATAAGCAAGATGGATTTATCCAGGTCTCCAACTTTTTTTCACAGGATGAAATTGATTTATTATTTCAAGTAGCCACGGATGAATCTGTTGTTAATCATGCCTTTGACCTAAATGACCAATCAGGAAAAAAGACCAAACTCACACTTTGGTTTACCGCAGGAGATGATTCTTTTGGATTGATGTCGCGCTGTAAACGGATGGTAACCTCCGTTCAAGAAATTTTAGGTGAAGAAGACGTTTGCCATTTCCATTCCAAAGTCATGCAGAAAGAACCGCGGGTAGGTGGTGCCTGGGAATGGCATCAAGATTATGGCTATTGGTACAAAAATGGATTCCTTTATCCTGAATCCATGGTCTCCGTGATGATTGCCCTAACGGATGCAACCATCGAAAACGGATGCCTGCAAGTACTCAAAGGGACCCATCACATGCAACGGATCGAACATTACTTTGCGGGGGAACAACAAGGCGCCGACCAAGCATTCGTCGATGAAGCTGCCAAAGTTTCCGAACTTGTTTATTGCGAATTAAAAGCAGGGGATGTACTCTTTTTCCATCCTAA
Organism: uncultured Aquirufa sp.; assembly: GCA_964618445.1. GTDB lineage: Bacteria > Bacteroidota > Bacteroidia > Cytophagales > Spirosomataceae > Aquirufa. The sequence continues at coordinate 1,331 of CAZUAZ010000094.1, read as the reverse complement.
TTTACTCCATCGCTCGGAGGCCAACTTATCCGATACGGCCCGTTGGTCCGTTATTTCAGCCTATAATTTGGCATCCAACAAGCCCTTTCGAGAAAAGAATCTTTCTTGCATTACGCCCATTTCAATGGTTCCGGATGAGGCAATTTTGGCAAGTGGAAAAAAGGCTGTATTAGGGGCTGATTTCCTTGCCAAAGAACAAGAAATTACACTAAACATCGACAAATAATGGCCAAAATATGTATTCTAGGAGGCGGGTTTATCGGTAGATTTTATGCTGAATCTCTGTGCGGTCGGCGTAGCAAAGACAGCGTTACCGTCGTTTATTCACGCAAAGAAACCACTGCCGTTCGCTTTGCGAAGGACTATAATGTCCCGCATTATTGCACTGAAATGGAAGATGCCATCGCACATGCTGAATCCGAATTCGTTGTCATTGCCTTACCAAACTACTTACACGAAGAGGCAGTCATGCTTTGCGTGAAGCACAAAAAGGCAGTATTGTGTACCAAACCGCTTGGGCGAACAGCGGAAGAAGCCCTTCGCATGACCTTAGCTTGTGAAGAAGCCGGCATCTTTGCTGGGTATTTAGAGGACTTATGCTACACGCCAAAATTTCTAAAATCGGTGAAAAGTGTAGAAGATGGCGCCATTGGACGGATTCTTTGGGCTAAATCCCGGGAGACACATCCAGGCCCACATGCCGAATGGTTTTGGGATATTGAAAAAGCAGGTGGTGGAGCCGTGCTTGATTTGGGATGCCACTGCATTGAAATTGCGCGGAATTTTATTGGCAAAGATGTCCTGCCTGTCGAAGTGATGTGTTGGGCAGATACCCAAGTAAAACCCATCGACGCCGAAGATCACGCCATTGGTTTAGTCAAATATGAAAATGGTGCGATAGGTCAATTTGAAGTATCCTGGACCTTCCGTGGTGGGATGGATTTACGCGACGAAGTCATGGGGACCGAAGGAACGATTTGGGTCAATTCATTTTTACGTACCGGTTTTGAGATGTTTACCAGTGGAAATTCGGCCAATTATGTGGCGGAAAAAGCTGAAACAAATGTGGGTTGGCAATTCCCCGTGGGCGATGAGGCGCATGAATTAGGCTACCCAACGATGTTCAATGATATGTTTGACGCTTATGAAAATGGCACCCAACCGCGTGAAACATTTTATGATGGCTATGTTGTGAATGCGATTATTGACGCAGCCTATAAGTCGGCGAAAACAAAACTTTGGGAACCTGTCCAACTACCCGAATGGCGCGGAAAAAGAGGGCTCACTAAACCATCAGTGTATCAATCATACGATGAAAAACATTGGCTCAT
>CAZUAZ010000093.1:0-2189 GCA_964618445.1 uncultured Aquirufa sp. | reverse complement strand
TCTTCGAATGGAATGGATGCGGCGCGATCATGACTTGGCTGCGCAGCCGTGTGCACAATGGCATCCGGTTGAATCTGTGGGATGATGTCTAAAATCGCTTGGCGAGCCCGAATGTCAATGTGGGTGTACAGTTTATATGCACTCCCGTATTTCGCTAAACGGTCTTTATTGGACGAATTATCGCCTTGTAAGCCAAAAAATATGGCGCGTTGGTTATTGTCAATTCCATGAACTTCCCAACCTTTTTCTAAGAAATACTCGGCAACTTCAGAACCTATGAGGCCCATGGAGCCGGTGACAATTAATTTTTTAGACATGTTTTTGACAACCGATAAGCGACAAAGATACAGATTTTCGTTTTTATTCGATGCTTAAATCCCCAAGTCCAACAAGCGCAGTTGTAATTTTCGCTGTCCCATAAACTCGTTGATGTCCAAATGGTAAACGATTTGAATCGCTTGACCCTGTTCGTAGGCATCCACTAAACCCTCGTAGAAATCTTTTCGCATCCCAAAACCCACGGCTTCATAATCCCCTACATATAATTTTAGGTGCTCCTCTTTCATGATGACAGGCGGCCGACTGAGCGTTGCGCTGCTCACAAAGTTAGGCAACATATTTCCTGGTCCGTAGGGTGAAAGTCGGACTAATAAATTATCGTAAAACGATAGGCTGAGATCTACCAAAGGCAAGGATAGATCCACCGGTAATTCAGCCTTAATTTCGCCAGCTGGCGTTCCGGCTTGTACCAATGATTCAAATCGTGCGATAAATGCCTCCAGATTTTCAGGTAATAAATGCAGACCCGCGGCATGGGTATGCCCCCCGAATTGCGTTAATAAATCGACGCATTGCTCAAGAGCGGCATGAATGTCGAAGCCTTTGACGGAGCGGGCAGAGCCTACGACCTGGCCGTGGGATTCGGTTAGGATGATGGTGGGCCGAAAGTAATGATCTTGAATTTTACTGGCTACGATACCTACGACACCTTTGTGCCACGAGGGATGGAAAAGCACGGTGCTTTTGGCGGATTGTAGAAATGAATTCTCTTGGAACATGCTTAGGGCGTGTTGGGTGATGTCTTTTTCCACTGCGCGCCGTTCGATGTTTTGTTGGATCACCGCTTCTGCCATCTGTGCGGCTTCGGTTGAATCGCTTGATAAAAGCAATTTCACCGCCCCATGCGCGTGGTCCATCCGGCCGGCCGCATTGATGATGGGGGAGATGGAGAAAACGATGTCGGATATCTGAATGGGGGCTTTTTTGTTCGCTTTTTGCAGCAGATAGCCTAGGCCGGGACTCGGATTTTGGCCGAGTAGTTGTAGGCCAAAATAGGCTAAAATCCGATTCTCTCCGGTGATCGGAACCATGTCGGCCGCGATCGAAGCCGCCAATAAATCCAAGCGCGCATACAGCGGATCCAACTCTAAATCATTCGCTTGAATGAACGCTTGCAAGAGTTTAAATCCGACTCCGCAGCCGGTGAGTTCTTTGAATGGGTACGGACAATCCTTGCGTTTGGGATCGAGGACCGCGTAGGCTTCGGGTAGAGTTTCTTCGGGTAAATGGTGGTCGCAGACGATGAAATCGATGTCGTGTTCGTTGCACCATTGGATGCGTTCATGGGCTTTGATGCCGCAGTCGAGCGATATGATTAGGCTGTAGTGATTGTCGGCCGCGTACTGCACCCCCGCCTGCGACACCCCATATCCTTCCGCGTAGCGATCGGGAATGTAGTAATCCGCTTCTGCGCCGAGTTCTTCTGTCAAATAACCATAGACTAAGGCCACAGAAGTGGTTCCATCCACATCGTAATCGCCGTAAATAAGTATTTTTTCGCCATCCTCCAGAGCCCTGCTCAGTCGTTCGACGGCCTTGTCCATGTCCTGCATGGCGAAGGGATCGTGGAGTTGATCGAGGCTGGGAACCATGAAATCTTTGGCTTGTGCGAGGCTTTTGATGCCGCGGGAGACGAGCAATTTCAGGAAATGCCGATTTTTCGTCACGGGCATTTCGAGGGCTAATTGGTCTACTTCGGTGGCATCAGGTTCCGGGACAAATTTCCAGATTTTTTTGGCTTGGAGCATGTTAATGTGGCGGGCCAAATTCGTTGGCAACGATTGTGTTTAAATGATGGACTAATTTAGGAAGGATTTTTAATTCCCCAGGTTAAAACCTGGGGTTAATAA
>CAZUAZ010000092.1:0-2277 GCA_964618445.1 uncultured Aquirufa sp. | reverse complement strand
TTCCTAGCAATTGGGAGTGCAAAGATGTAGGAATAATTTATAAATACCAACTCACCACACAAATTAATTTATACCACATTACCTAATTCGCTGAAAATCAAGAGAAAATTGACGGAAAAAATTTTAAAATATTTTGCGCCTGCCGACTTATCGCGAAATAATCCTACCTTTGCATCGCAAATCTAGCCCGATCTTTCGGGCTAAAAATACATTCCAATGAAAGACTATCACATCATCTACGAAGATAACCACCTCCTTATCGTCAATAAAAGGGCAGGTATTCTCGTACAAGGTGATAGCACCGGCGACGTTACACTAACCGATGTTCTCAAAGACTACATCAAAGAAAAGTACCAAAAACCCGGCGCCGTATTCCTTCATCCCGTTCACCGACTAGACCGTCCGGTAAGTGGTCTCGTTATTTTTGCCCGCACATCCAAGGCACTCGAACGCATGATGGAAATGTTTCGTAAACGCGATATTCAAAAAACGTACTGGGCCGTCACACGCAAAAAGCCTTATCCAGAGAAAGGAAAATTAACACATTACCTTTTGAAGAATGAAGCAAAGAATATCACAATCGCATACGATTACCCCGAAGGAAAAGCACTCAAAGCCGAACTGAACTATAAAATACTAGGGAAAATCAACCTACACTACCTTGTCGAAGTGGAACCCATCACCGGAAGACCACATCAAATTCGCGTACAATTGGCTACGCTCGGATGCCCCATCCGTGGAGATATTAAATACGGATACGATAAACCGAACATAGACGCCAGCATAAACTTGCACGCACGTCGGTTGTATTTTATCCACCCCATCAAGAAAACACCCATCATCTGCAAAGCAGCAGTTCCTGAAAATCCATTCTGGGAAGAATTCTTAGAACTCGATCCCGATGATTTCAAAATGAAAAATTTGGATCACCTATACGAATAAAAAAAGGAGCTTAAATAAGCTCCTCTAACGTTGTCTTTTCTAAAACAGATAAATTGGCATCTCGCCATTTAGCTAATACCGTTCGCAACTGGCACGCTTCCTCATCCGCACAATCATCACATTTTCCATAAAAATGCAAGGATACACACAAAGCTGGCGCAATAGGACCATCCACAATCCGGATAATTTTTGCAAACGTAACTTCACTTGGAGGAACACGTAAGTAATAACCACCGCCTTTACCTTTTTGACTCTGCAAAATCCCATGGTTGCGCAACTCTAATAAAATTGCTTCCAAAAACTTTTTGGGGATTTTTTCAGATTCCGCAATATGCGAAATTAACAATGGGCCCTTCTCATATGACTGAGCAAGTACTTTTAGCGCCTTTAACGCATATTTGGCCTTCTTAGAAATCATATTAATTTGTTGAATTTTGCCAAAGCTACTAAAATTCTAGGAATACTCCACTAGCCCGCTCGATTAACTCCACAGAGCAAAAAAAAGGCCAACCATTGCTGGTCGGCCTTTTGACATAATTCAATTGAATTAGAAACGGAAGTGAGAGAACGCTTTGTTCGCCTCCGCCATTCTGTGCGTATCATCTTTCTTCTTCACTGCTGCTCCCTCACCTTTAGATGCTGCGATGATTTCGTTCGCTAAACGATCCATCATTGTTTTGTCACCACGCTTACGTGCATAACCAATTAACCACTTCATTCCCAATGAAACTTTACGTTCAGCGCGTACTTCTGTTGGTACTTGGAAGTTGGCACCACCCACACGACGGCTCTTCACCTCGACTGATGGCATCACATTGTTTAATGCTTTTTTCCAAGTTTCTAAACCGTTCTCTTTGGTACGCTCCTCAACCTTGTCCAATGCATCATAAAAAATAGTAAATGCAGTTGACTTCTTTCCGTCGTACATTAAGTTGTTTACAAACTTAGTTACTAATACATCCTTAAATTTAGGATCTGGTAATACGTAGCGCTTTTTTGGTTTCGCCTTTCTCATGTTGTTATCTGTTTAATTTCGACCCAACCTTCTGCTTTAACATAGCATACTGGATCTTTCTGTTAAAAATTATTTCTTCTTACCTGTTGGAGCTGCTTGACCTGGTTTAGGACGTTTAGCACCGTACTTCGAACGAGATTGTAAACGACCAGTTACACCGGCAGTATCCAATGCTCCACGAATAATGTGGTAACGAACCCCTGGCAAGTCTTTCACACGACCACCACGGATCAATACGATCGAGTGCTCTTGCAAGTTGTGACCTTCACCTGGAATGTAGGCATTCACCTCTTTTTGGTTTGTCAAACGTACACGCGCTA
>CAZUAZ010000091.1:0-2335 GCA_964618445.1 uncultured Aquirufa sp. | reverse complement strand
CAGTAGTCAGTAGTCAGTCCGGAGGAGAAAGCGCTCAGTCACCAGTCGCTAGTCACTAGTCGCTAGCTTATAGCTGGAAACAAATACCTATGTCCTTATTTTCCCTTTGACTTCGGACTCATCCCCTCCGGACTGACTACTGACCACTGACTACTAACTCATAATATAGTAGCAAATAAACATTGTCCTTATTTTCCTTCGGACTCCGGACTGACGACTAGCGACTGACGACTCCCCTCCCCCTAATTCCTTGATTTTCAAAATATTTTTATCCAACCTATTGCACGTGTTATTTTTTTCTGTACCTTTGCACTCCCGTTCGACAAACGTAGTTTTCAATTCCGAAAGAGGTTGGCAGAACTTCTCGAATTTATTCAAAACACAGAAATACGTGTCGAAACAGGTCTAAAATTGAGATAAGCTCGATTTTTGTGTTAGAACTGGTATTGATTTATGATCGCTGAATGCCCAGCCCATGAATTAAATATTAAGCTACACAAGGTGTTTTTCACTGTTTTCCACAGTGGTGTCATCTTGTCGCCTTTTACCAATTCTGCTTTTTAATTCATGAGATTCTTAGATCGTTGCGAAACGATTTTGAATAAAAGTCTTACAACAAGCCTCGATAGCCTTGTAAGCATATTTTTTAATTATAAAAAAATACTATGTCTGGAATTATTGGTAAAAAAATCGGAATGACCAGCCTATACATGGAAGACGGAAGATCCGTAGCATGTACGCTGATTGAAGCCGGACCTTGCGTGGTTACGCAGGTGAAGACCGTTGAGAAAGAAGGCTATAACGCCGTTCAAATCGGTTATGGTGAGAAGAAGGATAAGCACACAACAAAATCATTGTTGGGTCACTTCAAAAAAGCAAATACAACTCCCAAGAAGAAACTTGTTGAATTTCGCACGTTTGAGCAGCCTTTAGCATTAGGGGATGTTTTAACTGTTGATATGTTGGAAGTTGATACTTTTGTTGACGTAGTAGGTACTTCAAAGGGTAAAGGTTTCCAAGGTGTTGTTAAGCGTCACGGATTTGCCGGTGTGGGTGGTCAAACCCACGGTCAGCATAATCGTGGTCGTCACCCGGGTTCTATTGGAGCTTGTTCATTCCCATCTCGTGTATTCAAAGGGTTGCGTATGGCGGGTCGTACAGGAGGTAATCGTGTAAAGGTTCAAAACTTACAAGTTTTGAAGATCTATTCAGATAAGAACTTGTTAGTCGTTTCTGGATCAGTTCCTGGAGCTAAGAACTCATACGTAATCATTGAAAATTAAAATTCGGGCATAGCCTATAGACATTCTGAAGTATGGAATTATCAGTATATAACATCGCAGGAAAAGACACCGGAAAGAAAGTAACTCTTTCTGATGAGGTCTTTGGAATTGTTCCAAACGAGCATGTGGTTTACTTAGATGTGAAGCAATATTTAGCTAACCAACGTCAAGGAACTCACAAAGCGAAGGAACGTGCAGAAGTTTCGCGTTCAACGCGTAAGATTAAGAAGCAAAAAGGTACGGGTGGTGCGCGTGCAGGTTCGATGAAATCTCCTTTGATGAAAGGTGGTGGTCGTATCTTTGGTCCACGTCCACGTGATTACCATTTCAAATTGAATAAGAAAGTGAAGTCATTGGCGCGTCAATCTGCGTTAGCAGCAAAGGCTCAGTCAGGTGATATTGCGATTTTGGATACAGTATCATTTGATACACCAAAAACGAAAGCATACTTAGCTATGTTGAAAGCTCTTTCTTTAGACAACACAAAATCATTATTGATCACAAACGATGTGGACAAGAATGTGGTATTGTCTGGTCGTAATGTTCCAAAGGCTAAAGTTTCAAACGCGGCTGATGTGAATACATACGATTTGGTTAACGCATCGAAATTGTTAATTACGGTGGATGCGATCCAAAAAATTGAGTCAACATTTAGTAAATAATTTGCGGGACTTCGGTTCTGTTTAAACGAAATAAACAATGGGCATTATTAAACGTCCGGCCTTGACTGAAAAGTCGCAAGCCATGCAAGAAAAAGGCAAATACGTGTTTGTGGTTGAATTGACAGCAAACAAAATTGAAATTGCCAAGGAGGTTAAGAAAATGTACGGTGTCGATGTACAAGATGTACAAACGATGCGTCAAATTGGAAAAGTTAAATCCAAGAGCACGCGTACAAAAGTTACTTCAGGACGTACGTCTACCATTAAGAAGGCGATCGTTACAGTAGCAGCAGGTGAAGTAATTGACTTCTACCAAGGAATTTAATAAAAATAATTAAGGGGGTTCATCCCGATAAATTGAACTAATTAAATGGCAGCAATTAAAAAAAT
>CAZUAZ010000090.1:0-2349 GCA_964618445.1 uncultured Aquirufa sp. | reverse complement strand
CCAATCACATTGGTATTAAATTGTCTAATAATATTTTCTCTTGGAAAGGATTCCAAAGGCCCATAAGCCCCATAACCTGCGTTATTTACTAAAGCATCAATTTTAGTATACTTTGCGACGCCATTTTTTATCGCTTGATCAATGCTTGATCCATCAAGAACATCTAATTTTTCTAGTTGAACGTTTTCTAACTCATTTAATTCTGTTTCTTTTTCAGGCGAACGCATCGTAGCAATTACGTTCCAACCTTGTTGTTGAAAATAAATAGCGGTTGCTTTACCAATTCCACTACTAGCACCTGTAATCAGTATGGTTTTTTTCATTTATTTAGGGTAATTCTTTGAAAAAATTTTGTAAAAATCCTCTTCTGACATTTCTTTTCTTAACCGAACTATTTCCTCCGCATTTGCTGTGATATAGGTGATTTTTGGATGCACTAATTCAGTGGCATCAACGATGGTTTCGGCAGTATCCTCTGCACCTGGTGCAGATTCAAAATCTTTTTCCAAAGCTTTGACACTAGCATCAATTATTGCACGATAATCATCAGGAATGTTGGATTGCGCAAGTCGGGCAAAGGCTGTTTCACCAAATCCTGTATTTGCAGCTCCTGGTTGTATTTTTACTACGTCAATTCCAAACTGCGCCACTTCTTGTCTTAAAGCATCTGCCATACCTTCGACAGCATGTTTGGTCGACGCGTACCAGCCAAGCATTGGTAATGAAAATTTACCGATCACTGAAGAAACAACGATGATTCTCCCTGAACCTTGCTTGCGCATGTGTGGAAGTACGGCTTGTTGCAAACGCGCATAACCAAACACGTTGACATCAAACTGATGTTTGAGGTCATCAATTTTTATATTCTCAATAGTAGCATACTCACCATATCCCGCATTATTGATCAACACATCGATACGTCCTTGTTCTTTAATGATGCGTTCAATTCCAGCACGTACCTGAGAATCATCAGTTACATCCATTTCAAGAGCATATCCTCCAATTTTATTGAGGTACGCATTGCCGTCAACATTGATATCGCCTCCATAAACAATATGGCCCTTAGCCACTAATTTCTCTGCAGCAGCTTTACCAAAACCTGAAGCAGAGCCTGTGATGATGATTACTTGAGCGCCTTCTTTTCGCTTAGTTGTTGTTTCAATTTGTGCTTGTGCAACATTTTGATTTAAGCCTGATAGAAGAACCAGACTTAAAATGGAGACGTAATTCTTAAGATTTTTCATGATTTTTATTTTTATGGAGAAAGGCTAGACTTCAAAGTGCACCGCTTGCACCCTTGCTAATAACTTAATGTTTTATCTTTTAAGATTGTTAATTATTAACGAAACAAATATGCTTACACTAAGAATATTGCTTAAACACAAAAAGAGGAATGGTTAACACAAATCACAGAAAAAATAAAAAACTCTTTTACCCCTATTATTCTAGTCTAATTGACGGTATTCTTGGGGAGTTTTCCCTGTTTTTTGTTTGAATAGTCTTCCGAAATAATGGGGATAGTTGAAGCCTAAAGTATATGCTATTCCACTTATAGAATCCGTAGAAGTGAGTAGCAAATGTTTAGCCTTGTCTATGAGGAAATCGTTAATGTGGTCTTTGGCAGAACGACCTGTTTCTCTTGTCAAAAGGTCACTTAAATAACTCGCTGACAAATGGCAATGCTTGGCAAGGTAGTGAATGGTTGGTGGTCCTTTTTCAATAAGCTGATTTTCGGAAAAGTACGCCTTGATTAACAACTCAACTTTAGATACAATATCAATATTACTTGCAGCACGAGTATTGAATTGTCTTTCGTAAAATCGCTTACTATAATTTAGTAATAATTCAATATTAGAAACTAATACTTGCTGGCTATGATTATCGATTCGCTCTTTGATTTCATCTTGAATTAGTAGAACAATCTGATTGAGGATATTTTGCTCATTTTCAGAAAGGTGCAATGCCTCGTGAACTTCGTAGTTAAAGAAGTTGTAAGCGTCAATTTTTGATCCAAGGGAAGTATTTCTAATGAGGTCAGGATGAAAATAGAGCATCCAACCTTTTACTTCGTTTAGTGCTTGAGGCTTTTTAACGGTGATGATCTGCTTAGGTGCAGTAAAAATCAACACTCCATCATCAAAATCGTAAGAATTTCTCCCATAATCAATCCCACAGCTCGAATCCTTGAGAGCTATGCAATACAAATCAGATGAAAATCTTTTACCAACCGTTTCTTCTCCATAAGCAAGTTTTTGAGTATCCAAAACGGTTACTAATGGATGTGTTGGTTTATCCAAACCAAAAACTGTCCGAATTTCATTAATTGATTTTGAATGAATAATCTTCTCG
>CAZUAZ010000089.1:0-3417 GCA_964618445.1 uncultured Aquirufa sp. | reverse complement strand
ACTACGCTTTTTAATAGATGCTTTAACTTTCATTTTATTTACATTTATGGGTTAAACCCTCTTTTTACTTATAACGATAAACAATTCTAGCTTTACTTAAATCGTAAGGTGACATTTCCAACTTCACTTTATCTCCTGGCAGAATCTTAATGTAGTTCATGCGCATCTTGCCTGAAATGTGGGCAATCACTTGATGCGTATTCTCTAATTCTACCCGAAACATAGCGTTCGAAAGAGCTTCCAAAATAATTCCGTCTACTTCTATCGAAGATTGTTTGGCCATAATCCTTTATTTAAATGTTCAACAATACAGTTGATGTTTTTAATACTTCTTCAATGTAAGCAAACGTTGTCAACGCCTTCGGACCATCCTTTGTCACGCCCACCGTGTGCTCAAAATGTGCACTCGCTTTGCGATCAATTGTACGGATTGTCCAGCCGTCCTTGTCCACCGTAATCTGGCGTTTCCCCAAATTGATCATCGGCTCAATCGCAATGACCATACCTTCTTTCAATTTAGCTCCATCACCGCGGCGTCCATAATTTGGAACCTCAGGACTTTCATGTAGATTTTTACCTACACCATGCCCCACTAATTCTCGAACGACTCCGTAGCCCAATGCCTCCGTATACGACTGCACCGCACTACCCACATCTCCAATTCGCTTACCCGCATGGGCTTGATTCAAACCCTTGTACAAGGACTCTTTTGTCGCTTGCATTAACTCTTGTACATCAGCCGCAACATTTCCTATTCCATAGGTATAGGCGCTATCGGCATGAAATTTATCTTTGTACACCCCTGCATCAATCGAGATAATATCTCCGTCTTGCAAAGTCAAATCCCCCGGTAATCCGTGAACGACTACGTCATTCACTGAAATGCACAAGGAATATGCATACTTTTTATCTCCTACTTGGTAATTTAAAAAGGAAGGATGTGCTCCATGGTCCTTAATAAATTGGTAAGCAATCTTGTCTAATTCCAGCGTAGTAACTCCCGGCTTTACCGCCTTCGCTACTTCGGCATGACACTTTCCAAGAATTTCCCCATTCGCTTGAATGATGGCCATCTCTTCTGGCGTCTTTAAGTAAATCATCTTAACGAGTGATCACTTCAGAACGACCCTTTACGCGTCCCGACTGCATTAAACCTTCATACTTACGCATCAACAAGTAACTTTCAACTTGTTGTAATGTATCTAAAACTACGCCCACAAGGATTAACAAAGAAGTTCCTCCAAAGAACGAAGCAAAACCACGGGTCACACCAAACAAGTTGGCAATCGCCGGAAGAATCGCAATAATCGACAACATCACAGCACCCGGTAACGTAATACGATCCAAGATGCTCGCAATGAATCCAGCTGTTTCTTCACCTGGCTTAACACCTGGTACGAAACCACCACCACGTTTCATGTCGTCTGAAATTTGTGTTGGGTTAATCGAGATGGCTGTATAGAAAAATGTAAATACAATAATCAAGAATGCGAACAACACATTGTATTGCCAAGTAGTAAAGTCACCAAACGACTGAGCTACCGATGAGGCAAATTCAGATTTATCCGCAAATGATTGAGCGACTAAACCTGGAATAAACATTAACGCTTGGGCAAAGATGATTGGCATAACACCAGAAGCATTTAGCTTCAACGGGATGTATTGACGCTCACCGCCTACAGCCATGTTACTTCCTACTACTTGTTTTGCATATTGGACTGGAATACGGCGAACAGCTTGTGTTACCATAATCGCACCCATAACGATAAAGAATAGGGCAATCACTTCAATGATGAATAATAAAGCACCGGCCATACCACGAGATCCTGCTTCTTGTAAAATAGACGCTGGGAAACGAGATACGATACCGATCATGATCAACATCGAGATACCGTTACCAATACCTTTGTCGGTAATTTTCTCTCCCAACCACATACAAAACATCGTACCACCTACTAAAATGGCAACACCGTATAAACGGAAGAACCAAGGATCCACTAAGATTGCCTCTGTAGGAATGGTTACTTGCAGGTAGGTAAAACCTTGCGCTGCGGTAACAAAAATGGTTAAGATACGGGTGATTTGGTTCAATTTCTTGCGACCTGACTCACCGTCTTTTTGCATTTTTTGGAAATAAGGAAGCGCAATTGTCAATAACTGAATCGCAATGGAAGCTGAGATGTATGGCATGATACCTAACGCAAATACAGATGCATTGCTAAGGGCTCCACCAGAGAACATGTTCAACAAGCCAAATAGACCACCGTCACCTGGTTGCGAAAGCTTCGTCGCGTCTACACCTGGTAGAACGATATAAGAACCTAAACGAAAGAAGGCAATAAAAAGCAACGTATTTAGAATACGGCCTCTTAATTCCTCGATCGAAAAGATGTGCTTGAAAGTTGTTATTAACTTGTTCATTCGATTAGAATAGGGGATTAACCAACAATTGCTTTACCGCCAGCAGCTTCAATAGCAGCTTTAGCAGCACCCGAGAAACCTTTTACTGTAACTTCTAATGCAGAAGTAACAGCTCCACGGCTAAGGATTTTCACTAAGTCTGACTTAGATACTAAACCGTTGCTATAAAGTGTTTCAAATGTGATTACTTTCAAACCTGTCGCGTCAGCTAATGCTTGTAACGTATCCAAGTTGATTGCTTTATATTCTACACGATTGATGTTCTTGAAACCGAACTTAGGAACACGGCGTTGGATAGGCATTTGACCACCTTCAAATCCACGCTTACGTGAGTAACCTGAACGAGACTGAGCTCCTTTGTGACCACGAGCAGAAGTTCCACCTAAACCAGAACCTTGACCACGACCTACTCTTTTTCTAACTTTTACTGAGCCTTCAGCAGGCTTTAATGACGATAATTTCATTGTAATTGGGGCTTAACGCTGCCGTTTCCGGCAACTCGCGTGTTAATTAAATATTTTCTACTACGATTAAGTGACCTACCGCACGAATCATACCCGCAATGGCTGGATTTAACTCATGTTCTACGGATTGACGAATCTTTCCTAATCCTAAAGCTTGGATTGTACGTTTTTGTACTTCCGGGCGCTTAATTGCACTTTTAACTTGAGTAATTTTAACTTTAGACATTGTATGTTCTATTAGAGAGGCTTACGCGCTCTGATTATCCATTAAATACTTTTGCTAATGAAATGCCACGTTGGAACGCTACACTATGTGGAGCACGCATCTTCACTAACGCATCGATTGTTGCCTTCACCACGTTATGTGGATTAGATGAACCTTTAGATTTTGCTAGGACATCATGGATACCTGCAGATTCTAACACGGCACGCATCGCACCACCGGCGATCAATCCTGTACCTGGAGCAGCTGGCTTAATTAAAACGAAACCGCCAGAGAATTTACCTAATCGCTCGTGAGGAACTGTTTTCT
>CAZUAZ010000088.1:0-3545 GCA_964618445.1 uncultured Aquirufa sp. | reverse complement strand
TGATGGTTAAATCAGAACGGTTTATCACCAGAAACAGTAATACCCATTGATCTTGCCGTTCCAGCAATCATACTCATTGCCGCTTCGATTGTAAAGCAGTTCAAATCCGGCATCTTCGTTTCCGCAATCACGCGAACTTGATCCCAAGTTACTGAACCAACCTTCTTCAAGTTTGGTTGAGCAGAACCCGACTTAACTTTCGCAGCATCCAATAACAAGATTGGCGCTGGAGGAGTTTTTACAACGAAATCAAACGATTTGTCTGCGTAATAGGTAATTAGGACCGGCAATACTACGCCGTTTTTATCTTGAGTACGCGCATTGAACTGCTTGCAGAACTCCATGATATTTAATCCTTTCGAACCTAATGCAGGACCGATGGGTGGTGAAGGATTGGCTTGGCCACCTTTGCATTGAAGCTTTACGTAGCCAGCTATTTCTTTTGCCATGTTAAAACATCGTTTATTTAGTGAATTAGAGGTTTATCTGCCAATAAGGGTGGAAGCTTCCTTATCTGATTCCCCTCCGGTTGACTCTTCCGTGTAACAAGACTTCGGAGCCCAATCCCCTTCTGAAATTTTCAAAACAGAGATTGCCGCTTTTTAAACGGACTGCAAAATTAGGGATATTATTTTGAAATGCAAAAGGAATTCTAGATAAAACTAGAAGTTAAGCTGATTTTTGAAAAATCACCTCATAAAAATCGCCAAAACCATGTTTGATGGATACCTCTATTACGTAGCCGTGTTCATGTAAAAGCGCTCGAATGGATTCAAAGCTATCCAGTGTTTGATACATATCATCTTGATGGTTTTCAATTTGAATGCGATCAATTTGACACGTTTTTAATGGGAACAGTCCGGTAAGGCATTTTAATTCATGACCCTCAGTATCAATTTTTAGTAAGTCGATATGATTAATTGCTTGTTCTTCGATATAATCTCGTAAGGCAATTGTCTCTATTTCGATTTGCTCACTAATTATTTCAGTAGGCTTCACGCCCATCACCTGTGCTTTTTTTGCTAGATATTTGCTATCTGGATTTAGTAGCTCGAAAGAAGAGGTTAAATCCAGTTTATTGATGTAGAAAGTTAGGATTTGCTTGGCATTTGAAACACCTTTATTTACTAAGGTCATATTTTTTATGCCCTGGTATTTTTTTGTTAAAAATTGAAACAAACTAGGGTTAGGCTCAAAAGAAGTAATTTGTGCCGTAGAACGAATTTTCAAAAAGAAATCAGCCGATTGACCTTTATTGGCTCCCACATCCAATATTATCGGATTAGCTGGTAATATCGATTTGTAAAAGCGCCGGAGCTTAGGGTAGAAAAAAATGGCTTCGTTGAGCTCAATTAAATAAGTAATTAGTTTAATACGGCTGACCATGCTAATACGTTTGATTTGTCAAAAAAAAACCCTGGAATCCAGGGTTCTTAAGTTATAAACGTCAGTTATTATTTCTCTACCTGCGCATAATTCAATTCAAGTGGCGTATTACGGCCAAATATCTTAACCATAACAGATAGCTTTTTGCTATTCTCGTGAATTTCTTCAACCGTACCTTCGAATGTCGCGAATGGACCGTCGATTACACGTACTGTCTCACCTTTAATGAAGCTAATTGAAGCGTATTCTTCGACTGCGGCTGACTCGTCAACTTTACCTAAGATGCGATTAACTTCTGCTTGGTTAATTGGCATTGGTTTTTTAACAATAACCTTCACTTTCTTCGTCTTTCCGCCTTCGATTTTCGTCTCCTCGATTTCTTCATTATTTGTTTGCAAGAAACCAATAACGCCAGGTGTCGAAGTTAAAATGTGACTAACCTCGCCCGCTAAATCTGCTTCCACCATGATATACCCTGGGAATAAGTTCTTCTCACGAATTACTTTTTTCCCTTTACGGATTTCATAGATTTTTTCTGTCGGAATTAATATCTGTGGAACTGAATCAGACACACCTTGACGCGCCAACTCATTTTCCATATAGGTCTTAACCTTCTTTTCTTGCCCTGAGATTGCTCTCAAAACGTACCATTTAGTCTCTGCCATGGCAATTGCTCGTTGAGGATTGGGAAAAACCCGTGTTTAAAATGAACTATAAAATAAATCCAAACCAGATTTAAATGCCAAATCCACGACTCCTACCAATAAGGCAAAAATCAATGAGGCAACTAAAACTAATACTGAACTCGATTGAAGTTCCGTGAATTTTGGCCAAGTAACTTGTTCGGTTACTTCCGTCCAAGAATCCTTAATCAATGATGTAAAACTGCTCATATCTTACCGATTGTCGGTTATTTAAAATTTCGTTGCACGGGCACAAGGATTCGAACCCTGACCAAAGGTTTTGGAGACCTGCATACTACCATTATACTATGCCCGTAGAAAGGATTGCAAATTTAGATAAAAAAACCTAATTAACAAACGTCGGCATAACTAATTGAATCTTTACCACTGGGAGTAACTCGTAGGTTCCAAAAATCTTCGCACTGTTCGAGAATGGCTATTTGCATACCGCGGATCTCCACTCATTCGCTTCCAATCCGGATCTGCACTAAATTTTCCCCAATTGGCGTCACGCTCCGCCATGTTTTCAAAAGATACCATATAGCTCAAACAAGGAGTGTTTTCTCCTGCAAGTACTTCGCCGAAAAAGACGTTGTGTAGGCCAACTTTATCAAAAATAGCTAGCTCACCTTGATTGAACATGTCGATTTTACGCTTCAATGCATCCTCATTATATGCTTCATAGGTACGCCATTCGTATATTCGGCCTGGATTAGTCACAGGCAATTTCATCGATGGGTGACCTGCAAATCCTTTCGCCATATAGGTGGAAACCCGATCAAATAACGGTTTATCAGGTCCTACCTGATCAAAATACGCACGTGATGTTGTTTGGTAAGTAGCATCTTTCTCCAATGCCTCTTTATATCCGGCATAGGCCATCAACGATTTAAAGGGAATCGTAACGATAATAACCGCCGGCTCAGGTTTGCCAAGATCTTTGAATACGCCAATTTTTGAGACGCCATAGGCATTCATCGCGGGAATAAATGATTTAGCTAGGTAGCTTTCCAAGAGATTTGTATTACCCCTGAATTTCATATGATACGTTCTGATTTCGTAATATTCCTGACCGTAAGATTGAAAGGCGAATAAACAAACTGATAAAAAGAGTAGTAATTTTTTCATGAGACAATATAGGTTAAATTAAAAACGTTCAAGCCTCAGGCGCTAGCTTTGGCAAACCTGAAAGGATTGCCAAAGCTAAAGGACACGCCTAGGCTTCCTACAAGTATACAAAAAAAAAGAGCGGTCATTGACCGCTCTTTCCCATATAGGCTAATAAAATTAGTCTAAGATTTCAGTTACCTGACCAGCACCTACGGTACGGCCACCTTCACGAATCGCGAATTTCAAACCGATTTCCATAGCGATACTGTTGATCAACTCAACGGTGATGGTCAAGTTGTCACCAGGCATAACCATTTCAGTACCAGCTGGCAAAGAGATTTCTCCAGTAACGTCGGTGGTACGGAA
>CAZUAZ010000087.1:0-3551 GCA_964618445.1 uncultured Aquirufa sp. | reverse complement strand
GGCGTTCAAGATTTCATCTTGAAATCAGATGGCGAAGGTTGTGAAAGTTTGATGCAAAAAGGTGGCGGTAGCGCCTACCCTCCGACGCATGAAACTGTGGAGCAAAAATTACATTACATTCGTCAAGAAGGGCAAGCTGTCTACAAATTTGCGGTCACGCGCATGGCGAATGTTTCAGCTGAAATCATGGAGCGCAATCACTTGGTGGGAGATGACATTCGTTTCTTGGTGCCACATCAGGCCAACAAACGGATCATTGATGCCACGGCGAGCCGGATGGGCGTGAGTGAAGATAAAGTGATGCTAAATATTCAAAAATATGGCAACACGACAGCGGCAACGATTCCATTATGTTTATGGGATTATGAAAATCAATTGAAAAAAGGAGATAAATTAATTTTGGCAGCCTTCGGTGGCGGCTTTACGTGGGGTTCCGCTTACATAACGTGGGCATACGATCCAAAATAATCAACAAACACAATGGCAACTACAGCAGATATTAAAAATGGTATGGTGATCAAGTACAATGACGATTTATATTCGATCATTGAATTTCTTCATGTTAAACCAGGAAAAGGTCCGGCATTTGTTCGGACAAAATTACGTTCATTGACATCGGGAAAAGTAATTGATAATACGTTCAACTCGGGGGTATCAATTTATCCAGTTCGGGTGGAACGCAGAAAATATCAATTCATTTATAAAGATGAATTTGGATTTAACTTCATGGACAACGAGACCTTTGAGCAAATCTTATTGGGCGAAAATCTTTGCGTGATGGCGGATTTGATGAAAGAGGGACAAGAAGTTGAGATCTTAATCAACACGGAAAATGATTCAGCTCTTTCATGCGAATTACCTCCGTTTGTTGAATTGAAAGTTACTTACACGGAACCAGGGGTACGCGGAGATACGGCGAACTCACCTAAAAAACCAGCTACCGTGGAGACAGGGGCAACAATCACCGTGCCTATCTTTATTGAGCAAGATGAATTAATTAAAGTAGATACAAGAACTTATTCGTACGCGGAGCGCGTCAAATAATTTTATCTACATTTGTCAAAGTAAAAACGGTCACCTATTAATAAACCGAAATGGATACGAAAGAAATACAGCGATTATTAGATTACATCGCAAAATCTCCCCTAGCGGAAGTGAGCATTGAAACGGAAGGATTAAAAGTATCAGTGAAAAAAAATAGCGCAGTGGCACCCGTCGTTTCAGTTGCTGCAGCACCTGCACCCGTGGCAGCAGCGCCAGCAGCGGCTCCGGCAGCACCAGCAGCTCCGGTGGCGGCACCCGTTGCCGACAACCTATACACGGTAAAATCACCGATGATCGGTACATTCTACCGCGCAGCTGGTCCAGATAAAGAAAATTTTGTGGAAGTTGGCTCAGAAATCGCACCAGGTAAAACCTTGTGTATGATTGAAGCGATGAAGTTGTTCAATGAGATCGATTCCGAAGTTTCTGGAAAAATCGTTCAAATTTTAGTGGACAATGCAAGTCCAGTAGAGTTTGACCAACCTTTATTCGTAGTAGAAAAAGCTTAATTATGAGCCTGACGCATACCTCGCATGGACTAAGTGTGCGCACAGACAAATCAAATTATATGTTTAAAAAAATACTCATTGCAAACCGAGGAGAGATTGCGTTACGCATCATTCGTACGTGCAAGGAAATGGGAATAAAAACAGTTGCCGTTTATTCGACAGCTGACCGAGAAAGTTTACACGTTCGCTTTGCGGATGAAGCCGTTTGTATCGGACCTCCTCCCAGTCGGGATTCCTATTTAAGTATTCCGGCTTTAATTTCTGCCGCTGAAGTAACCGGCGCAGATGCGATTCACCCAGGTTATGGATTCTTATCTGAAAATGCGGAATTTTCGCGCATTTGTTCCGAGCATAGCATCAAGTTCATTGGTGCATCCGCGGAGATGATTAATCAAATGGGCGACAAAGCCACAGCCAAAGATACCATGAAGAAAGCGGGTGTTCCCGTAATCCCTGGTTCCGATGGATTGTTGGACACCGTCGAAGAAGCCATTGAATTAGCTAAAAAAATCGTTTACCCGGTAATCATCAAGGCAACTGCCGGTGGTGGTGGACGCGGGATGCGTATCATCCGGGAGGAATCTGAATTCCGTAAATTATGGGATGATGCCAAAATGGAAGCAGCAGCGGCCTTTGGCAATGACGGTATGTACATGGAGAAATTCGTGGAGGAGCCGCGTCACATTGAAATTCAAGTGGTAGGCGATAAGTTTGGCAAAGTATGTCACCTCTCCGAGCGTGATTGTTCGATCCAGCGTCGTCACCAGAAATTATGTGAAGAAACTCCTTCTCCTGCGTTAACAGAAGAATTACGTACCAAAATGGGGAATGCAGCCATCGCGGGTGCAAGTGCTATTGGATATGAAGGAGCTGGAACCATCGAATTTTTAGTGGACAAAAACGGTGACTTCTACTTCATGGAAATGAATACACGTATCCAAGTAGAACACCCGATTACAGAAGAAGTGACTGATTTCGATTTGATTAAGGAGCAAATTAAAGTAGCAGCCGGAATCCCGATTTCGGGTCAAAATTACTTCCCAAAATTATATGCATTAGAATGCCGGATTAATGCGGAAGATCCTGCGAATGGATTCCGTCCTTCTCCAGGTAAAATCACGAATTTGCACTTGCCAGGTGGCCACGGTGTTCGGATTGACTCACACGTCTACTCGGGCTATACCATTCCACCAAACTATGACTCCATGATTGCGAAAGTAATCGTGAGTGGTCAAAGTCGGGAAGAAGTATTGCGTCGTATGAAGCGTGCCTTACAAGAATTTGTGATTGAAGGCATCAAAACGACGATTCCATTCCACATTAAATTGATGGATGACCCTGGTTTTCAATCAGGTAAGTTTACGACAGCATTCATGGACACCTTCGATATGAGCGGTATCTAGTGTTTAAATGCACTTTTAAGGAAGGAGGCCTCGGCCTCCTTTTTTTATTCACAAATAATTTGGAATCGGGTTTGGATATTAGTTCTTGAATTTCTAAATTTGCACTCCCATTTTTCGATTGAATGCCCGTTTGAAAGATAAAATAGGTCATAATCAAATCCTTAAGGCAAATTCCGTGGTCTTGGTGGAAATGATTCAACAGTTAAACATTATTAATAGTGGATACTTTAAGTTACAAAACGATCTCTGCCAACAAAGCTACAGTTCAAAAGGACTGGGTGGTAGTAGACGCAGAAAACCAAATTTTAGGTCGTCTTTGCTCTGAAATCGCGAAAATCATTCGTGGTAAGCATAAGGCTTCGTACACTCCTCACGTTGATTGTGGTGATCAAGTGATCGTCATCAATGCGGAGAAAATTCGTTTGACAGGTAAAAAAATGACTGACAAGGTTTACATCCGTCATACGGGGTATCCAGGTGGTCAGCGTTTTGCTACACCACGCGAGGTTTTAGTTAAAAACCCAAGAGGTGTTGTCGAGGCAGCCGTAAAAGGTATGTTGCCTAAGAATCGTTTAGGACGTTCTTTGTTCAACAA
>CAZUAZ010000086.1:0-3748 GCA_964618445.1 uncultured Aquirufa sp. | reverse complement strand
TTTACCATTTAATTTAAAGTTATGCGTTACAAAAGTGCCATTATTTGGCTGTCTACTATTATTTCAGCCCTTTGTATTTTCTTCCTATCATTTACCTGGAAGTCAAACCAATTAAAAGAACAAGCAATTAAGTATGCCACGACTGCCGATGGTAAAGTGGATGCTGCGAAGCGTTTACATTTCATTGATTCCCTTTGGAAGCAACCGGTTTACATCGGATATACGTTACAAGAAGTTACTCAATATGCCTTGCAAAAAGGTCTTGACTTAGAAGGTGGTTTACACGCGGTATTAGAAGTTTCTCCAGTAGAAATCTTGCGTGCACTTTCAGGACAATCTAACGATCCAAACTTCGAGAAGGCTTTGGCAGAAGCAAGTGCTGCACAAGCAACTTCGACGTCATCGTTCAACGAGTTGTTTTATGAGGCATTCGCTCGTATTGCTCCGAAACAAACTTTAGCTTCTGTATTCTCAAATTCTGTGAATCGTGGAAAAATTTCATCTACGTCAACGGATTCACAAGTGAAGCGTGTGATTGATGGGGAGATTGACGGTGCGGTGGATCGCGTTTACAAGATTATCCAAGCACGTATTGACAAGTTTGGTGTTGCAAATCCAAACATCCAACGTTTACCAGGATCTAACCGTATTCAAGTTGAATTACCAGGTGTAGAAAATCCAGAGCGTGCACGTAAATTATTATCAGGTGCAGCGAAATTAGAATTTGTTGAGTGTTATGAATTGAACGAATACGGTGGAGGATTAAATGCATTAGGCGCGATTTTAGAGCGTGAAGCAAAAGCTCCAGCAGTAGCAGCTACAGCAGCAGCTCCTGCAGCAAAAGATACGACTACGAATGCATTGGCATCTCAATTAGCAGCTCCAGCGAAAGATTCAGCTGGTAAAGCAAAAGCGGATACGAGTACAGGTTCAGCTTTGTCGAAATTATTCGTTCAAACTGGAAACGGTATTGGTGTATATGTAAAAGATACAGCGCGTGTGAACGCCTTATTCCGTCGTGCAGACGTGAGAGCATTTTTCCCAGCAAATTTAAAGTTTGCTTGGGCGGCTAAAGGAATTCCGGCAACGAACGGAGATGAGATTTTATCTTTAGAAGCATTGAAGCAAGCGGAAGGCCAAAAGGCTCCATTGGAAGGTGATGTCATTACAGATGCGGCACAAGATTTTGACCAAACAGGTCGTGCTGAAGTAACCATGTCCATGAACGGAACAGGGGCACGTATTTGGAAAAACTTGACAGGCGCGAACATCGGTCGTCGCATTGCAATCGTGCTAGACGGTTATGTGTATTCTGCTCCAGTGATCAACGGTGAGATACCAGGTGGTCGTTCTTCGATCTCAGGTAGCTTCACGGTGGAGGAGGCAAAAGACTTAGCCAACGTATTGAAAGCGGGTAAATTGCCAGCGCCAACGCGTATCGTGGAAGATGCATTCGTAGGTCCATCATTGGGTGCGGAGGCAATCAACCAAGGATATATGTCGATGTTGTTAGGCTTGGTATTAGTAATAGTGTTCATGGTAGGTTACTATGGATCTCCAGGTTGGATGGCTAATTTGGCTTTATTCTTCAACGTATTCTTCATTGCAGGTGTATTGGTTCAAATCCAAGCAGCTTTGACTTTGCCAGGTATCGCAGGTATCGTGTTGACATTGGGTATGGCGGTGGATGCCAACGTACTTATTAATGAGCGTATTCGTGAAGAGTTACGTTCAGGTAAAGGCTTGTTGGACGCCATCAATATGGGATATGAAAAAGCATTAAGTGCGATTTTGGATGGAAACGTTACGACGATTTTGATTGGTATTATCTTAATCATTTTCGGATCAGGGTCGGTTAAAGGATTTGGTGTAACACTTTGTATTGGTTTGGTTACGTCGGTATTTACTGCCGTATATATTTCACATATTCTTGTGGAGTGGATGGCAAAACGTGCAATCAAAGCAGGTAAGGAGAAGGATATGACGTTTGAGACATTTATCTCACGTGATTTGTTCAAAGGCATGAATTTTGATTTCATTGGAAAGCGTAAATATTCATATTGGTTCTCTTGGGGATTAATTGCTACAGGAGCGATTGTCGTATTTATGCAAGGTGGTTTCAACTTGGGTGTAGACTTTAAAGGAGGTCGTTCGTATGTCGTTGAGTTTAACCAGGCTGTTCCTACGGATAAGGTAAAAGAAGCTTTGGCAGATGATTTCGGTGGAAAAGGTGTTGAGGTGAAGACCTTCAACGGTGACACGAAATTGAAAGTAACTACTTCTTACTTAGTTGAGGATGAGTCAATCACTGCGAATAACACGGTGCGTACGGCATTGGAAACTGGATTGAAAGACTTCGCATCAGCAGCGCCTAAAGTTGTTTCTGAATCGAAAGTGGGTGCGACCGTTGCGGATGATATTTTGATGCAGTCTTTTGTATCAATCTTCTATGCATTGATTGCCATCTTTATTTACATCTTAATTCGTTTCCGTAAATGGCAGTATTCATTGGGCGGTATTGTTGCCTTGTTACACGATACCTTAGTGGTATTAGGTATGGTGGGTATCGTTCGTTTATTCGGATTTGAATTGGAAGTTGACCAAGTATTCATTGCAGCTGTATTAACTGTTATCGGTTATTCAATCAATGACACGGTGGTTGTATTTGACCGTATTCGTGAGGAGATTGGTGTGAATCCAGATTTGGGTAATAAACAATTGATGATTAATACAATCAACGGTTCCATTAACCGAACTATGTCACGTACGGTGATGACGGCAACAACGGTATTCTTAGTAGTAACGGTGTTGTTGATCTTCGGAGGTGACGTATTACGTGGCTTCTCGTTTGCGATGTTTATCGGGGTTGTGTTTGGGGCATATTCGTCTATTTTTGTGGCGGCGCCTATTGTAATTGACTTAGGAACATCATCTAAACCAAAGAAATAAGGACATATGCCGGTTGCTTGAACGAGTGACCGGCATTTTACTTTTTCATTAAATTAATTGACTATGGACAACAGTATTTGGAGAAAGAAACCCATGCACATGTTTGAGCAAGACATGCAAAAAAGTGAGCTCAAACGCGTATTAGGGAAATGGAGCCTAACGGCGATTGGTATCGGTGCGATTATCGGTGGTGGTGTTTTTGTTTTAACAGGAACAGCAGCCCATTTTCATGCGGGTCCAGCATTAGCGATTTCATTTATTATTGCGGGTATCGGCTGTATTTTTGCTGCGCTTTGTTATGCGGAATTTGCAGCGATGTTACCGGTAGAAGGTAGTGCGTATGCGTATGCGTATGGAACGGTAGGTGAATTATTTGCTTGGATTATTGGTTGGGGATTAATCCTCGAATATGCCATGGGAGCGATGACCGTTGCCGTATCGTGGTCTGGTTATTTCAATAAGCTCTTACATCTCTTTGGGATTCATTTACCAGCGAATTTAACGAATGATCCCGTGTCATTTGGGGGAGCGGCGGTGAATTTACCAGCCTTAGTGATTGTCTGGTTTGTGACTTGGATTTTAGTTCGAGGTATCAAAGAAGCTGCAAGTGCGAATAACTTAATTGTTATTTTGAAAGTAGCCGTGATCTTGTTTGTGATCATTATGGGAGCTTTTTACATCGACGTGGCTAACTGGACTCCTTTTATTCCTGAGGAGTCTTTAGTGAAGCATGAGAATGGTGAAATGTTGCCAGCGTATGGATGGGGTGGTATCATCTCGGGTGCGTCTGCGATTTTCT
>CAZUAZ010000085.1:0-3785 GCA_964618445.1 uncultured Aquirufa sp. | reverse complement strand
GACGATTCTCTTCCGAGAGTAATTTTTCATAAGCCCCGATACGCGCTTTTGATTTAGCTTGACGGGCTTTAGGTGCCATACGAACCCATTCCAACTCACGTTGAAGGGTTTTTTGTCTGCGAGATTCCGTCTTTTCTTCCTGTGCCAACCGATTTTGCTTTTGCTCTAACCAAGATGAATAATTTCCTTTCCAAGGAATACCCTCGCCACGATCCAATTCCAAAATCCAACCGGCCACATTAACCAAGAAGTACCTATCGTGCGTTACGGCAATAACTGTTCCTTTATATTGACGTAAATGTTGTTCTAACCAATCTACTGATTCAGCATCTAAGTGGTTAGTAGGTTCATCCAACAATAAGACATCGGGTTCTTGTAATAATAATCGACATAAGGCGACGCGACGTTTTTCGCCACCGGAAAGCGTACTTACCAGCGCATCTGGGTCGGGACAACGCAAAGCATCCATTGCCTTTTCTAAGCGCGTATCTAATTCCCATGCATTGAAATGGTCTAATTTTTCTTGTACTTCGCCTTGTCTCGATAACAACTTGTCAAAGTCTGCATCTGGATCCCCAAACGCTTCATTGATCTCGTCAAACTCTTTTAATAGATTTTTGATTTCAACTACAGCTTCTTCAACAACCTCCAAAACCGTTTTATTTGGATCCAATTGTGGCTCTTGTTCGAGTAGACCTACTGTGTATCCTGGAGACCAAACGACATCCCCCGTAAAGGATTTATCTAAACCGGCAATAATACGCAATAGTGTAGATTTCCCGGATCCGTTAAGTCCGAGAACACCAATTTTGGCACCGTAAAAAAAGGATAAATAGATATTTTTAATGATCGTTTTCTGAGGAGGAATCACTTTGGATACACGCTCCATCGAAAAGATAATTGTTTCGTTACTCATAAGGTCAATCGTGTTAGTTTGATAAGAACCTGCAAAGAATGTTATTTTTATGTAATTTTTTGAGTTTCTGTGAATGATTTCTTGATTTATTTATAATTTTTTAGATAAATTGAGGCTGGATTTAATGAGCCAAAGCGATTGCTTGAAGCTCTTTTATAAGATTTGACATGAGCCACACCGTTAAAAATGAGTACGGATTTTGCCAGGACGGCAAAGTTTTTCTAAATGCCTATTTGGATTTCCCTTTGCGTGAAATCGGTTTTGTTCGCGATACCGAACAAGAAGCACTAAATTATTTCGCCAGACGGTTCGAATTAGCCAAATCCAAGGTTAATCAATTAGCCAAAGAGGTGGAAGAAGTCCAAAATAAAGGATCCTACTTAACCAAGGTTGTTCAGATGAAAGCCTACTTGGCTACCTTCGATGGCCTAGGTGATTTTATTCCCCTGCTCACTAAGCTGGATGAACTGGAAGAATTTCTTCGTGGACTCATTCAAAACAATCAAATCAAGAATCTTGAAATCAAACGTGCCCTCATTGAGGATGCTCAAGTCATTGCAAACCAAGAGGATGTCATTTCGGCAACCGATGAACTGATGGAATTGAAAGCCAAATGGGTGAAGACAGGTCCGGTGGACAAACAATTCCAAGATGCCCTGTCAGATTCATTTCAAGAAATTATGGATCAGTTCTTCTTACGTAGAAGAGCGTTTTTTGAAGATAAAAACCGACAAATCGACGAGAAAATCCTCACGTTACAAGGATACATCGATGCCGTACATCAATACCGCAAGTCAGACGACTTAGACGCAGCCATCATTAAAGTCAAAGAATTGCAAAAAGAATGGAAATTGGTCGTTGGTCTTCCACCGAAAAAGCAATCCATGCTTTGGAAGAATTTCAAGAAAGCCAATGACATGTTTTTCGAAAAGTATAATCGCATAAATGGTATAGAATACAAGCCTCGTGTCGATCCACGCATTCAAGAACTAGTCGCAATGACGGGGGAATTAGAATTGAAGCTGGGCGATCAAGTGAATATGCCGGCTACTGCCGACCTAGCTAAGGCATACCTCATTAAATGGAAAGAGGTTACTGCGCAAGTGAAAACGATAGATCGCAGTATGGCTGAACGTTTCCGCAATGCATGCGATAAGATTTTTGAAATGAACTATTTGTTGCGCGTGATTTCGTATCGCCATCCAGCCTTAAACGATAAGCCTCGGATTGAGCAATTGAAAATCATGATTAATCAAATGGATTACATGACGAAGAAGGAGCGAGGTGAACTAGACGATTTTATAGCGCAAGCGGAACGCGATCGTCTCATGGATGATAAACCTACGCAGAGCAAAATCAATACGCAAAAACGTAAGATTAGCATGAAGGAGCTTTTACTGACTGGTTTTAAAGCCGAGCTAGATCAATTGCTAAACGCGTAACATCCCGATTTCTTGACCCAATTTTGGCATATCTAACCCATCAAATGTCCCTGAAGACATCATGAGCAGGTTGGCATCTCCCCACGTTTCCGCTAACAAGGAATTACGTAAGGTTTCCGCATCGCGGATAACCCGCAAGCGAGGATGCTTGAAATAAGTTTGAACGACGTCTTCTTCGATACGGTCCATGCGTTTGATTTCGCGCGCATGTTCACTTAAGTAAATGATCGCCTCATCTGCCAAATCCAAGGTGCCCGCATATTGTGGCAAAAAGGCCGGATTTAAGCTACTAAATGTATGTAACTCCAAACAAGCCACTAATTTTCGAGACGGGAATTGATTTTTCAATGCCTCCGTGGTCGCTTTTACCTTCGATGGAGCGTGCGCAAAATCTTTATAAAACAATCCGTTCTCTGCGGATGCAACTAACTCCAATCGTTTTGCCGCTCCTTTGAAACTTTGAATGGCCTCATAAAAAGCAGTTGTCGAAACGCCTATTTGCTCGCAAATCAATCGGGCGCCATTTAAATTCTTCAACGTATGTTCACCAAAAACCTGAATTGGATATGATTTACCATCTTTTCCAATCAAAACCGTTTGGCCATCTTGGATAGTCGAAGGATGTGCCTGATAACCTTGCTTTGCGGCATGTTCTGGACAGCTTTCTGTTAAGTCTGCCAGCACTTGGTCGGTCTCGTCAAAAAACAAAGAACCTGCTTTGGGCAATTCTTGAATTAATTGTTTGAATGAATCGGTATACGATTCAAACGTTGGATACACATTAATGTGATCCCAAGCGATGCCTGAGATTAAACAAATATGCGGTTGGTATAATAAAAATTTGGCTTGTCGGTCGATCGGAGAAGCTAAGTATTCGTCACCTTCAATGACGATAATTGGAGCATCCGAAAGGGAGGCCATCAGGTTGAATCCTTCAATCCGTGCGCCCACTAAATAGTCAAATGGTTTGTTAAGCGTTTTTAAAACATGTAAAATCATGGAAGTAATACTCGTCTTTCCATGACTTCCCGCAATCACAATCCGCTGCTTGTTTTTACTTTGTTCGTATAAAAATGAAGGATAGGATTCAATCTGAATGCCCAATTCTTGTGCGCGAAGTAATTCAGGGTTGTCGGCACGTGCATGCATCCCCACAATAACGGCATCTAAATCAGATGTGATTTTCTCAGGAAACCAGCCAAATGCATCGGGAAGGATACCATTTGATTCTAAAAGACTTTTAGATGGTTCGTAAATTTCATCATCGGAGCCGGTGATTTCAAATCCTTTGGCTTTTAAGGCAAGTGCTAAATTATGCATGGCAGCGCCGCCGATTGCGATAAAATGAATTTTGGGCATAATAACTTAATCAGTAATTCGTTTGCAAAGTACATACTTTTATTGCAGTTTTGCACGTTTTTCCACAA
>CAZUAZ010000084.1:1820-3849 GCA_964618445.1 uncultured Aquirufa sp. | reverse complement strand
ATGGGAACGCCGATGTTGACCTTAGATTCAGAGACAGATTTGTCGCCCACGAAGAATGTGTCTTACGATAATAACCGCGTAGAGGCGTATTATATTGGTATTGAAGGCTTATTTGGGCAGAATTCGGTGACTTTCCGCGGTTCCATGTCGAATGCGATTGGTTGGTTTGGTAGCGAATTCGTTCCCGTAAAACGTCAGTATGCTGTTGGCCTCTTTTGGTCGCGTCCAATCCAAGTCATGGGCCAAGACGCTTTCTTGAAAGCGAACCTAGGTTTTGATACCGGCTCGTGGAAGAAAGACGTGGTAGGCGGCAACGTCACATTGGCCTTACCGCTACCTTAGCTTACCCAAAAAACAAGTAGCTCACGAGTATCGCGGTGACAATTCCCACAAAATCTGCGGCTAATCCAGCCCAAAGCGTGTAGCGAATATTGCGTACCTGCACGGATCCAAAGTAAAGAGCGACTACGTACAAGACCGTTTCAGCAGAACCTTGAAATACGCAAGAGAGGCGGCCTACAAACGAATCCGATCCGAATGTTTTCATCGTGTCAATCATCATGGCGCGCGAACCACTTCCACTAACGGGGTGTAATAGGGCCGTGGGCATGGCATCTACCCAGCGGTTATCCACGCCAGACATATCCACCACATATTTAATTCCATCTACGATAAAGTCCAAAACCCCGGAATTTCGTAGGCAAGAAATGGCCACGAGCATGCCTACTAGGTAGGGAATGATTTTGACAGAAGTTTCAAATCCACCTTTGGCACCTTCGACAAAGGTCCCAAAAATATCAATTTTTTTGCGCATCGCTGCGGCGATAAAGGAGAAAATGAGCAGGAATAAAATGCCATTTGAAATGACTTTGGATTGCATTTCAATGGCCTCTTTCGGTAGGGAACTGAAGTACCATAAGATACCGCCGAGGAAGGCGGTTAGGCCTACGAGCCAGCTCAAAAGTACGGGTTCCAATAAATTAATTTTCTGCTTGATCGAGACAAATATAAGACCCGTAATTGTGGTGGCATAGGTTGCCATGAGGCAGGGAATAAAGATATCGGACGCATCTTGCGCTCCATAAATGGCCCGCTGGGCCATGATGCTCAAGGGAATTAAAACAGGTCCCGCCGAATGGAGCACCAGGAACATGATTTGTGCGTTGGATGCCGTTTCTTTAACCGGGTTAATTTCCTGTAAACTTTGCATGGCTTTTAGCCCAAAAGGCGTGGCTGCGTTATCTAAGCCCAGTAAATTGGCCGAAAAATTCATAATCATTTGACCGTGAACGGGGTGATCTTTGGGGATTTCTGGGAAGAGGCGGGTAAAGAAAGGACCGATGCGGCGCGCTAGAAATTGGATGGCACCTGCGCGTTCTCCTACTTGTAAAATACCCATGAAAAAGGTCATGACGCCGGCGAGTGGAAGTGCGATTTTCATGACGGCGATTTCGGCCGAATCAAACATGCCATCTACCAGAATTTTGAAGATATCAGCATTGCCAAAAAAGACGAATTGAATAAGCGCAACAACAAAAGCTACACCGAAGAATAGAAACCAAATCCAATTTAATGCCATAGGGTCGAGGAAATTTGGCTAAATTTAGGGAAAATCTTTGGTTCTTATGCGTCTATTCTGGGTTCTATGCGTGTTGTCGGTTCGGGTATTTGGTCAAATTCCTTGCTCCTTTGAGCAGGAAATGCAAAAGCAGGGTTTGCTGGAAGTTCGGGCACACATTCCGGAGGTGCTGGTGGAATTAAAATATGCGACTACCGACAATTTTATGGGGAAGGACGTATACGGATGTCTAAAACATGCCTTTTTGCAGCCAGAGGTGGTTGACAAGCTGAAGCGCGCACAAGCGCACTTAGCCAAAGCCCATCCGGGTTTTCGTTTATTGATCTACGATGCGGCGCGCCCGCTGTCGAAGCAGTGGGAATTGTGGAATACCTTGACGAAGTATCCTCCGAGTGAACGCCAAAAATATGTGGCGGATCCGCGCGAACATTCCATTCACAACTATGGTTC
>CAZUAZ010000084.1:0-1720 GCA_964618445.1 uncultured Aquirufa sp. | reverse complement strand
GTGGTGCGCTAATTATTCGGTTTATCCGTAGCTCTTGCCGTTTATCCAAAAATCAGGTTCTGCCAAAAAGCTTTTGGCTAAATTTGCAAACTTAATTGAAATAGATGCATACTAGAAAATACATCATGCTTGCTTCGGTGTTGCTTGGGTCCTTCGCGGGATTCGCGCAAACGGCCATTCAAGGAAATGCGCAGGTGGTTCATTTGTCATTAGCACAAGCCGTCGAGATCGCGCTCTTACATAATTTAAACGTCAAATCGTACGAGGTTAATTTAAAGAATGCGGAGCTGACGTATCAGCAATCGCGTTTTAATCAATTGCCTTCCTTAAATGGAAACATGAATCAAGCGGCCAGTTTTGGTCGTTCGCTCAACCCGTTTACGAATGGATTTGATTCGCGAAACATCAATTACAATAACGTGGGTTTGAATTCAAATTTGACCCTATTTAATGGCGGAGCACTTAAAAATACCATTGCTCAAAATGAGTTTGCGCTCAAGGCTACCCAAGAGGATTTGGCCTCGATTCGCGAAAATATTTCGTTGCAGGTCGTGCTGGCATATTTGGCTATTTTGAATGCGGAAGACCAATTGGCCATCGCCAATACCCAATCTCAAATCACGAAATTACAGATTGAGCGTACACAGAAATTGGTAAATGCCGGGTCTTTGTCGATTACAAGTTTGCTGGATTTAAAGGCGCAGTTGGCCAATGAAGAGTCTAATATCGTTTCGTTTCAAAGTACTTTAGACATCAACAAATTAACGTTGTTGCAACTCTTGAATGATTCAAACATTCAGGCTTTTGATTTGGCGCGTATTCAGGTGCCGGTTCCTTCATCGAAGGGATATGAGGTACCAGTAAATGACATATATACGAAAGCGTTGTCGTTACAACCTTTGGTTCGTGCGGCTGATTTTCGGGTACAGAGTGCATTGCGCAGTGTTTCGGTGGCGAAGGCGTTTCGTTTACCTACCTTATCATTGAATGGAAGCTGGTCGGCTAATCAATCCAACGCATTGCGTACGGTTGAGTTATTGGGCACCCAGACGGTTAATTTAGGATCGGTATCGATTGGGGGACAATCTTATCCGGTATCTACGGTGCAGCCGAAATATGGATCGGGTGCAACGGTAGGATATTTTGATCAATTGAATAATACCCAAAACAAGGTTGTTTCGTTGAATTTGAACATTCCTATTTTCACGAGGTATGCCAATCGCACGCGTGTGTTACAGGCGGGTTTGCAGCAGCGTAATGCGGAGATTGAGGCCGAACGTGCGCGCTTAACCTTGCGTCAAAACATTGAGCAGGCCTATGTGAATATGTTGAATGCGGCGAAGCGCTATGAGGCGGGCGCGGTGCAAGTGGCGGCATTGGAAGAAAGCTTTCGTGCGTCGGAGAGTCGGTTTTCGGCGGGAACGATAGATTTTGTTAACTACAATTTACAGAAGACGAATTTGGATAAGGCGCGCTTGAGTTTGGTACAGGTCAAATATGACTACGTATTCCGGACGAAGATTTTAGATTTTTATCAAGGAAAGAGTTTAACCTTCTAGATTAGAGATAATAGAGTAGAGAATATAGATAAACAAGGCTAGTGACTAGCGACTATTGACTTAAATTATGGCAACAAACAACAACAAGCGGACTTACCTATTTATAGGAGGCGCAGTAGTATTGATTTTTGGTGGATTATTTCTAGCCAAAAAAATGGAGT
>CAZUAZ010000083.1:0-3943 GCA_964618445.1 uncultured Aquirufa sp. | reverse complement strand
GAAAGAGTATAATTTTTTCTCTTATGATGTGAATGAAGCGCTGCACATTTCGGATGATGAGAAAAAGGTGATCATAGATTGTTTTCATAAAATTCAATTTGAGCTAGCGTGCGGAATCGATAAACATAGTCGAACACTTATTTCATCTAATATTGAGTTATTGTTGAATTATTCCCAACGTTTTTACGATCGCCAGTTTGTTACTCGGGGAAATAAGCATAAAGGAGTATTAGAAAGGTTTGAAAATCTACTTGCAGACTATTTTAATGCTGATTTACAAGTAAAAGAGGGTATTCCAACGGTGTCCTATTGTGCAAAGGAATTGAATCTTTCTCCTAATTATTTTGGTGATTTAATTAAAAAAGAAGCTGGCGTTTCAGCCCTAGACTATATTCGAACTTCTGTTATCAACATGGCTAAAGACAAAATTATGGAGTCTAATAAATCTGTCAGCGATGTAGCTTATGAGTTAGGATTTAAGTATCCCCAACATTTTACTCGACTCTTCAAATTGAAGGTTGGAATTCCTCCTACGCAGTATAGGACAGTGGGCCATGATTAATGCATGGATTTTAGCTTAGAAAATATAAGGCCTATCATTTCAGCATCAGCTCATTTGTTCCCATTTCCTATTTGGGAACAAATTTAAACGGTTTCACATTTGCCTGTCGTACGGTATAAATTATCTTGATTTCCAAGTTTTCGGACATGGAGAAACAAGTTAAAAAAATGCAGTTTGATTTATCAGGCTATTACTTTTTCGGATTAGTCTTGTTGGTTTGCCTAGGTTTTTGGCCATCGTATTTTGCCAAGTTCTTCCATGGTAATGCCTCCTTCTCCTTCTATTTTCATTTCCATGCCACCGTGCTTTTGCTTTGGATGAGTTTGTTAATTATCCAACCGATTTTAATTCGGAACAAGCAAGTAGCGATTCATCGCTTGCTTGGAAAAATAAGCTACCTACTGATTCCCCTGATCTTTATTTCGATCTTATTATTAACTCATTCGCGCATACCGCATCAAGGGCCGCTGACGGATAATGATTTAGTTGGGGCATTTAATTCGTGCAAGGATTTGGTCATTTTGGCGACTGCTTTTTTCATCGCGATTCGGTACAAAAAGGATTATCAATTACATGCGCGGGGAATGATTGTGACCGGCTTGGCATTTATTGAACCGGCCTTTATTCGCTTTGCATTTCGCGTGATTAGCGACCCATTTGTAGCTTATTTGACCACCATTTTTACTCTGTATGCGGTTTTTTTATGGATCATATATCGTGAACGTAAACAAGCCAAAGCGCGCTGGGTGTTTCCTTTGGTAATAGGCCTTTATGTGATCGCGCATGGATTGGTCCTATTTGATATGCTCTATTTACCCTTTTGGCGTGATTGCGTCATGTGGTTTGCCCATCTACCATTAACAACAATTTTAATTTAACGAACAGCTATGAAACACATTTGTCTTCTTTTTGTCCTCATGATTGCTCATTCGATTAATGCTCAATTCCCACTATCGAAAGAGTTAACGACAACGTTTGATTTGACCTCTACGTTCAACAAAACAAAATATACTTTGGAGGTATCCTTACCCGTAACTTATGATGCAAGCAAAAAATACCCCGTGTATTATATTTTAGACGGCTATTATGCAGCATCTATTGCACATGGAGCACACCGGACACTTCAATTGGAAAACTTGATCGAGGACGTTATCGTGGTTACCATTTCGGGTCCTGAGAAAACCACGAGTGAATGGTTAATTAATCGGTGGCCTGATTACACGTTCTCCAAAGACACCTTAAATGATGTGGGTGCGGCTAAGTATTTTAAGGTACCTGTAGGCAGTTTAATTTCGGGTAAAGGGGATCTATTTCTACAGACATTGACCCAACAAATTTTCCCGTTCATTGAGAACAAATATGGGTTTAATGGAAATCGAGGAATTTCTGGCCACTCGCTAGGAGGCCAAATGGTCGCTTACTTAATGTTCAAAACACCTTCGTTGTTTAATCGCTTTGGGATTAACAGTTCCTCCCAGCGACTTTGGCTAAAAAATGAAATTAGAACGGTTGAAAAAAACTATGCCGCGACACATAATGAATACAATGGAAGAGTCTTTTTGTCCTTTGGTACTTTAGAACCCAAAGACGGAATTGAAGATCTACACAATTTTGACAATCAACTCAAAAGTCATTACAAAAATATCGAAACCAAGTTTATCGAATTTTCCGATGAAACCCATGTATCTGTGGTGCCGGCGATGTTGAGTAGTTGCATGTGGTACTTGTATAAAAGGAAGTAAAACTTGAGTCTCGCATTCATTAAAAAAATTAGTAGTTACTAAAAGATACCTGTGGAGACCAGCTCCCACATTAAAAAACGGGGCGTAACCGAAAAGCCACACGAGTAGGGAAAAACCAAATCTAATACCAATGAAAAAACTACTTATCACCACATGCTTGCTCATGAGCGTGTTCTTTACATTTGCTCAAACAAGTGCAAAGCAGACTTTTTATTTAGTAAATTATTACAAGTCTGATCGAGGCAAAACGGCTGAGTATATCAGCTTAATCAAAACGTATGCTTCCAAGATTTGGAAGGAAAAAATTAAACAAGGCGATGTTGCCAGCTATACACTTTACAGTGTTTTGACAAGTTCAGGCGATCCCAATTATGACCTAGTTTCTATCCAATCAGCTAGTTCCATCAACGATTTTTCAAAAACGAACACAGCAGATTTTATGAAAAAAGCGTTTCCTGGGATGGACGAAAAAACCTTAAGTGGCATGGCTAATATGTATACGTCATTACGCGTACCGGTAAAAACGGAAATCTATTCGAATGTGACTGCCCTACGCGGTGAGGGGGATTATATGGAGGTTAATTTTATGAAATCGCTACCTGGGAAAGAAGGGGAATATGAAAGACAAGAAAAGGAAGTGTATCAGCCCATTCATCAAGAGTTTATAAAAAATGGGAATAGAACAGGTTGGTATTTTAATCGACTCATTGTTCCAGTGGCTGACGGATCAGAATATAATTATGTGACAGGAAACGTATTTAAAGATTGGGATAAATCGTATAGCATAACTGTGGATGAATATTTGTCGACATATAAAAGACTATTCCCTAAAACAGCCATACCTGAGACTGCCAGAACGATGGTAAGAACCGATATTTGGAAAGTTGAAGTAAGAGAAAAATAATTAGCTAAAATCTAAAAAAACAACAATGAAAAAGATCATATCATTACTCGCGATCGTACTTATTTCGATCAATATAGCACAAGCACAACGCGTTTACTCAATTCATTCGGTACGCGTAGAAGGGAACCTTCAAAATTTTGAAAAAGCACAGATGCTACAATCCAAAGTAGCCCAAGCATCCGTAAATAATGGAGATGTAGCGGGATGGAAACTATTACAAGTTGTAAGTATGGATGGTGTTGATGATGAAAATGGGTTTAACTATGTTTTTGCCCAAAGCGCAAACAACATCGATCAATTATTAGACCCCAAATTTGCTTGGTGGAATAATAACGCAAAAGTTCTCAGTAAATCAGAACAGGACGAATTAGCGCTGCTTACCACGTCATTTAAATGGACAAAAGATGAACGAAATATTTTTGTAACAGAAGATAATTTACCAGGATCGGGAGAGTATGTACAATTTAATTTTGGCCGACCAGCGAATATGACTGGATTTGTTGCCGAAAATAAAGCACTTTGGAAGCCATTTTTTAAAGATAATATGGCAAAATTCAACATGGACGGATGGGGACTTGCTAGACGCTTAACCTCTGGTACTAGTTTAGGAAATACGACGATTATGACTTGGGACGGATTTAAGTCATTGAACGATTTAATGAAATATAGAATTGGTTTCACCTTACCTAAAGAATTGTTGGACAAATCTAAAATGGCTCAATACGATCCAAATGG
>CAZUAZ010000082.1:0-4085 GCA_964618445.1 uncultured Aquirufa sp. | reverse complement strand
CCTACGCGATTGGCATAATCCAGATAAAAGTAGTCAATATCAAAAGTTAAATAATTGCTTATTTCCCCGCGGTAGCCTAAGTCAAAATTGAAACCTTTCGCATCTGATAAATTAGGATCAATAATATCCGTTGTTGCCGGAGGTAATAAATCAGAGGACAAAACAGGGCGATAGGCTTGCGCAATATTGCTATATAATTTTGTGTTTGAACTAAGTTTATATTCAGTTCCAGCACCTAGTAAAATAAAGGATCTCTTACGGCTATCTGGAGCAACAGCAATCGGTTGGCCAGCGGCACTCAACCCTGACTGGCCTTCCATGCGCGTATCAATTTGTTCTAAACGCGCACCAAATGTTACTGCTAATGCCTCACTTGGCCGTAGAATAGTCTCCGCAAACGTGGCATAGTTGCTATTTGTGAACAGTAAGTCTCGGGAGTACAAGCCTTGAATGGATAAATCAAGGTCATTATTTGAAGTCCCCACCCCCAATAACTTTCGCTGCATTTCTCCATGAAAATACCGTAGACCGGTTGCAACGGTATTCTTCCAAGAACCCATGCGATAGTCAAGCAAATAGCGAATTTCTGCGCCATTGGTTTGGTAAAGATCTCGGTCAACTTGGCGATTTCCTCTAGAATCAACCTCTGTAATAGCTCGCATAAATCCAACGGAATTGCGTTCAGCTGTAGTACCAAAATACTTGACACTTAGTTTTGAATCTGTATTGATTATGTAATCAGCGGTTAATGCATAGATGAACCAAGGAGTACTAAACCAGTTTCTGGCACGTAAACTTTGTTGTGAATTTTGAGCAAAAGCCACATCGGTTAACCCGCCAGCTTGTTGGCTTTCTGCCTGCATGTAGGTCAACTGGGCGCCTACTTTTAGTTTATTGGATATTGCGTATGAAACTTCAGCGTGTGAGTGGTCCGTGTTGAAATTTGAGTTTTGTCGCCATCCGTTACCTTGTCTTTTTTGGTAATAAGCCGTGTAGGACAGTCGGCCTGAAGTGCCACCCACATAATTAAATGAACTAAATAATCCATTATTACCCGTCGTGTTTTGACTTTCGACAACCAGCTTGGTAGATAAATCAGGTTTGCGTAAGATGAAGTTCATTAGGCCACCAAATTGTGGACCGTATTGTAAAGAGCTTGCACCTCGAATGATTTCAATGCGATCAACGACCTCCATGGGTGGCGTATAATAGGCTTCTGGGTAGCCCATGGGATCAGGGGTGATGTCATACCCATCCATGCGCACGTTAAATTCCCAAGAGCGATTAGGAGAAAGCCCCCGAGAAGCCACGCCTAATTGAATGCCTGATCCATCATTTTCCCAAACTGAAATTCCGGGAGTTCTGGAGAAGATCTGTCGCGAGTTATTCATGGCTAAATTCGCTTGAAGGTTATCAAGTACGATGACTTCATTTTTTTTCCCAGCCGTGATGGTGTATTCATTTACTTGTGACAAAAATGTATTGCCCTTTACACCAGATTGTGCAAATACCGAGACACCTTGTAGTTCGGTCACATCGCTTAGGCTGAAATTTACTACACGGTGCTCTGCACCTAAGATTTTAACTTCTTTTGTGCTTGGTTTGTATCCCACAAAGCTAACCTTAACGGTATAGGTGCCGGGCTTTAAGCCCTTGAGTACGTAATTCCCTTTGACATTGCTTTCTACTCCCCGAACAGTACCGACTAAAACGACCGATGCGCCAGGAAGTGCCTCGTTTGATTCTGAGGTAATTAAACCAGAAATCGCCCCCAATTGCGCTTTAGAATGCATGGAAAGCATGAAAAAGAAGACTAATAAGGCATTTTTCATATACAAAGTTTATTTAGACTAATTTTAAATAGCGAACAAATGTAGGTAGTGGAATTTAATTTTACAACACTATTTAGAATTATTTTAAATAAGAATATTTAATTACACTTAGATGGAAAGCCGTACTTTTGATGGACCAATCAGTTCATTTATGAAGAAGCTTTTCTTTTTAGTATTTGGCATTTTACCTAGCCTATATGCACAAGACGTGACCTTAACCCAGTTGACGCAAAACACGTTTATACACACCTCCTTTTTACAAACAAACGATTTCGGACATGTTCCTTGTAATGGCTTGGTCGTGCGCAATGGTCAAGAAGCGCTTGTTTTCGATACGCCCACAGATGATCAAAGTGCCCAAAAATTGATTCGCCTAGTGCAGGATTCCTTGCATTGCAAAATCGTAGCTGTGATTCCTACCCACTTTCACAATGACTGTTTGGGTGGGCTGTTGGCATTTCATACAGCAGGTATCCCTTCGATTGCTCATGAAAAAACAATTGAATTGACCAAAGAAAACCAACTAATCGAACCGCAGCAAGGATTTAAGGGGTCAACGACCTTGAGGGTTGGGACACAGGAAGTACTCGTTAAGTTCTTTGGGGAAGGTCATACCAGCGACAATGTGGTGGCCTATTTTCCAAGCGAGCAGGTTTTGTTTGGTGGATGTTTAATCAAAGAATTGAATGCCACAAAAGGTTTCTTGGGGGATGCGAATGTACAAGCCTGGTCCGCAACTGTGAACCAAGTAAAAGCTAATTTTCCGCAAGTGAAACATGTCGTACCTGGACATGGTACAGCCGGAGATTCCCGGCTATTAGACTACACGCAAAAGCTATTTGAAAAATAGGTTCAGCTTCCCGGTATGCTTCATTCAGCCAGATAGAGCGAATCTAAGATGTGTGCAAGATTTCTGTCTTTTTGGGTTACCGAATTCCCGGCATCATGCGTTCGTAACACCACGTGTATTCGATTGTAGGTATTTGTCCACGTGGGATGGTGATCTAGTTCGGAGATTTTGATGGCGGCTTGCTGCATAAACAACATGGCTGCTTCAAAGGTCTCAAACTTGAATGTCTTTTCTAGGCTATTCGCGGATTCTGTCCAGTTACTCATACGTTTTTATTAAAGGAAACGGTGTGGTTGCTATTTTGTTTTACATGTAAATCAAGCATAAACAAACAAAACGGTTTCTTCTTAGTTAATGCCTTGGAAAACCTACACATGTTCTTATGAAAAGAAACGAGTTTTTAACCACATTAACAGGAAGCTTTTCAGTGGCATGCCTTGCCTGCATGACGAGCGCTTGTTCCAAAGAGGACAATGGCGCTCCCAGTGCCGTCAATAACCCAGCTCCTGCCTCCGGGTTTTTAATTAACCTAGATTCCGAATTAAAAGCGGTCAATGATTTTGTCGCGCGGAGCGGATACATTGTTATTCGTACGTCAACGGGGAATACCCCTGCGAGCTTTTCGGCATTTTCATCGGTATGCCCACATGCCGGTGCGACTGTTGAATACAAAAATAGCACATCGTCTTTTATATGTGCCGCGCATGGTTCCACATTTAGTGGAACGGGCGCCCTAATTCAGGGACCTGCTACGCGTGGATTGACCAAATTTGATGTCGAAATAACAGGCTCAACCCTTCGATTAAAAAATCAATAGCATTAATTATTTTTATAAATAGCATAATGAAATTAATTTTTTTTAATCAATACGCTCGGTTAAGTTTGTAGCATAGACATTTGACTGTGCGATTTCAGTTGAATATTTAATTAATGAAAAAGGGGTGTCAATAAAGCCAAGCAGTTTTGCTTGGCTTTATTTATTCAAAGTGTTTTTGTTTAATCTGGTCTTTGTTTTCGATGACATAGTTCATGAAAGCCTTCGCCACAGGTGATGGACTCTTCTCTTTGTGCCAAATCAATTTCCAGGTTGTACTGATCGGTAATCCACTCCGCGGCATAATGGATAATTGGCCATTTTTCAATTCGTTCTTTATCCCAATCATCGGCATAATCGAATACCCTAGACCCGCCATAATGGCTTGCTTTACCGCCTCGTTTGACATCAACTCCAGTTTTTTTAGCGCATGAATTCCCTGTTTTTTCAAATAGGTTTCCATGATTTTTCGCGTGCCAGATCCATTCTCCCGAAAGATTAAGGGGAGTTCCTGATTAAACTCCTTAAAGGCAAAACTGGGGTTTAATTTGGCTGTTTGGGGATTGCCAACGAGATATAGTTCATTTTC
>CAZUAZ010000081.1:2195-4188 GCA_964618445.1 uncultured Aquirufa sp. | reverse complement strand
GTAAGTCGATCAAGAAAATGTCAAGCATCGACAAGATGTTAAAAGACGAAGTTATTGTTAAAACTCTTGCCAAGCGTGAGCGTTTAATGATGACGCGTGAGGAGGAGAAATTAAAGCGTGTGTTAGGTGGTATCACCGACCTGACTCGTCTACCAGCGGCATTGTTCGTGATTGACGTGAAGCGTGAGCATATCGCGGTATCTGAAGCAAAGAAATTGGGTATCCCAGTTTTCGCTATGTGTGATACAAACTCAAATCCAGAATTAGTAGACTATCCTATCCCAGCGAATGATGATGCGTACAAGTCGATCGCAGTGATCGTTAAAGCAATCAGCCAAGCGATTGAAGAAGGTTTATCTGAGCGTAAGCAAGATAAAGATGACGCTCGCATCGCGGAGGAGGAAGAAGCAAAACGCGCAGTAGACGCAGATGCACAAGAAGCAGCTAAGGTAGCTGCCAAATATGAAAAAGAAGCAGAACAAGAATAACTAATATTCAAATTATGTCAATTACAGCCGCAGACGTTAATAAATTACGCCAAATGACTGGCGCCGGTATGATGGATTGCAAGAAAGCTTTGACAGAAGCCAATGGCGACTTCGAAGCAGCCGTAGACATCCTACGTAAAGCAGGTCAAAAAGTAGCAGCGAAACGTGCCGACAATGAAACAAATGAAGGTGTAGTTTTGATCGCTTTGAACGCAGATCACTCAAACGGTAAATTAATTGCCCTTGCATGTGAGACTGAGCCAGTTTCTAAAGTAGATGCGTTCAACGACTTAGCTAAAAATATCTTAGATGCTGCTGTGAAATCTCACGCGCCATCTGCACATGATTTATTAGCTGAGCCTTTAGCTGATGGACGTTCTGTTGAAGGACACATCATCGAGCTTACTGGTAAAATTGGTGAGAAAATCACGTTAGCAGCTTACGAAAATATCTCAGCTGAGAAGGTAGTTTCTTACATTCACTCGAATAACAAAATCGGTGTTCTTGTCGCGTTCGAAAACGTTCAAGGAGCTGATGTTCAGGAAGCTGGCAAAGATATCGCGATGCAAATCACGGCTATGAAGCCAGTTGCTTTGGACAAAGACGGCGTTGATGCGGAAACAATCGAGCGTGAAATCGAGATTGGAAAAGACCAAGCACGTCAAGAAGGAAAGCCAGAAGCTATGTTGGAAAAAATCGCTGTAGGTAAACTAGAGAAATTCTACAAAGAGTCTACGCTTTTGAACCAACAGTTCGTGAAAGATTCATCGATCACGATCCGTCAATATGTTGAATCAACGCAAAAAGGTCTTACGATCGCGTCATTCAAACGTATCGCGTTGGTATAATTCAACCAGCAGAATCATCAAAAGACCAGCCGAAACGCTGGTCTTTTTTTTGTGTAAAATTTCCCAGAAAAGCCGTAAATCACGTTTGAAAAAATGACAGACATTTTCTAAATTGTAAACAAATTACGTTTAGTCAAAATCAGCGCGCATGGGCCATATTGTCATTTTAGGAGGAGGAGAAAGTGGTGTTGGCGCAGCCCTTTTAGCCCAATCAAAAGGCTTTAGCGTTTTTCTTTCCGACCAAGGAAAACTAAAAGAACATTACCAAGATCAATTACGTCATCAAGCCATTCCTTTCGAATCCGAAAAGCATACCGAATCCGAAATTTTAAAAGCGGACGAAATTATCATCAGTCCCGGAATACCCGAAAAAAGCGAACTCGTACAAACCATCAAGAAACAAGGAATACCCTTGGTTTCAGAAATTGAATTCGCCGCACGCTACACAAAAGCTAAATTGATAGCTATTACCGGAAGTAACGGTAAAACGACAACCACCCTACTCACCTACCACCTGCTCAAAGAAGCCGGATTCAACGTAGGCCTAGCAGGCAATATAGGGCAAAGCTTTGCTAAACAAGTCATGGACGACAGCTTCGACTATTTCGTACTCGAGATATCTAGCTTCCAATTAGATCGTTGCTTCGACTTTAAGCC
>CAZUAZ010000081.1:0-2095 GCA_964618445.1 uncultured Aquirufa sp. | reverse complement strand
TTTTAGCGGCTACCGAAGCGGGCGTATCGTGGTCGGACATTCAAGCAAACCTAGGATCGTTTCAAAATGCACCGCACAGATTAGAACCTTGCGGCAATTGGCATGGAATTCAATTCATCAATGATTCGAAGGCCACCAATGTGGACGCGGTATTCTATGCGCTAAACTCCTTTCAAAAGAATTTAATTCTGATTATTGGCGGTGTAGATAAAGGCAACGAATACGACGTCCTGAACGATTTAGTCAAGTCAAAAGTGAAAGGCATGATTTGCCTAGGGACAGATAATGCTAAATTAATGGCACATTTTGGCGACCGAGTACCTCAGATCCTGTCGACAGATTCGCTAGAAACTGCCGTGTCAACGAGCATGCAATGGGGCGAATCAGGAGACATCGTACTCCTCTCGCCTGCCTGCGCTAGTTTTGATTTATTTAAAAATTACGAAGACCGCGGGGATCAATTTAAGGCAACCGTTAACCGATTAACTCATGGAAGCTAGAATAACCAATTTTATCAAAACCCGTTTAGCAGGCGATTACCAAATTTGGTTCATCGTTTTTCTGCTCAATATTTTTGGCTTACTTATTCAATTTTCTGCCAAAGGAAAAATGTTTATGGGGGGTCCTATGGTACCCATTTTCAACATCGCTAAATCGATTTTCCTATTGGCCGGATCCTTCGCCATCATGTCTTGGATTTCCCGCCAAAACTACCTGCGCGTCACCAAGTACAGTAATATCTTCCTGATTTTTTCCTGGATTCTCATCCTCGTTGCTTTCTTCTTTGGCGAAAATAAAGGAGGAGCCAGCCGCTGGATCGACCTAGGGTTTATTAGTTTCATGCCCTCCGATATGGCGAAACTTTGCCTAACGATGAGTTTGGCGAAGATTTTTTCGACCCGACAAGCCGACCAGAGTGCGTATAATTTCGGGGTAATCTTAGTCATACTTATCCAAGTAGGCATCACCTGCTTCTTGGTCATGTTATCTAATTTCTCGACAGCCATTTTGATTTTCTTAACCAGTATCGTCCTAATGATTTTTGGCCGTGTACCATTTAAATCAATTTTCCTGATCGTAGGTATTGTAGGCTTTATAGCCGGCTCAGTCGTGACGTTGGGTATCGGTCAGCGGGCAGCAACGGTAAAAGCACGTTTGGCGACATACGCGCAACGTACCTTATCGTCGAATAAAAATGGCTTAAAGAACTTAGAGGATAAAGACGAGAATTACCAACTTAAACGTAGCTGGTACGCAATCGCAACCGGTGCTCTTATTCC
Source organism: uncultured Aquirufa sp. (assembly GCA_964618445.1). GTDB lineage: Bacteria > Bacteroidota > Bacteroidia > Cytophagales > Spirosomataceae > Aquirufa. The sequence continues at coordinate 815 of CAZUAZ010000081.1, read as the reverse complement.
TAAAGGACCCGGAAATAGTCAATACCGTTTCATCTTATCCCAAGCAGAATCTGATTTCGTGTATGCCATTATTTTGGAAGAATACGGTCTCATTATGGGACTAGCTATTCCGCTGCTATTCCTCTGGTTTATGTGGCGAGGCTCCTCCGTGATTCGCTATAGCGGTAAACCACTTGGTGGTTTGCTATCCGCCGGCTTAACTTTTTCCATCGTGATTCAGGCGTTCATTAACATGCTGGTAGCGGTGGGTGCAGGTCCTGTGACGGGCCAACCGATGCCTATGATTTCTGCGGGAGGAACTTCGCTTGTATTTACAGCACTTAGTATTGGTCTGATTCTATCCATTAGTCGCGATAAGGAAATGGAAACCAAAGACCTTAAATCAGTTATTTAGTGAGCATTAAACGAATCATCATTTCTGGAGGCGGAACTGGAGGCCATATCTATCCAGCGATCGCCATCGCCACGGCACTGAAAGACCAAGACCCTTCCCTCGAATTTCTATTCGTGGGCGCCGAAGGCAAAATGGAAATGGAAAAAGTTCCCAAAGCAGGTTTCAATATTCAAGGTTTGCCGATCGTGGGCATCAATCGTCAGCACATGGCCAAAAACCTGATGTTCCCCTTTAAACTCATTCAAAGCTTACGCAAGGCATTTCAAATTATTGCCGAATTCAAACCCGATGTAGCCATCGGTGTGGGTGGTTATGCCTCAGGACCGATGTTAATTGCCGCTTGGGTCAAAGGAATTCCCTTCTTCATTCAAGAGCAAAATTCGTTCGCGGGTATCACCAATAAAGCGCTAAGCGGCAAAGC
>CAZUAZ010000080.1:2136-4249 GCA_964618445.1 uncultured Aquirufa sp. | reverse complement strand
CGCTTCAAATACGTCAACCGATTACGAATCCAATCTTTATACTCTGCCTTATACCAGAAAAAATACTTATTCTGATTCTGCTTTTCCTCTCTAGTCTTAGCCGTTTTAATCGGCTGTAAGGTGTACGGATGAACACCCGAATAATAGATCACCTCAGCCACCGTCATAGGAGTAGGTGTAAAATCCTGAACTTGTTCTAACTGGAATCCTAAATCCTTCGTTTCAGCCGCTAAGTTCGCCATATCCTCTTCCTCACATCCCGGATGCGATGAAATGAAATACGGAATCAAAGGCTGCTTCAAACCAAATTTGGCAGAAATCTCATCATACTTCTTCTTAAACGCATGAAAATACTTAAACGAAGGTTTACGCATCACACGTAAGGTAGCATCCGATGTATGTTCTGGGGCAACTTTCAAACGACCCGATACATGGCGCGTAATCAATTGCTCCATGTATTCATCGTGGTTACCATCTTGATTATTTTTATTGAAGTCATCCACCAACAAATCATAACGCACACCCGAGCCAACAAACGCTTTTTTAATTCCTGGATGGGCATCAACTTTGCGGTAAATCTCCGTCAATGGCGTATGGTTTGTATCTAAATTATTACAAATCACCGGGTGAATGCATGATGGACTCACGCATTTGGCACATATCGACTCATCCTTTCCCTTCATGCGATACATGTTCGCAGATGGGCCACCTAAATCTGAAATATACCCTTTGAATTCTGGATGCTTCGTAATTTCATCCACCTCTTTCATAATCGACTTCTCACTCCGAGAAGCAATAAATTTCCCTTGATGTGCTGAAATCGTACAGAAACTACAACCTCCGAAACAGCCTCGGTGCATATTCACCGAAAATTTAATCATCTCATAAGCCGGGATTGGCCCACGCTTCTTATATTTTGGATGTGGCAAACGCGTATAAGGCAAATCAAATGACTTATCCATTTCCACTTCTTCCATTGTCTTAAACGGTGGATTAATGACTAATAGGTCCGATCCTACTGCTTGAGTAATCCGATTCGCCTGCCATTTATTGGACTCAACTTCTACAATCTTGAAGTTGGACGCATACTTAATCTTATCCTCCAAACAAACCTCATGACTTGCCAACTCAACTGTTTCCCAGTCACCTACTACCGGCAAAGCATCTGATTGCTTTTGAATAAATGCAACTTGATTAATATCGGTTAATTCTGATAATTGCTTCCCAGATTTTACGCCACGGATGATTTCACGCAAGGGTTGTTCTCCCATGCCATACACCAACATATCCGCTTTGGAATCCACTAAAATCGATGGAAATAATTTATCAGCCCAATAATCATAATGGGTTACCCGACGCAATGAAGCTTCGATACCACCAATTAACACGGGGACATCTGGGTAAATCTCCTTTAAAATATTGGAATAAACCGTTGTCGCATAGTCAGGACGAAAGCCTGCTTCACCGCCTGGCGTATAGGAATCATTTGAACGCAACCGCTTATTTGCCGTATAATGATTCACCATGGAATCCATACAACCTGCCGTTACACCAAAAAAGTATTTGGGTTTACCTAATTTCTTGAAATCACGCAAATCATCTTGCCAATTCGGCTGAGCCACAATCCCCACTTTCAAACCTTCACTCTCCATGATACGGCCAATCACCGCAGTTCCAAACGCGGGATGATCAACATAGGCATCACCTGAAATCAGGATAACATCGAGTTCATCCCAGCCACGTTTTTCAACTTCCTTTTTTGTCAATGGAAGCCAGTCGGTAATAGGTCTTTCTTGCATGCGGCAAAATTAAGCTAAAATCAACTTGAAACCTACTTTAACAACTTAGCTTTGAAATAATCAGCAGTCGCCTGAAAGACCTTCAACGCATTCGAAAACTTCATCCAATGATGCGTGTCATCTACTATAACCATGGTCTCCATCGGTACCTTTTTCTTCTGCAATCGATTAATCAAATCAATGCTTTGGCTAAATGGCACATTGCGATCATCATCCGCATGGATAAACAATACAGGTGACTTCCACGTATCTACTGACGATATCGGTGAAGAACGAAAGGATAAACTAGTAGCCCAATCAGCATCGGGAGCTTT
>CAZUAZ010000080.1:0-2036 GCA_964618445.1 uncultured Aquirufa sp. | reverse complement strand
GCTAAATATTGATTTAAGGCATATGCATTCGCGTAGTAATCGGAATAATGCCAACCCAACAACATTTGACGAGGAGGTCCACCATGGACAAAAATAATCGCTGGCTTTTTCTGCGTTCCATTGGACGAATCGAATACTTGACCATGAATGGTTAATCCATCCAATGATTTAAAAATAACTTGCTTCGGTTGAACCAATAATTTCTCAGGAAATTCTGCTGGAATCAAATTGGACGTTAAAGATCGCGTAGCATCTGATGAGGCCAACATAACTTGTGGAGCCATTTGGGCACCCGCTCCGATGTAGACGTAACCGCCAACCACAGAAATGGGGGACCATTCAATACCTATTCCGGGAGTCATAACTTTCATATCCGCTTTATCCACAGATACCTGACAAATATGCCTTCGGTCCTTATCGGTGATGTCGGCGCCAGTATTGGCATCAAATAACACCATATTTCCATCTGCACTAGTGCGCACATGTTCAACCATAAAATCGCCTGGACTTAGTAATAAGGTGGGTCCACCCGATGGTGCGATTGAATAAGCATGAGGCCAGCCGTCGTGGTAGGAAGTAAATACTAAACGGTCCATCCGTGGCCAGAATAAATTAGCACCTCCCTGTGTGGTAGGTAAAGAACCACGATACGTATTAGGCGCTTCCCAAACAAGGAACGACTTCTCCCCCTCCGTCAAACTTACTTTCCGAATAGACCATGGAATACGCTTCCGTTGCGTCAAAGAGTCAGTAGATCCACCAGAAGCAGGGGTACGAATAAATACGATTTGAGTTCCATCAGGCGACCAGCGTGGACTAAAATCTTTCGCAAAAGCAGGATCAAGCCAATTGACTTGCGACTTCCCTAATTCAAAATAACCGATGAAGGAATGATCGTCACGGTTCGCAACAAAAGCCAATTTATTACCCTTGGGGGACCAAGCCAACGAGTGCACTGAACCTCTTGTTTTAAATAAGCGTACGGGAGCCTCTAAAAAGTCCTCGTTTTCATTCGTATCTAATTTGCAAACCCAAGGTTGGCCTTCTTTGATATAGGATACCACCTTGTTGTCAGGTGAAATTACCGGAAAGTCACCCTCAGAAATAACACGTATGGGTCCTCCTACAAAGGCAATTTGCATGACACGTACTGTTTGAGGCTCGGCATTTCCAGAAGGATTAACCGCTTTTTCATCATCAAAATTAGCTCCATGATCTCCGCCTCGAACGAATAACACCCACTTGCCATCATCTGAAATGGAAATTGAAGTAATTTCTTGTCCATCGTCTTCCTTGAAATTTGTCAATTTGCGCGCGACAAAATTCGGTGCTTCTGCCACATAAACATTACGAATACCCTTTTCATCAATCGACCAGGCAATTTTATCTCCTTGTTTTGACCGAACTAACTCTGTGGGAAAAGGATATGATTTAATAGCCTCAAATGTAAAATTTTGACCCATTACACCCACTTGGATACAAGTGAATAGAATGAAGAAAATCAGGAAACGTAAATTCATTTTGATATATTTTAGAATAGGAAATATAGAGAAATACCAAGACAATGGAAAAGAAATACCCAGCAAGAAGTCTAATTAAAATAAAATCAAACTAATTTTGGGTCGCATGGATGTATCAATTGTATTTGTTAACTATCAAACAGAGGCTCTCTTACAAGATTGCTTGCGTAGCATTTACGATTATACGGAAAATCTAAATTTTGAATGCATTGTTATTGACAATCATTTTATTCCTACTGCCAATCAACAAATTTTGCGTGAATTCCCTAAAACTAAGTGGATTGATGCTGGGCGGAATACAGGTTTTTCAATTGCCAATAACATTGGATTACATGCCGCTTCAGGAGAATTTATCCTTTTTCTAAATGCTGATACCCTTGTGTTTGACAACAGTATAGGAAATGCTTGGAAACATTTGAAGGCGGACCAAACGCTTGTAGCTATTGGTGGAAATCAGTTAGATACTAACAAACATCCATTACCCTATTATCGAACTTTAAATGATGTTCGAAGAGA
>CAZUAZ010000079.1:0-4285 GCA_964618445.1 uncultured Aquirufa sp. | reverse complement strand
GACCACATAACCAGTTGTTTCTGTTACGCTAACACATAGAATGAATTCAAGGATCGTCATCATACCGACCTACAATGAGATCGAAAACATCCAAGCCATCATCGAAAAGGTGTTGAGTTTGGAGCCTGTTTTTGATTTATTGATTGTCGACGATGGCTCACCTGATGGAACTGCTTCAGAAGTTAAGCGCCTACAAATTCAACACCCTAATCGAATTCATCTGCTCGAACGCAAAGGAAAATTAGGGTTGGGGACAGCTTACATTGCTGGGTTTAAATATGCATTGGAACATGGTTATGACTATATCTTTGAGATGGATGCCGACTTCTCGCACAATCCAGATGATTTAGTTCGTTTGTTTGATGCCTGTCATGAAAAAGGTGCATTTATGGCCATTGGGTCGCGTTATATCAATGGGGTCAATGTGGTTAATTGGCCTATCGGGCGTGTATTGATGTCCTATTTTGCAGGACACTACGTTCGATTTATTACGGGCATGCCCGTACAAGATGCAACAGCCGGTTTTGTTTGCTATAGAAGAAAAGTTTTGGAAACAATTCCGTTAGACCAAATCAAATTCATCGGATATGCATTTCAAGTAGAAATGAAATTCACGACGTGGAAGTATGGATTTAAGATGACTGAGGTGCCTATAATTTTTACAGATAGGACAAAAGGAACGAGTAAGATGTCAGCGAATATCTTTCAAGAGGCGATTTTTGGTGTTATTCAGTTGAAAATTAGCAGTTTGTTTAAGCGTTACCAAGCATCGTAATGGACTACTCAATTCTAAAATCATTACATATTATTTTCGTTATCAGCTGGTTTGCAGGCTTGTTTTATCTGCCGCGTTTACTCGTCTACCATGCCGAAGCACAAAGTAAAGAACCCAACGAAAAAGCTATTTTATCTGCTCAGTTTTCCAAAATGGAGAAACTGCTTTTTAATGCCATCATGATTCCGGCCATGTTTTTAACATGGATTACGGGTTTGAGCCTCATTTACCTATCCTGGTGGGATTCCTTTGGTTCGCACACCTGGCTTCATTTGAAATTAGCCTTCGTGGTGGGAATCACGATTTACCACTTTGTTTGTCGGCATTTCATCCTTCAATTTAAGCGAGAAAATTTCATCATTTCAGGCCCTCAATTGCGTTTATTCAATGAAATCGCAACCATCCTGCTTGTGGCGGTAGTCTTTCTCGTAGTAACGAAAAACACGACTGATTTAACGCAGATATTGCTGGGGTTTGTAATTTTTGCCATCGTTATCATGGCAGCTGTGAAGGTGGTTCGAAAATATCGATCTAACGCATAGCGCGATCCATATCGCGTTTTACATCTTTCTCTTTAATATCATCTCGTTTATCAAAGGTCTTCTTTCCTTTGGCTAGCGCAATATTCAATTTAGCATAGCCTTTATCTGATATAAACAGACGTGTGGGAATTATCGTCAAGCCAACATTTTTGAGTTCTTTTTGCAGCTTCGTTAATTCGCGTTTAGACATTAACAGCTTGCGATCGCGTAGCGGGTCGTGATTGTAATGGGTTCCCTCGTCATAGGCAGAAATGTGCATATTACGCACATACAACTCATCTTGGAAAAAAAGACAATAGCCATCGGTCAAATTCGCCTTGCCTTGTCGGATCGATTTAATCTCCGTGCCAGTCAATACCAAGCCTGCCGTAAACGTATCCAAGAATGCATATTCGAAGGATGCGCGTCGGTTTTTAATTTCGACTTGTTTTTGAATTTTTTCTTTGGCCATGGATTAAAAACAAAAAAGCCACACAGCAAAAACTGCGTGGCCTTTAACACGAGTTATCTATTACTTATCGCCTTTTTTAGCTGCGTATTCTTTGTTAAGACCGTCTACTAATTTTTGAGTCACATCTACTGAAGCGTCAGCGAATAAAATACCGCCACCTACTTTCGAATAACCCAATACGAATTCGTATTTGTTTTCTTTGTTCACTTTAGCGATATACTCACGGATGTTGTTGTACAACTCTTCGTTTTTCTTCGCTTGCTCTTGTCCTAATTCAGCTTGTTTTTGCTGTGAATATTGTTGCAATTCAGCACCTTTCTTTTTCAAGGTCATATCAGCAGCTTGCAATTGCGCTTGTGTCATCGCAGAAGCACGTTGTTGGATCGCTTGCAATTCAGCTTGCAATGCACGCTCTTTTTGGCCTAGGTCAACTTGTAAGCGATATCCTTTATTTTCAAATTCTTTTTGTGCGTCTTTGTAAAACTGATAGTTCGTTAATAATGAATCTGAATTAACAAATACGATGCGCTTACCGTCTGCAGTTGTTGCGCTTGCACTTCCACTTGTGCTTGGCTTAAATAATGAATAGCCTAATGCTATTGTTAAAATGGCTAACCAAACGTAAGCGATACTTGGATTTTTCACGAGCTTAAATTTTTATTTTTAATGAATGGCAAATATACAAGGTCAAAATTGATTGTCCTAAAATTTTATTATTTCTGTCTTAAACGAGTGCCAGCCCACACCCATAATCCGGTTGTTACACCACCAATGATTCCGGTCACCACATATAAAAGAGAAACTTGGCCCTTCAATGGTAGCAAGGATGCCATCCGACTTGGGAGGGTACTCGGATGTCCCAATGCCGTATAATAGGCTGCCAGTACCCATAATATGAATCCAGCGGCAAAACCGATTACAAAAGAGCCTTTTGTTTTCATGCCCAATACATACGCGATGATAGCAGCAGAAATACCCATCGCATACCAAGGCAAATACATACCAATAATGGCCCCTACAACAACAATGACAAGCATTAATCCAAGCGAATATTTCATACTATTGAGCAGATAAAGTTAATTTTTTACGAATACGATTTGATGATTGGGTCGGTTGATCCAAATAAAGCAATGGTTTCAATTCTCCTTTTGCCCACGTGTCAATCAAATCATCATAGTGTGTACTTCCCGGATTTCCGGATTGACCACCCGGATAAATTCCAAATCCTTTCGGCGTGCCTTTTTTAGATAACTCCACAATAAAACGCCAGGAAGGACCCGTCCGTGTGGTCGTGGCATTGACGATGGAACCGCCACCGCCTACTGGAATGCGGAGACGGCTTAAGGCATCCATTCCCGGAATTAAATGACGTACACCAGTTTCCTTTTGCTTATGCCAAGCCCACTCAGCTCCTAGCGGACCATGATGCTTCTTCAAGGTATCCAAAGCAGCTTGAAATGATCCAGAAACGATATCCCGCATCGTCTCCTGTTTATTTTTCGTCTTCACATTATCCCACCAGCGGGCAGCCCCTTCATGTTCAATTAAATAAATGGTGCGATCCATGGAAGGACGGTTCATAGGTACTTTTTCATCTGAGTCAAATTCATCATCCCACAGGAAGGATTGCAAGGTAAGCACCCACGTTTCAAAAATAGTCGCTCCCACAGACTCGGCCGAATTTTGCAAATTCCAACGCTTTAACTCGTCTAAAGCCTTGTCTTTGGAATCTACTTGTGCTAATAACAAGGGTAATAATTTACGTGCACGGATGTTATAATTATCATTTTGTAACCCCCGCAAGGAGTCTACCGTAATTTTACTCATAGCCGCTAGGCGCTCATTGATTCGTCGGCCACGTTCTGATGGGGCATATTGCCAGCCCAGGTAATATGGATACGCAGGATCGGTTGAAAATTGATTCGCTGAACTTACGAAACCACGGACCGGATTTTTGACGTGTGGATTATGTGCCTGTGGTATGAATCCTTGCCAGTCGGCAGCCGGATCCGTCCCATCCAACAAATATTTCCCTTGCAATTTCGACTTGAGGGGAAACTTACCATTGACCCAAAGAGCGATATCTCCTTCATTACTTGCAAACACAAAATTCTGAGCAGGTGCGGAATAATACGTAAGTGCCTCCGTGTAATCTGCGTAGTTTTTAGCGCGATTTAGTTTATAAAAGGTGGTTAATTCTTGTGACTTTTCGTGCGCGATCCAGCGGAGCGCATGGCCAACGGGGATGTTTGATTTGAATGCTTTTTCATGGCTCAAATAAACGACTGGACCGTGGTGGGTAAAGAACACCGTATCAACAAAATCTTTTTTGCCTTTGATCTTGAACGTTTCAATCCGGAGTTTGGTTTTTTTCCATTGACCGCCGTGCCAATATTCAAGTTTGGAAGCGTCTTTGAATTTTACTTGATACCAATCAAGCACATCAGACCCCACATTCGTCACGCCCCATGCGATATCTTTGTTGAAACCTGTAATCACATTCGGCGTTCCTGGCAT
>CAZUAZ010000078.1:2009-4387 GCA_964618445.1 uncultured Aquirufa sp. | reverse complement strand
GATACGCTTGCCTATAAAAATTCAAATCAATTTATAGCAGAAAAATGGACCGGTAGTATCGAATTTCGAAAAAGATTTCGATTTTATGATTTCCAGCGGATAGAATTTAAATATACTCATGCAAACATTGACAAAAGTGTCGCTCAACTTAATCCAGCGTATTTTGGCCAAGGCCAACTAAGCCAAAATTTTAGCCAACTTGAATACGCGTTCTCTTATGACTTCAGAGACTTCATCAACTACCCACTCAGAGGAAGAAAACTAGATCTAATCTTTACAAAATATGGGCTCTCTCCTCGAGAGCAAGTTGATTTTTGGGAATCTAGTGCGTCTGCAGCTTATTTTTTCGACCTTGGAAATAATTTTTTTATAGCTACACAGGTGAAAGCAAAAATTAGCCGCGATACCTACATCCCCTATTCAAATCAACGGGGATTTGGATATGCCAATGACCTAGTTCGAGGATATGAACTAAACGTTATTGATGGTACAGGTTTTTTCCTATGGCGAAATACCGCGAAATTTCAGCTGTTTTCAAGAACTTTTCACATTCCATTTTTACCATTCAAACAAATTAATCAAATACCTATAGCCATTTATCCTACCGCATTTGCTGATGTAGGTTACGTATACAATCCATTCATTGAGTCATCAAAGAATGCAAATAAATGGTTAGTAGGAACTGGGCTTGGAGTTGATTTTGTTACGTATTATAACTTTGTTGCTCGGGTGGGTTTCCCTGTGACTAATGGTGGAAAAACAGGTATGGTTGTCGCGCTTGGTCGCGAATTTTAACAAAAAAAAACCAGTCATTGACCGGTTTCTTTATAAAATACCTAACCACTAATAGTCTTAAATATTGTTAGATTTTAAATTCTTATTTGAGCAATGCAAAAATAAGAATATTTTCTGAAAGAATAATTTATAGCTGATTGAAATTCTTTTATTTTTGAACGTAATCAAGTAAAACTCATGCAAGTCTCTACCTACTTCAGACTAATTAAATATTCATTTCTCGCCTATGCCATGTTTGTTGGCCTAATGACAGGATGTAATCAAGACAAGGGGCAAGGTGAAGAGGCAAATGGCTCTAAGATTTCACAAACTGAATCACAGAAATATTGGTCTAGTGCATCTAAAACATTTCAAAAAATAACCTTAAGTGATACAGCAGTTGTTCGAAATATCCGATGGCTTCAATCACTTAGCTCACTAAATGAAAAAATTGAACTTTCTGAGAGCCAACCAACGCATGGTAAATCATACTCCCTTTATCTGGATGATAGTGATTTAAACTTTGTAGATATCGTATACCTTACAAATAATCAAAATCAAATTATTCAAGTGGTATTTGATATTTATGTACAAGATAAGACAGAGGCAAATAAGCTATTAGGCGAATTCGAACAATATTTTTCAGTCAAATTCGGACAGAAAAAAACTGTCGAGAAAGGCAGTACATGGGTTTCTAAAGACAAAACGAACATCCACATCGAGAATGTGAGCACCCCTAAAGATCCAGGAATAAAGTTGACCTACAGCTTAATCAATTAAACCTTCCAAATCCAACCACGTGCATCTGGAATTTGACCAAGACGAATTTGGTTTATTTCATTGTAGACCTTAACTGAAAAATCATTGTCCTTACGAGCTGGGAGGTGATAATCTATGCCCTCAAATCCAATCGTGGCGATTGGCGCAATAACGGCAGCTGTACCAGCACCAAATGCTTCAGTAACAAATCCGCTTTGAATTCCTTGAATCAACTCTTTGATAGACAAAGGACGCTCTTGTACATCCATGCCCCAATCTTTGGCAATTTGCAATACAGATTTACGTGTAACGCCATCTAGAATAGTATCTCCTGTAGGTGCCGTCACTAAACTTCCATTCACAACAAACATCAAATTCATGGTACCCGCTTCCTCAACAAACTGATGTGTCGCAGCATCGGTCCAAATAATTTGATCATAACCGTCTTTTATCGCATTTTGTGTAGGAAACAAAGAACCTCCATAATTGCCTGCATTTTTAGCAAAACCTACACCTCCTTTGGCAGCGCGAATAAATTCTGTTTCGACACGTACACGAAGCGGTTTGGTATAATATGAACCAACAGGACAATTGAAAATGATAAACTTATAGGTATTTGATGGTGTAACACCCACATATTCATCTGTGGCAAACATAAAAGGACGTATGTACAAAGAGCAACCTTCCTTTGCTGGAACCCAAGCTTGATCAAGTTTAAGTAATGTACGCAAGCCATCCAAAAAAATCTCTTTAGGAACCTCAGGCATGCACATGCGAAGAGCTGACTTATTAAATCGTTTCAAATTCTCTTCCGGACGAAAAACTTGAATATCACCAGAAACAGA
>CAZUAZ010000078.1:0-1909 GCA_964618445.1 uncultured Aquirufa sp. | reverse complement strand
TACGCGATGGCAATTTCATAATTAGGTTGTTCTGTGGCTTGCACCCAGCGAATTAAACTCCGCTCCGCGCGCCTACAAACGGTCCGAGTAATCTGTGCGGTGGCAATACTTTCATGTCCACCTGGTAAAATAAAAAACCGCATAGGACTTAATTGGGCATCCATTTCATCGATATTCTCCTCTATGGCTACTATGTCCTTCAAGGAAATCAATTCCATGTTACCAAGATCTTTAGGAGAGTCACTAGCGACATATGCCCCCAGAACAAACAAGCTTGATTGAATTAGCTGCAGTTTTTGCGCAAGCTTTGGCTCAACGCGGCAAATCAACATACCCATGTGGCAATTTAGCTCATCAATATCACCAATCGCTTCTAATCGGTAATCGGACTTCGCGATTCCTTTGCCATCGGCCAAACGAGTAAAGCCTTTATCGCCTTGTTTTGTGTAGATTTTCATATGAATAACAAAAATAGTTTTTTCATCGTTTAATCCAAAAGAAAGCGTGTATTTATCAAATACAAAGAAACATTAGGGTCTTAAGCTTTTCAAAACTAATTTTGTGAACTTTTTCAACGATATGTCAATAGATAAATTTATTTCCCGAGTTTGGCGCGTGTTATCCATGATCGCATTTGGCATCAGTTTGCTTTTTGTTTACCGCGGTTTACCTGATCCTACAGCCGTGCATTTTGGCGAAACGGGACGTGGAGATGGCTTTTTACCCAAAGAAGAAATCTTCTATTTAACAGCAGCCATAGTCACTATTTTAAATGTTTTAGGTTTGTTGTTAATCAAAAGTGTTGAAAAAATACCGCGTTCTTATTTTGGTAATTTTTTAAACGCTTTTGCTGAAAAAGGCGACTTAATCATTCAGCAAACTTGTGTACACTGGATTCATTTTTTATTGGCCTTAATTAATACGTATTTAATCCTGGTATTTCGCGTGCTCTTATTACTAAATGATGAGCGTACAAATCAGGCCGATTATAGTTATTTGCCTAAAGTAGGTATTGCCCTTTTTCTAATTTGGATGATTTATTTACCAGCTCGCTTATGGAGCTACCCTAATTCAACTGACGAAGAGCTATGATTAAAAATATGCCCGATGTTTCCATTCAGGCGTTTGATTATCACTTACCAGATTCCCAAATTGCCTTTTTTCCCACGGATCAGCGGGATGGATCACGTTTACTGGTATACAAGCGACCACACATCAACCATACAGTTTTTAAGGAGTTTCCTAATTTATTGCCACCAAACAGTTTGTTGATTTGCAATAATACCAAAGTAATTCCCGCTCGGATTCATATCCAAAAGCCTACAGGAACAACCATAGAACTATTTCTTCTTAAGCCAATTGAAAACAATGTCGCTACCCAAGTTGTCATGGAACAACAAGGTGAATCTCGCTGGGAATGTTTGATTGGAAATAAGAAACGATGGAAATCAGGGGAAATACTTCGAAAAGTTGTTACTTCCTCAGAAGACTCAATTGAGCTATCATTCGAATGGATTGATCGTGAATCAAATCAAGTAAGCATACGTTGGAATGGAGATTATTCATTTGCAGCATTGCTGGATATTATTGGCCAAATGCCACTCCCTCCCTACATGGAAAGGGAATCACAAGCTTCAGACCAAGACAGATATCAAACAATCTTTTCTAATGTCTTAGGTGCGGTTGCCGCCCCTACGGCGAGTCTTCATTTTACGCCAGAGATTTTTGATGCCTTACACAAAAAAGGCATCAAAGAGAGCTATTTGACACTACATGTAGGCGCTGGGACGTTTCTACCAGTCAAAGAGGGTGAAATTAGAAATCATCCCATGCATCGGGAGCAGTTAATATTTACCAAAGAATTTATTCAAGAAATCAACCAACACAAGGGACCCTTTATTCCCATTGG
>CAZUAZ010000077.1:0-4491 GCA_964618445.1 uncultured Aquirufa sp. | reverse complement strand
ATTAATTTATTCAAATACCGTATTCCAAATCAACGAATAAACTTCCGTAGGCTCCATGTTGTCAGTATGCTGATTATCAGCAATACACAAGGGATAGTAAGCTTCATCACAAAACGGACTTCCATGCGACCCTTTAACTAAAGTCGCGTCCAATGGAATGACATCCATACGATAGCGGAAACCGGCTAATTTACGAGCCAGTTTGTAGGCGGCGCGCAACTTAATCAACGGATTTTTAGGGTCCATAAACATCTCAACTGGATCGTACCCCGGTTTCTTAAAGATGTCTACGCAACGGGCAAAATCGGGTGCCTTGTTGTCGTCCAACCAGTAATAATAGGTGAACCAAGCATCAGAATCTGCAATCAACACTAAATCGCCCGCTCGTGGGTGATTGATGTTAAATGCAGCTAATTCATCTCCTGAGAGCACTTTTTTGACACCGAAGGTTTGTTTAAATAGCTGCTTGACCTCATCCAAAACGGATGTATCGGGACAATACACATGTGCAATTTGATGATCAGAAACAGCAAAAGCACGTGATGCACCGGGATCCAATAATTCCAATCCTTGTTCCTCCCGCAAAGCGATATACCCAGCTTCCCGCAAAATGCGATTTAAATGAATGGGTTTATCGACGTTATTTATTCCATATTCGGAAAGGATAATTACTTTCGCTCCTTTGCTTTCGAAATGCGCAATCAATCGTTCAACTACCTGGTCAATCTCTTGTAAATCGCCTTTAATCTTTTCAAAATCTACCCCAAATTTCTGTAAGCAATAATCCAAATGAGGCAAATAGATGAATGTCAATGTCGCATCAAATTTCTTGTCTACATAAATGGACGCGTCTGCTATCCAATTCGTCGATTTGATATTCGCATTTGGTCCCCAGAAATTAAACAAGGGAAATGTCCCAAAAGCTTCCTGTAATTCATCTCGCAAATCAGCCGGATGGCTGTAGCAATCTGGCATTTTTACACCGTCTGAGTGATATTGAGGACGAGGTGTTACAGAATAATCCACTGATGAATACATATTGTACCACCAAAACAAGTTCGCACAAGTGAAATTTGAATCTTTTTTATGTCCTGCATCCCAGATCTTTTCATCGTCCACCAACTTATTGGATTGCTTCCAGAACTTGACTTCAGAATCCATTTTATCATACCAGCCGTTACCTACGATGCCATGAGAACTCGGATACTTTCCGGTCAAATATACACTTTGAGATGTGGTTGTTACCGCCGGGAATGGAGGCTTGATTTTCGATTTCTTTTTACCCGAAATATATGTGTCTAAAAAGGGAGTATATCGACCTAAAATGCTTTCACTTAGGCCAACGATATCAATGACTACGGTTTTTTGCATAATAAGTCTTGAATATAAGTGACCTCTCTTGCAATAGAGGTTTCAATCGATTCTTGGTATTTAGCTGGCAATACGCCCCATGTGTAGGTTTCAATTTCCATCATGCGTGTGACATGGTGATGCTGGTGGAAAGCCAATGTTTCGCCGATTTCTGCTTGGGTGGAATTCAATAAACCATAAGAATCTAGGAACAATGGCACATGGAAATGCACACGCCATTCGTCATAAATTCCTTCTTTGTATTGAGCCAGTGCTTCTCCCAAATCCTTAAACTGCACAAAGCTGCCATCTTTTCTCAAGGCTTTGACCTGATGCAGATAAGTTGGCTCTTCGTATTTTTTTAATGCTTCAATACGTGCTGACGCATCTTTTCTCAAATCTACGCGAAGGGCAGAGCTGATTTGAATCTTGCCGATAGAAATGTTTTTTTCCACTAATTCTTGTAAACAGTCAGCAGGTTTATCGTATGAAACTCCATAATGGCACACATCGAAACAGATATGAATATGTCGGCGCACCCAATCCTCCGGAATTCCTGCAGTAATCGCAAAAGGAATCAATGTATTTGTGTACCAATCAACGAATTCGCGGTGATTTTCTATTAAACCATCCGGTTCAGGTTCGATATCAATGTGAATCCATTTACCCGTTTTCTGTTCGGTTTGAGCTAAATAAGGAACAAGTTTCAATAATTCCATGGTGGCTTGACCAATCGCAGCACCGCGTTGATCCCACCAGTATTTATAAGAAAGGGGAGAAGTGGAAATCCCGCCTTCGTTCAGCTCTGCTGGCAATAATTGTACGAGTAAATCGATTAACCGCCGGGTATAATTCACGCGATCCTGCGTCGTCCAGTCGGGCGCATGCACTTGATCTTTAACTATCGTATTATGGAATCCTCCATAGGGGAATCCATTCAGCGTAAAAATGTAAATATCTTCTTCTTTTAGCCAGTTTTTTAAAGCTGTTAGTTTGTTGGGATTTTCAGTTAAATCTATACTCGCCTGATTGGCAATGCGTAAACCCAGCCCCATCGCTTGGTCAGGGCAAACGGTTTTTTTAACTTTCGGAACGGTCGCCTGTAAATTAGAGAAATGTTCTTCCCAAATCTCTCCAGGATGGATATTGCTACAATAACTCAGGTGTCCGTAGTCTGTTTTCATATTAGGCGTAGGTGGCGAGTAAAGCAACGGATGCTTGGATCGTTTTGAAGTCCATTTCGTGCACTTCTTCCCCTTTTCCAAGGGCTTTCAACAAGGTGATGGTCAAGTGACCGCCCAAATGTTCTTGGAATTCTTGTAAGCCTTTGTGTAGGTTTTGGCAATCATTTTCTGCCAAAGCTGGATGATATAAATCAAATCCTAAGCCTTTAATAACGTCCAAAATACGTTCGCAATCGGATAGGCTTATCGCGCCAATTAAATGCGAGTACACGCAATCCAAGGCAATTCCGATAGCAACCGCCTCACCGTGCCGTATGTTAAAATCTGATAAGTATTCCAGTTTATGTGCTGCCCAGTGCCCAAAATCTAATGGACGAGCAGAACCCAATTCAAATGGGTCACCACTTGAAATGTGTTTCATGTGTAAGTCGGCACAGCGATAAATCTGTTCCACCATGACTTCTTCATTGCGGGCATTCATGGCTGAAACATTAGCCTCTAGCCATTCGAAAAAAGTTAAATCTTTGATCAGAGCAACCTTAATCGCTTCCGCTATTCCAGAACGCCAATCACGATCTTCCAAGGTCGCTAAAAATGCCACATCATTAAATACAGCTACAGCAGGAGCGAAGGTTCCCAAGAAATTCTTCTTTCCTAAGTAATTGACACCATTTTTAACGCCTACCCCTGAATCATTCTGGGAGAGGACGGTAGTGGGTATACGAATCAACTTGACTCCGCGGTGGGAGATGGCTGCAGCGTAGCCCGACATGTCTAAGAACGCACCACCGCCTATTGTCGCAACAAATGAATGGCGGTCGATGCGATGTTCATCAATCGCTCGAACTACTTCTTCGTAAAATCTTGGATCATTTTTGCACACTTCGCCACCAGGTAAAACCAAGATTTCAGGGGCTAAATCGGCCACTGAATTTGATTCAAAATACGAAACAATTGCGCTTGTAAGTGAAGGATGTGCATCCGCTACTCCTTTGTCAATGACAAATAAGATGCGTTTGCGGAAATTACTTTGGCCGAAATTCGAGATAAAATCACACAAGGTTTTATTACTCACATCAAACAAGTGTTTCGTGAATATCACTTGATAATGAAAGGGAACTTGAAATTGCTGTTGTAATACGTGCATGAATATAAATTATGAAACGGCGAATTTTTTGCCCACCCACATGGAAATTGGCAATAACGCTAAGGTAACAAAAGCCATGTAATATTGTTCACTTAAACTCACCCAAGCAGCATTCATTAAAATTAGTGTCAAAACCCCAGTCTTTACCGTTTGGCCTATATTGGGACCGATTGGTTTTTTAATGGCCGGGATTAATTTGGCAAAGATTAAATACACATGGACCAGAACGAAAGGTAACATATAAACCATTTTACCGGCTTGATAGCCTACGGCCAATTGGCTTGCATGAACGATGATGAATAAAATGGCAGCAAACCATAAAGGTGCCGACTGGCTACCGTGTACCTCTCCGCGACTCACTAAGGTAATGGCAGCGATGTAAATCAACGGAATGAGAATCAAGTAAAAATGTTCCAATACACCTAATTCATAAACGCTCATACCTAACATCAAGTTGAAAGCCCGACATAATCCCATATTAATAGGGCCAAAAATACGCATGTGCTTGCCCTTGAAATCGTAAAACAAAGCATGAATAGTAACGAGCACGGCAACGATGCCGCTTAGTCGGCTCTGCCAAAAAGCTAAAAAAATTCCCAATGACAATAACACAATTCCACCGAATACCGCTTCAGCTCGTTGGATTCTACCGCTTGGTAAGGCTCGCTCTGGACGCTCTAAAATATCCAATTCATGGTCAAAAACATCATTAAATACGACTCCACCTGCATATAAACACATGGTTGAAATTCCTAAGAACACGACTGGCCAAAATTGGTAATCTAAGGTCCCAAAGGTAAATCCCACGAT
>CAZUAZ010000076.1:2598-4958 GCA_964618445.1 uncultured Aquirufa sp. | reverse complement strand
AAAATAAGTGAGATAAAATACAACCATACCATTAAGGCTATTAGCGAACCAATCGACCCATAAATTTTATGATACGTGGCAAAATTGACCAAATAATACGAGAACACATTAGTAATTAAAATCGTCAAAATAGAGGCTGTAATCGAGCCTGCATTGAAAAACTTCCAACGTTTATGAATGG
This sequence comes from uncultured Aquirufa sp., assembly GCA_964618445.1. Taxonomy (GTDB): domain Bacteria; phylum Bacteroidota; class Bacteroidia; order Cytophagales; family Spirosomataceae; genus Aquirufa. The sequence continues at coordinate 4,777 of CAZUAZ010000076.1, read as the reverse complement.
CTGGCGCATAATAATATATAATCGATATCGTAAAAAAGAAGACGGAAAAGATGATTAGGTAGGTCAACACCTTCGTCAGGTAAAACGTGAAGTTATACTCTAAAATACCTTCTTTGGCAAGATACTTCACGATGAAGTTACCCATGATAAAGACCACAAACGAGGTGATTAAGACAAAGGTCAACAAGAAGTTTAAGCCAACTGCCACAGCGCGCTCTTTAAGAAAACCTCGATTGTCATTCGTCTTATAGGTCAAATTAAACGAACGAATTAAGGCCATAATGCCACTTGTGGATGCATATAAAGCAAAAATAAAACCAAATGAGAGCACACCTCCCCTTTTCTTATTCACAATCTCCGTAATTAACTCAGTCAAATCAGCTTGTAAATTCTTAGGTACAGTGGCCTTGATAAAGGATATAATCTTATAATCAAGATGATCAATGGGCATGTAGGGCAACAAACTGAATAAAAAGATGATTGTGGGGAATACAGCTAATGTAAAGTTGTACGCAACTGCAGCCGCGCGTACGTCAATGTCAAACTGAAAAATCTTTTGATACAAAATAGAAATCACACGAACGAGCACATAATGCTCCTCGTACTCACGCCAAATCAACTTAAGTTCTTTGATGAAATTCTGTCTCATAATTCAAAGTAAGGACGTAAGGCATTTAACACAAACTCAGGTGCTTTAATTACCTTTTTGTTTGCCAACGTCATAAAAACTAGCGTCGTATTTCCCTCATTTATTAACTCTCCAGCCTCATTTTTAATACGATAACTAAATCTAATCCGCGCGGCAGGCATCTCTTCCACTTGACAAATAACCGTTAATTCATCATCATATAACCCGGGTGCATGAAATTTGGTGTAATGCTCAATGACTGGCAAACCAATTCCATTATTCTCTAAATCGCGATAGCTCACGCCTAAACTGCGCAAGGTCTCCACCCGCGCAATTTCATACAACCGAGCATAATTTCCGTAATATACGTAGCCCATTTGGTCCGTATCCGCATAACAAACACGGTATTTAATGGCGTGTGCATACATATTAATGAATTTTTAAACCATCTAAGGCCGATTGATATTTTGCGGCATTCACTAGATGCTCTTCATACGTGACAGCAAAATTATGCATACCCGAAAAATCTTCCTTCGCGCAAAAATAAAGGAATTCATGTTTCTCCAAATTCAGGACTTTGTCAATAACATCACGGGGTGGAATGGATATCGGACCCGGAGGTAAACCTATGTTACGATACGTGTTATAGGGGGAATTAATCGCTGTATACTTACCCGTCACACGCTTAATGGTAAAATCCTTCCAAGCAAAAACGATTGTAGGATCTGCTTGAAGTGGCATTCCTGTGCGAAAACGATTCCAATATACCCCAGCAATGCGCGCTTGCTCACTCGATTCTTTACTTTCACCATAGACTATGGAAGCCAAAATTCCTGCTTGAACTGGCGTCAAATTCAATGCTACTGCTTGCTTAATGCGTTTATCTGTCCAAAACCGATTGTTCGCCTGCTGCATTTTTTTCATCAAGTCTTCAAATGACGACGTCCAAAAAACCTCATAGGTATCAGGAATAAACAAACATGGAATAGTCTCTTTAGTGTATCCATAAGAAGCTACAAATGCATTTGAATCCAACATGCGATAGATGTAGGTTGAATCAAATCTCAGTTGGCGACCTAATTTCCCAGCAATATCCTCTTTCAACCTAAAATTATTAATCACGACTTTAATGGCATCTTGTTTCCCATTTCGCATTTTTCGCAATAATTCGAAATTACCCGTTTCACTTGAAATGAGGTAACGGCCAGGACGAACCCGCGAAGCGACGCCCATCACCTTCGCCAAAAATCGAAAGCTTAATTGGTCTCGCACCAAATCATGTTTCTTCAAGGTATCCAACACCACATTAAAATCTGAACCTGACGGAATCAATAAAGCAAAGCTCTTATTTTCTGAAACATTAAAATTGGGTGTTTTAAATACTTGCCATACATAATAGGAAAACATGGCCGTAACCAAGGAGAAACCCAAAATGAAAATCTTTATACGCTTATTAGGCACCATATTAATCTAATTTAAAGTCTAAGTGAAAGCGAGAGGCTAAGGCCGACAAATCTGCTACTACGGGTTCCAATAATGGAATACCATCTC
>CAZUAZ010000076.1:0-2498 GCA_964618445.1 uncultured Aquirufa sp. | reverse complement strand
GGACCAAAATTAGCCCCAGACAAAACACCAGATAAGATATCTACGACAGCACCCAAACCATACCCTTTATGTGATCCATGTTCACGATCCCCACCTAAAGGTAAAAGTGCGCCGCCATTTTTGATGGCAAATGCATCATTGCATGGATTTCCATCTTTATCTTGAACCCATCCATCTGGCGTATCTAATCCTTTACGCTGTAAAATCTCCAACTTGCCATACGCCACCGCAGTGGATGCAAAGTCGGCCAAAAACGCAGGTTCTTCCTTCGCAGGAATCGCTACCGCAATTGGATTAGTTCCTAATAATTTTTCTTTTGAAAAGGTAGGCGTGACTAAAGGAGCTGCATGCGTCATGGCCCAACCTATCATTTGTTGGGGCACCGCCTTCATCGCATGATACCCAGCAATACCAAAATGATTTGAATTTTGAACAGCAACCCAGCCGGTTCCAGCGATAGCCGCTTTTTCACAAGCTATTTCCATCGCTTTGGGGCCGACAACTAATCCTAACCCACGATCACCGTCTAACAAGGCGGTTGAAGGTGACTCATGAAGAATTTTGATGTTTGGTTTGGTGTTCAGTCGGCCATGATCGAATAATCGAACATATCCAGCTAATCGAGCTACCCCATGGGAATCAATTCCTCGAGCATCCGCAGACACTAAGACATTGGCGGCTAATTCAGCATCTTCCTCTGAACAACCAATGGCTGTAAAGACAGAAATGACGAATTGCTTTAACTGAAAAAAATCTGCTTGCATGGATAAAATAAACGACAAAGATAAAAATAAGAATTGGGAAAAATTATGCAATTTTGCGCAAAATCATCAACAAATGACAATCATAAATTCGATTTGGTTCTGGATCGTTTGTATCCTAGTAGTAGTTATTATTCGAGATGTATTTATTCAGAAAAAACACACCATCTCACACAATTTTCCATTAGTAGGTCATTTAAGGTATTGGTTAGAGCAAATTGGCCCCGAATTGAGGCAGTATATTGTAGCCAATAACCGTGAGGAACTTCCCTTTAATCGGCAAGAAAGGTCGTGGATTTATGCTTCATCAAAAAGGGAAAACAACCTACAGGGTTTTGGTTCAGACCAAGATTTTAATGCCCCGGGTTACATCTTCATTAAGAATGCCATGATGGGCTATAATGCTCCTGCAGATCATTTTTCAAGAAAGAATCCAGGTGCAGTACCTGCCAATAAAGTCATTGGACTACACCATAATCGAGCAAAACCGTACCGTCCTTACTCTATAGTCAATATTTCTGGGATGAGTTTTGGCTCGTTATCAGCTAAGGCCATTGAATCCCTAAATATTGGAGCCAAACTAGCTGGCTGTTTCCATAATACCGGTGAAGGATCACTATCGCCATATCATCAAATGGGAGCTGATGTGGTTTTAAATATCGGAACAGCCTATTTTGGTGTTAGAGAATTGGACGGTTCGTTTTCAATGGAAAAGTTGATCCAGAAGGTACATGAGAATCCCCAACTAAAAGCCATTGAACTTAAACTTTCCCAAGGAGCAAAACCTGGCAAAGGCGGTATGTTACCGGCATCCAAAGTAAGTAAGGAGATTGCCGAGATTCGTGGCATTGAAATCGGCAAAGATGCCTTCTCTCCTGCATTCCATTCCGAATTTTCGACGATTCCAGAACTCGTTGATTTCATCGAACGCATGGCGGCAGCCACCGGACTGCCCATTGGCATTAAATCCGCCATCGGAAAATTAGAACAATGGGAGGAATTAGCCACCTACATGAAAAAGCATAATCAAGGACCCGATTTCATTACGATTGATGGTGGTGAAGGAGGAACAGGTGCAGCTCCGCATGCGTTTGCGGATCACGTTTCCATGCCTTTTACGTTTGCATTTGCCAAAGTGTATCAAATATTTCAGCGCCATGAACTAACAGATAAAATATTTTTCATTGCCTCTGGAAAGCTTGGATTCCCTGAAAAAGCCTTGATGGCATTTGCTATGGGGGCTGATTCAGTGAACATAGCCCGGGAAGCAATGATGTCCATTGGCTGTATTCAAGCACAAAAATGCCATACAAATACATGTCCAACGGGTATTGCCACCTCGAGCAAATGGCTACAAAGTGGCATTGACATCAACCTAAAGAGCGAACGATTCTATCAATACCACCAAACCTTAGTCAAAGAAATTGCGGATATCGCACATGCCTGTGGCTACGAGCATCCGAGTCAAATGACGATGGAAGATATCGAATGGTCGATGGGAGATAATAACCGAACGACGTCACTTTCGAAAGCATTGGGCTACAACAAAACACCGTCAAAATTTGAAAACTTCAATAAGCTATTTGAATGTCCCTATTTAGGCGGTAAAGATGCCCGAAATCGTTTAAGTGCCTAGGCTGTTTGATTGGATATAAACGATTATCTTTGCACCCATGTTATCTATATCCAATCTAAATTTCTATTTCGGTAGTCGGGCACTTTACGAAGGTGCAAATC
>CAZUAZ010000075.1:0-5557 GCA_964618445.1 uncultured Aquirufa sp. | reverse complement strand
GGAATATCTTTTCGTTCACGTGAAGCCACAATGGACTCTCTTTTTTCCAAAAGAGTTACGCCTTGAAAGCGACTACGCACTTCCATGGTGAATGCATTGAAATCTTTATTATTTAATCGCTGGTACACCACATCATATGCATTTCCGGATAAACCAAGACGATGAATTGCCCATTCCCAATTCCCTTGATGTCCGGCAACTAAGACAACGGGTTGATTATTGTTTAGGTGTGAGGTGATTATCTCTTCGTTAACGAAGCGAATGCGTTGCATCATTTCAGCAGGACTGATGCGAACCCCATAGAAAAATTCAACTAATTGGTCCGTTAAATACCCATAGAATTTGTTTCGGAGAGTCCTGATTTCGGCATCTGATTTCGTTGGAAATGAATTTTTCAAGTTGGCCTCAATCACTTTCTTCCGGTAAGCCAACACATAATTGAAAATGAACCGGACACTGCTAGCGAGCCCATAGAGAACAGAAAGAGGTAATTTGCCGAGTAAGCGATAAAAAAACATAGCCTGTTTTCTAATGGTTAATGAGTTTATTCTAGTAGTTTTGCAAATATCCGATTAATTTTTGGAATGCGCATTGAGATTCATTATTTACCCTCAATTGAATATATGGCATTAGTTTATGCCGCTTCTGAGGTTCAGTTTGAGGTTTTTGAAAATTTCCCAAAGCAAACATTTAGGAATCGTACGCGTATTTTAGGCGCAAATGGTATCGAAACGTTAACGGTGCCTATTATTCATGCCTCAGGAGGAAAGCAATTAACCAAAGATGTTCAGATTGATTATGGGCAAGATTGGATTCGCAGGCACAAAGGAGCAATTCAAGCAGCTTATGGGAATGCACCATTCTACGAACATTTCGAACCATTTATTCAGCAGATATTTGCAAAAAAAACAAAATATTTAGTAGATTTAAATATCCATTATTTTATGTTTTTAACTAAGGTATTGGGAAAGACGATACCTCATTCCTTGACAGATACGTTTGCACTAGATGTAGTTGATTCTAAGTGGAATCAGATACAAGCGAAAGAAAGTTGGGAAGAGCGATCTAATTATAAGGTTATACCTTACCGTCAATGTTTTGGGGATCATTTTGAACCAAATTTGTCGGTATTGGATTTAGTGATGAATCATGGGAATGAATCTTATGATATTTTAATGCAAAGTTTGAACAAATAGCGGCTTTAACGTGTTTTCGCTCAAAATTAATTAGGGATTTATGGAGGCCAAATTTTCGAATAAAGTAAAAGAAGTCATTGCCTTAGCACGTGAAGAAGCGTTGCGTTTGGGTCACGATTATATCGGAACAGAGCATTTAATGCTTGGGATGATTCGTGATGGAGAGGGTCCCGGTGTAGATTTATTGCACAAATCAGGCGTGTCCTTGGATCAATTACGTCAAAGTATTGAGCATTCGACCGCGTCGACCAGTCGGTCTACTTTTGATAAGCAAAGCATGTTGAATATTCCGTTGACCAAGCAAGCCGAAAAGGTGTTGCGGTTAACGTATTTAGAAGCAAAGTATTTTAAGACCAATACAGTCGAGACTGATCATTTGTTGATGGCTATTTTGCGTGATGAGGATAATGTGGCGACCCAGATCTTGGAGAAATATCAAGTTTATTATGATTTGATTAAGGAAATGGTTGAGTTTCAATCAGACGGAAGTCAAGGTCATGGGCCTAAAGCAAGTTCGGATACAGACGATAATGATGATGACTCGCGTTTATATTCGGGCGGAAATCAGGGACCTTCTGGTTCTTCTGGAAACGCAACATCTTCGGCCAAAGGTACTGAGAAAAGTAAGACGCCTGTGTTGGATAATTTTGGTCGTGATTTAACCAAGATTGCTGAAAATGGTAAGCTAGATGCGATTGTTGGCCGTGAAAAAGAAATCGAGCGTGTCGCTCAAATTTTATCGCGTCGTAAAAAAAATAACCCGATTTTAATAGGTGAGCCAGGTGTGGGTAAAACGGCTATTGCAGAAGGTTTGGCTTTACGTATTATTCAAAAGAAAGTTTCGCGCGTCTTATTTGGTAAGCGTGTGGTCACCTTGGATATTGCTTCGTTGGTCGCTGGTACTAAATACCGGGGTCAATTCGAGGAGCGTATGAAGGCAGTCATGAACGAATTAGAAAAGTCGACAGACGTGATTTTGTTTATCGACGAATTACATACGATAGTAGGCGCTGGTGGTGCTTCTGGTTCATTAGATGCCTCTAATATGTTTAAACCAGCCTTAGCGCGAGGTGATATACAAGTTATTGGGGCTACTACGCTGGATGAATATCGTCAATACATTGAGAAGGATGGTGCATTAGCACGTCGTTTCCAAACGGTGATGGTCGATGCCACGAGCATCGATGAGACGATTGAAATTCTACATAATATCAAGGATAAGTATGAGGAGCATCATCACGTGATTTATACGCCTGAGTCGATTGTTTCAGCAGTTAAATTATCGGATCGCTATATTTCAGATCGTTTCTTGCCAGATAAGGCAATTGATGTCATGGATGAGGTAGGTGCGCGTGTGCACATTGCGAACATTCAAGTTCCGGCTGATATTGTTGCCTTAGAAAATCAAATTGAGATTGTTAAGAAAGAAAAAAATCAAGTCGTTAAGTCTCAAAAATATGAGGAAGCTGCGCAATTGCGTGATCGTGAAAAGAAATTAATCGATCAATTAGAGCAAGCCAAGCAGATTTGGGAGGAAGAATCTAAGAAGCAAAAGTTTACGGTCAACGAGGAGAATGTTGCTGAGGTGATTGCGCAAATGACTGGTATTCCGGTTAATCGTGTGGCGGCCAAAGAAGGTGAGAAATTGCTTCAAATGGAGGCTGAATTGACGAAGCACGTGATTGGTCAGGGTGATGCGGTTAAGAAATTAGTGAAAGCAATTCAACGGACACGTGTCGGCTTAAAGGATCCACAAAAACCAATTGGTTCATTCATTTTCCTAGGCCCTACGGGTGTTGGTAAAACAGAAATGGCTAAGGTTTTGGCCACTTATTTATTTGATAAAGAGGATTCGCTTGTACGTATTGATATGAGTGAGTACATGGAGAAATTTAGTGTTTCTCGTTTAGTGGGAGCGCCTCCAGGATATGTTGGCTATGAAGAAGGTGGTCAGTTGACAGAAAAAATTCGTCGCAAGCCGTATTCAGTAGTCTTATTGGATGAAATTGAAAAGGCACATCCGGATGTATTTAATTTACTATTGCAAGTATTAGATGATGGTATTTTGACGGATGGTTTAGGCCGAAGAGTTGATTTTCGCAACACGATTATTATTATGACATCGAATATTGGTGCGCGTGATTTGAAGGATTTTGGTTCAGGAATTGGGTTCTCGACAAAGTCTCGTGTGGATAACATGGAGGAAGCAGCGCGTGCGACAATTCAAAATGCACTGAAGAAGGCTTTTGCTCCTGAGTTCATTAATCGCTTAGATGATATCATTATTTTCAATTCATTAGAGCGTACGGATTTACATCAAATTATTGATTTGTTATTGGTGAAGCTATTCACACGTCTAACGAATCTAGGTTTTGCGGTTACGTTGACGGATGCTGCTAAAGATTTTATTGCGGACAAAGGTTATGATCCACAATATGGCGCAAGACCATTAAATCGTGCGATTCAAAAATATTTAGAAGATCCATTAGCGGAAGAAATATTAAAAGGTGAATTAGCGGCAGATGAAGTTATCGAAGCGGATTATGTCAAAGATGAAGAAGTAATACAATTGAAACGAATCAAAAAATAATGAGTAGCATGCAATTAGTGAAAGACAAAGTAGTTTTAGTTACAGGAGCATCCCGAGGAATAGGTCGTGCGATTGCACTTCAGTTTGCTCAATCTGGGGCGCATGTGGCTTTCACATATTTGTCTTCCGTGGAGAAAGGCGAATCGCTTGTTAAAGAGCTGGAGTCTTTTGGAATTAAAGCCAAAGGTTATCGTTCAGATGCCTCTATGTTTGACGCTGCAGAGGAATTAGCTGATGCTGTGGTTAATGACTTTGGTCAAATTGATATTCTGATCAACAATGCAGGTATAACCCGCGATGGATTATTAATGCGTATGAGTGAAGAGCAATGGGATGAAGTCATTCGAGTGAATTTGAAGTCGGTGTTTAATTTAACCAAAGCAGTTAGCAAGCCGATGATGAAGGCAAGATCTGGCTCCATAATTAACATGACTTCGGTAGTTGGCGTAAAGGGAAATGCTGGTCAAGCAAACTATGCAGCATCTAAAGCAGGAATTATAGGTTTTACGAAGTCGGTGGCTTTGGAATTGGGTTCGCGTAATATTCGTTGTAATGCGATTGCACCTGGTTTTATTGAAACGGAGATGACAGAGGAATTAAACGAGGCTGCCATCGAAGAGTGGAAGAAGGCAATTCCGTTAAAGCGTGGGGGAGATGCGAAAGAGGTGGCTGATGTGTGTCTATTTTTAGGTTCCGATTTATCTACTTATGTAACGGGTCAAACGATTCATGTGAATGGAGGTTTGTATACCTAGGATTTATTGACTTATCTGTAGCCTCAATTTCTTCCTGAGATTGAGGCTTTTTTTCTGATTTTATGCAGTATTTTTTTCTATTTCTTGTGCTTTTATTTGCGGGCTGCAAATCCATTCCGCAGCCCAAAGGAGTAGCTGCACAGTATAAATCCCAATTGTCAGAGCCAGCGCTTTCTTCGATTCGTGTCAAAACGTTTATTAATTATGATAGTTTGTTCGGTCGTTTTTTGCGCGTAGGTCAACGCGTTATTTCGGCTAACGAGTCGAGTTCTTTAGGTTTTCCTTATTCGGGTACTTTGGAGCAATCTATTCGTTATAAGCTAATCGGTGCAAATCAATTGCAAGTTGTTTTTCCGATGAAATGGGAAGCTAAACCGCAAATTGCTGGGATTTCAGCCGGTGTACTCAATGCTAAATCTATCGCTGGTATCAGCTTGCATTTGCAAGGAAAAACTTTTGGCAACTACCAAATTGATGAGGTTCAATTGGTTAATCAATGGACAGAAAAGCCAAGTGTTAAGGTATTGGGTTTTCCAGTTCAAGTAGGAGGTGTAGTGGACCAATTATTGATCCCTAAGTATCCCGTACTAGCTTCGGAACTACAAAGCCAACTGAATCAATGGATTCTTCCAGATAAATTGAATAGCATTTTTGGGTCGGGGATTGTTTTGCCCAAAGGGCTAAATATGAGTTCACTTGCCGTGGATTTACATGATTTGCAATTCGGGCAGCTTGGTTTACAAGGCGATTTAGTGATTCAAACTCGTTTGCAAGTAGGAGCAAATTTGACGGCTCGGACGATAAAACCTATTATAAAACCTTTGAATGGAGTTGATAATTCGTTGGCCTTTGGTGTATATATGACGTTAGAAGAAATTCGGGGTATGTTGGCAAGCCAACTAAAAACCGATGCCTCTCAAGTAGCTTTAAAGATTAATTCTCAAAATCAGGAGTTTGAATGTGAGGTGGTAGATCGGAATGCGTCACGGATGCGTATTCATTTTGTACCTGTTTTA
>CAZUAZ010000074.1:0-6262 GCA_964618445.1 uncultured Aquirufa sp. | reverse complement strand
GATCTAAACGCGCAAAATCACCTAATGAACGATTCAAGGTAGGTAAAGTTGTAATGGAAGAGTTTGAAACGGTTGTTGCCGCACCCGTACGTCCTGAGTTAATCACAGAACTACGTGAAGCTACAACCTTAACTTCTTCTAACTGAGATTGACTAACTTCTAATTTGAAGTTTTGACGCAATTCAGAAGCCAATGTCAACACAATTCCTGATTGTGCAGATTCTTTGTAACCTACGAAGGTAACAGTCACTTTATAAGGACCACCCACACGCATGTTGACAATATTGTAACGTCCATCTGCACGTGTAGACGCACCGTAACGTGAACCCGTAGGCTCATGCACCGCAATCACCGTGGCACCTGGTAGGCCTTCGCCTTTTTCGTCCACTACTGTACCTGCGATGGCAGAAGTAGTTGAACCTTGAGCAAACACCTGCCCAATGGGAAGCATCATGAGTAGCGCAAAAAACGCTCCTAATAACACTGAGTGAGTAATAAACCTTCTCTGCATAAATTTGGAATTTAGTTATAAATGAAATAGAAGTATTGAAGCCACAAAATAAACCTAAAAAATCAAATACTCCAAAAGGATTCGAAAAGACTTTTTCTATAATTTGTTGATTGATAGCACTAAAGCCATGAATAATGTACTCTAACACATGAATCCAACCTAGATTAGTCCTAAAACCGTTTAAAATTTAACAGAAACATAATTTTTAATTATTTAAAGAATAATTTTGCACCAGAAATTATCTTATGCAAGCAAACGAAGAATCCATTAAACTGACTTCCTATTCCCACGGTGCCGGATGCGGATGTAAAATATCTCCCCAAATACTAGATCAAATCCTACAATCGGATACGCCTAAAAAACATCACCCGCTTCTTTTAGTCGGAAACGAAAGCCGCGACGACGCCGCTGTGTTTGATTGGGAAAACGGAGAAGCAGTTATTTCTACAACCGATTTCTTCATGCCGATTGTCGACAATCCATTCGACTTCGGAAAAATTGCAGCCACCAATGCCATTTCAGATATCTATGCCATGGGCGGCAAACCCCTCATGGCTATCGCTATATTAGGTTGGCCCGTCGATAAAATTGCGCCCGAAATTGCCCGTCAAGTTCTAGAAGGTGGCCGTGCCGCATGTGCTGAGGCCGGAATTCCATTGGCAGGCGGACATTCCATTGATTCTCCAGAGCCGATTTTCGGATTGGCCGTAACCGGGAAAGTCAAAAAAGAAAATTTAAAGCAAAACGATCAAGCTTCTGCCAATGCGCTCCTATACCTAACCAAGCCCTTAGGTGTAGGTATTTTAACGACAGCACAAAAAAGAGGCATCGTTTCGGATGCTGACCTAGCTACAGCCGTTAAGCAAATGAGTACCCTAAATTCCTTTGGGGCAAAAATCGCGCCATTAGCTTATGTGGAATCACTAACGGATGTGACCGGTTTTGGCCTAATGGGTCACCTCGTAGAAATGTGTGACGGCTCTGGAGTTAGCGCCGAGTTGTTTTTCGAGCAAATACCAACCCTGAACAATCTAAACCATTACTTAGACCAAAAATGTTTCCCAGGTGGAACAAGTCGCAATTGGGCAAGTTATGGTCACCGAGTACAGGAAGGAATTACAGAGAACCAACGGCTCATCGGGGCAGATCCACAAACCTCCGGTGGTTTATTAATCGCCGTTTCAAAATCAAACAAAGACGCCTTTGAAACTTTCGCCAAAGCTGCGGGCTTTGATTTAAAGCCTATTGGACAAACAATTCCTCAAAAAGAAAAAGCGATCTACCTGAAATAATGGAACTATATTTTCGAAAAGTAGGTGAACAAGGACCTGCCATGATTATTTTACATGGCATTTTTGGCAGCTCAGACAATTGGCTCGGCATCGCCAAAGTTTTTGCCAGCACCCACCAAGTCTATTTAGTGGACCAGCGAAACCACGGGCAATCACCCTGGTCCGACGAATTCGACTATCAAGTGATGTCGGAAGACCTGAAAGAATTTATCGATACGCATCAACTGGCCAATCCGATCATCATTGGACACTCCATGGGCGGTAAAGTTGTCATGCAATTCGCATTGAACTATCCAACGCTTTCCGATAAATTCATCATCGTGGATATAGCACCAAAATTTTACCCGGTACACCACACGTCGATTTTAGCTGGATTAAATAGCATTGACCTAAAAACAATCGCGTCAAGAACGGAAGCCAACGAACACCTCAAGCGCTTCGAAGAACAAGAAGGCGTTCGACAATTTCTATTAAAGAACCTCTACCGTAAAAACGATGCGGAATTCGCCTGGCGAATCAACCTGGCCGTCATTACCAAAAACATTGATGTAGTCGGCCATGAATTATGGGTCAAAAACCCTTGCCAAACGCCTATTCACTTTATCAAAGGAGCAAACTCTCATTATATCCAACCGGAAGATGAACGCTACATCGCTGAAATCTTTCCGAATTTTGACATACATACGGTCGGAAACGCTGGACACTGGGTTCAGGCCGACCAGCCCGAGGCGTTCATTCAAGTAATTCAGTCAATCCTATGAAACTGATACTCATCCCCTGCCCCATTGCAGAAAATACCTCGTCAACTTCCTTGGCGCCTGAAGTACCTGCATATATTTCAAAATGCCAACATTTCCTTGTCGAGAATGTCCGGACAGCACGCAGATTCATCTCAGAACTTAAACTTGGAATCACGATTGATTCTTTAACATTTGAAATTCTAGATAAGGACACACAGAAAAAGTCAATCTTAGATTTCTTTCAAAAACATCAAAGCGAAGCCTATATCGGTGTTATTTCCGAAGCAGGTTGCCCTGGTGTCGCAGATCCAGGAGCCCTAGCCGTAGGAATCGCCCAAGAAATGGGCATTGAAGTTATTCCACTCGTAGGCCCCTCTTCGATCCTACTCGCACTGATGGGATCTGGTTTTTCAGGCCAAAAGTTCTCCTTTCATGGCTACCTACCCATCGAAAAACCTGCGCGCATTAAGCGCATGGAGCAACTAGTTCAGCTAACAGAAAAAACGGGGGAAACACACATGTTTATCGAGACCCCTTATCGAAATAATGGATTATTGGAGGATATGATCCAGCATCTTCCCGGAAATACCTTAGTAGCCATTGGCGCTAACCTGCAAGGAGATGGTGGATTTATTCAAACAAAAACACTGAAAGACTGGTCGGCACAAAAACCTGAACTGCACAAAATTCCGTGTATTTTCCTTTTTGGCCAAACCAATAATTAATCCGAAATTTGTAGCGTTTATGATACAGCTCGAAGTCTTCCAATTCAATCCCTTTCAAGAAAATACCTACTTATTGTGGGATGAATCCGGAAATGGAATCGTTTTCGACCCAGGCTGCTACAGCTACGAAGAACGTAAAGAAATCAAAGATTTTATCACCGAGAAAGGCATTCAAATGAAATACATTTTGAATACCCATGCACACATTGACCATGTGCTAGGCGTTTCCTTTTTCCAAACCGAATATCAAATTCCATTTTGCTTACATCTCAAGGATAAACCCCTTTTAGATGATGCGGGTAAGCGCGCCGAAGTGTATGGATTTCCACATTATCAGGCGGCAAACGTCGATCAATGGATTAGCGAAACAGAGCGTATTCAGATAGGTGAATTTGACATACAAATTTTATTTGTTCCAGGTCATGCACCCGGACACGTGGCTTTCTACTTGGAAAAGCAAGGCTGGGTGATTGGTGGAGACGTACTTTTCAAACGGAGTGTGGGAAGGACCGATTTCCCGTTATGTAATCATGCCGACTTAATGCATAGCATCCAAACGCAATTATATACATTGCCCACGGAGACGCTAGTATATCCAGGTCACGGAGCTAAAACATCGATTGGAGAAGAGAAGCAACATAATCCCTATGTAAAAGCATGAAAAAAGAGATCCCCAATCTGTTAACATTGGCCAACCTGCTTGCGGGCTGTCTGGGTATTTATTTTGTTAAGCAGGGTAATTTACTTTGGGCTTCCTATTGCATTTTCATTTCGCTTATTTGTGATTTCTTAGATGGATTTTTAGCTCGATTACTCCATGCCTATTCGGAATTAGGTAAACAATTAGACTCCCTAGCAGATATGGTTTCGTTTGGTGTGTTACCAAGCTTCATCCTTTTCGCGCTCGTTGAACAAAGTTGTGGTACACAATGCTCGGTGGGGATTTTCGGATTCTACAAACCATTTATGGTTTTTGCCCTGGCGTTAATGTCGGCCTACCGACTCGCAAAATTCAACATTGATACCCGCCAGAGTGACCAATTCATCGGGGTCCCCACACCTGCAAATGGGCTATTAGTGGCTTCTTTGCCATTAATTCTACATTTCCAACCAGAATTCAGTCCGTATATATTACACTTCAAAGGCTTATTGATTTACAGCATTATCATGAGTTATTTATTGGTCGCTGAATTTCCGTTGATGGCCTTTAAATTTAAATCTTGGGGATGGGCTGCGAATCAAATGCGCTACTTATTTCTGATTTATTGTGTTGCTATACTCGTATTGCTTAAATTTGCAGCTTTCCCGATTTTAGTTGCTTCCTATATCATATTATCGTTTATCCTTTCGTTACTTAATATCAAACAAAAATGAAATTTATCGCAGAAATCAATGTAATGCCCCAAAAAGAAATTCTTGACCCTCAAGGAAAAGCAGTTCGTATTGGCTTACAAAATTTAAATATCACACAGGTTTCTGATGTGCGTATTGGAAAACATATCACATTGCAATTAGAAGCGGCATCTGAGGCCGTTGCTCATGAAATTGTAACGGAAGCGTGCAAGAAATTATTGGCCAATTTGATCATGGAAGAATTCGAATTCACCCTGACTGCCGTATAAATTAAAATTGGCCTGTATGCAACATCACCAGCGTGCAGGCCTCTTCTACTTCCATCCCCTCCGCAGCAAGCTGCTTCATTAAGTCTGGATTTTCAGTACCTGGGTTAAAAATCACCCGTTTCGGCTGAAGTCGCCTTACATATGCCAAAAGATCCAACTGATTTTTGGGCCCTACATATAACGTAATGGTGTGAATATCAACCAAGTCCGGCTGGCCCGCCTGTATATCAATTCCCCCAATTTCTCCAGGCTTGTGTCCCACCAAAATCACTTCATGCCCTTTCGAAAGCAATAATTCCGTAGCCATAAAAGCATATCGAGCTGGATTGGTGGATGCACCATAGACTAAAACGCGCATGTATGTTTATCAGTTTTGTGGTGCAATAATAGCATAAAAACAGGCGTTTTCTAGATTAAAAAGTCGTAATTACATCACAACCACTAATAAAAGACATGTATTCAACTCCTACCTTATGGATTGAACAATGGAAACGTATTCAATCCCCTGATTGGCCCATCGAAATCCATGTGGAAATTTCGAATTTCGGTCGAATTAAAAGCTTCAAATCCAACCCAAAAGGGAAAATCATTTTGGGTTCCTGCATTCAAAACTATCGCTCGTTGAACATGCGACATCAAGGAAAATCAATCAATCGGTATGTGCACAAAATGGTCGCTGAACTCTTCATTCCGCGTACAAATCCAGAGGCAACGTTTGTTATCCATCGAGATTTCGATAAAAAAAACAACCATGTGGCGAATTTGGCTTGGGTCACACGTGACGCACTGACGGCCCACAACTTACGTAATCCCGCCATACTGCAAAAAAAAATGCCCTTGCGGACCAAAAATTACAAATTGAGTATCGCGCAAGTATTACTCATCAAGCAGATGCTACGCACGGGTAAAAACCGCATCAAAATGATTGCCAAGCAATTTGGCGTCACCTCAACGCAAGTCAACCGAATCAAAAATGGATCAAATTGGAAACAAGTGCAACTAAAATAATTGCGAGGCAATGGCATGCACACTATCCGACTTACTCATCGTATAAAAATGTAAGGCTGGAACACCCGCTTGCATTAGCTCACGGCCTTGTTGGACCGCCCATTCCACGCCCACCTGCTTAATCGCAGCATTTGTGGTACACGCGCGTACTTCCTTTGCTAAGGCTTCTGGCATTTCTAAATGGAATATTTCAGGTAGAATCTCCAACTGACGTGCGGTCGCAATAGGCTTCAATCCTGGAATAATCGGAACATGAATATCCATGGCCCGACATTTAGCAACGAAATCAAAGTAATGTTGATTGTTAAAAAACATTTGGGTTACAATGTAATCAGCACCCGCATCCACTTTTTGTTTTAAATAG
>CAZUAZ010000073.1:0-6504 GCA_964618445.1 uncultured Aquirufa sp. | reverse complement strand
AGACGAAGCTGAAGGTTTGAAGAAATCTTTAGAAGAAGCTGGTGCTGAAGTTGAAATTAAGTAATCACTTACTTGATTTATAAAAAAAGGGAATGGCAACATTCCCTTTTTTTTGCTTTATTTGAACTCTAATTGCCCTTTTACCCATGCACGATTTAATTCAACTCCTCCCCGATGCCATCGCAAATCAAATTGCGGCCGGAGAAGTCGTGCAAAGACCCGCTTCCGTCGTCAAAGAACTGATGGAGAACTCCATAGACGCCGGAGCGACTCAAATCCAACTCATCATTAAAGATGCCGGAAAAGGAATCGTACAAGTCATCGATAACGGTTCAGGCATGTCGGAAACCGATGCACGCATGTGTTTCGAACGCCATGCTACTTCCAAAATCAGAAAAGCCGAAGACCTTTTCCATATCAAAACGATGGGATTCCGTGGCGAAGCCATGGCATCCATCGCCTCCGTATCGCAAGTCGAACTGAAAACCCGACGCCCCAGCGACGAACTCGGCACCCACATCAAAATTGATGGTTCCGTTTTGAAAGCACAAGAAAACATTCAATCCCCAATAGGGACATCCATTGCCGTCAAAAACTTGTTTTACAACATTCCAGCACGACGCAATTTTCTAAAATCTAACCCGGTTGAAATCCGACATATTTTAGACGAATTCCAACGAATCGCCCTAGCTCATCCCGAAGTTACCTTTTCATTTATCCAAAATGAACAAGAAACCTATGCACTACCCGCTGAAAAACTAGGTAAACGGATTGTTGACCTATTCGGAAAAAGCTACCGCGAACAACTTGCATCCTGCGAAGAAAATACCAATTATGTTTCCATAAAAGGTTACGTAGGGAAACCCGAACATGCGAAAAAAACACGTGGTGAACAATTCTTCTTTGTGAACGATCGATTCATCAAGAATTCCTACCTGAACCACGCTGTCATGAGCGCCTACGAACGCTTATTGCCCGATGGAGCTTTCCCATTCTATGTATTATTTCTAAGTATCGATCCCCAGCACATTGACATCAATGTGCACCCAACAAAAACAGAGATTAAATTCGACGACGAACGATCTATTTATGCAATCATTCAAGCGGCCGTTCGGAAAACACTCTCAATACATAATTTAATTCCTTCACTCGACTTTGATAGTAATGTCAATTTCAATAGCCCCTTCCGGGCAGAAGGACGCGGACAAGAACCTCAGTCTGCTTATACCGAATCACATAAGCCCAAGGCTGCCCACGACGCTTGGAAACAACTATACGAAGGCCTACAAAACAATATAGACGCTTTTGAACAGCAGGCCCCGGCCCAACAAGCCAACTTATTTGCCAGCGGAATTAATTCAATCCACGAATCCACAACGATTCAAAGCAAAGCAAACGCATGGAACCGCGGAACTGAACTCAATAATAAACTGCAATACATTCAAGTATTGAATAAGTATATTATCGTTAGCATGTCCAATGGCGCATTGGTCATCGACCAGAAACGTGCTTACCAACGGATTATGTATGATCAATTCATGGAGAATTTGAATCGAAAAAATGGCGCGTCCCAACAAGTCTTATTTCCACAGTTGATGACCATTAACCCTGCCGACCAGGTACTCTTGGCTGAAATAGGTGCAGAAATTAATGATTTGGGCTTTCGTTTAGAAACGAATGAGCTGGGACAAACGCATATAGTAGGTGTGCCAACCGAAATTGGGGATGAGGATGGGCAATCAATACTTGAAGGCATTTTAGAACAAATTAAACATGCCGCGTCCGATTTAGATGTCAAACGATCAGAGAAAATCGCACAATCTATGGCCAATCGATCTGCCATTCGATTCCAACAACGGGCACTCAATCAAGAGGAAACTAGGTCGCTTATTGAACAATTATTCGCGAGCACAAATCCTAATTTCTCCCCAAATGGAGAAAGTATAAGTCAAATGATGCCAATGGAGTCTTTTGATGGCTTATTTAGCTAACTCAACTGCACGATCACGCGCAGCATAAATACCCTGTTGTAGGCCTTCTCCCACAAGCTTTTCCTGAAAAACCCGTAGCGCAGCTTCTGTAGTACCTCCTTTGGATGCCACCGCTTGAATCAATTCATCTAATGTTTTATCACTTGTTTGCATCAAATGATACGAACCTAACATGGTTTGCTTGACCAACAAAGAAGACATCGCCGGGTCAAACCCCATGGCAATCCCCGCATCAATCATCGATTTAATCAAATAGAAAAAATAAGCAGGACCACTCCCGCTCAAGCCGGTAACGGCATCTAACAATTTTTCATCTTCCAAAAACACGGCACGGCCAGTAGAATTAATCAAATTTTCGACCTTTCGAATATCCGAAAGACCTACCTGCTCCGCCGCCGCAAAAGCGGTCATCCCCATGCCTAAAAGTGCCGGTGTATTGGGCATCGCACGTATCACCAAATCATGTGAAAGACTTGACTGAATTTGAGCAATTGGAATTCCAGCCATAATAGATAAGACCACTTGACTCTTCTTCAGGTATGATTTCAAATCAAGTGAAACAGCTGCATAATCCTGAGGCTTAACCGATAAAATAATCAAATCAGCCTGTGAAATCTTACTCGAAATTGTGTCAACAACAATGCCAGATTTCTGCTCTTGCAACTGAACACCACGTTCTTGATTTTTCTCCACCAAGAGCAAATCTGCCTTTTGTACCAAATTGTATTGAATAAAGGAATTAGCAAATGCCATTCCCATATTTCCACAGCCGATGATCGCTACTTTCATAATTACTTCCCGCTAAATAAATTTTCTAAATATTGATTCAGGGTCTCGCCACGTAGGCCTTTGGCAATAATCTTCCCTTGTGGATCGACTAAAAAAGTCATCGGAATAGACGATACCTGATACGCCTGTGCTGCCACCGAATTCCAATATTGTAAATCTGAAACATGCTTCCACGTTAACTGATCTACTTCAATGGCTTTCAACCAAGCTTGTCGGTCCTTATCCAAACTCACCCCATAAATTTCAAAACCTTTATCCTTATACTTGGCGTAAGTTTTGATGACATTGGGGTTTTCGCGCCGACAAGGTCCGCACCAGCTTGCCCAAAAATCAATTAACACATACTTGCCACGTAAAGAAGACAAAGGCAAAACAGCCCCCTCTGGAGTATTTAGGGCAATTTCTGGAGCTTCAGACCCTTCAGAAGCGCCCTTTATTCGATTCAAATTTTCAAGAAATGGCTTTACCTGGGGATGATTGGGGCGAGCTTGTGCAAAACGAGCTCCAATTTCTTCCAAAGTGGCTATTTCAGATTCTGCTGGCAAAAAATTAGTCGCCCATAAAGCCACCAAATTTGTGCCCATCTGAGGAATTAATGCCTTGATTTGCGTGAATTGCTCTTGTTGTGCTTGTTCAAAGACTGCCTGAATGCGTGCCTGATCTTTTGGATTCTTCTGAAATTCCGCATTCCAAACAGCTACCCGCTTCTGCAAATTTGATGATAATTCAAGAATTTGATTCATAAACTGAATATTGGGCGTATTGCCTTGGACACTGAATGCACCACTCTTTTCTGGCGTATTGATTCCCTCCGCTTGAACACTAATTTTCTCACCTCCTTCCAAGATTAAAAGGACCTTCTGTGGATTAGCTATGTCAAAGAAGTTAACTAAATAAAAACCACCCTGATCCAACACTTTCCCCTTAAATAAAACCTCCTTTTTCGCATTCGGAAGCATGGAGTCTATTTTGACAGCCTGACCACGTCCATTAATAAACTCCAGAAAAATGCGCTTAGAAGGAACTACTTGATTTGCTTGTACACGAATTTCATAGTCTTGTGCAAGCAGGGCACATGGACCTGAAAACAAAAGAAATAAAAATAGCTGTTTCATATTAGTTTTTATTTAGCGCTTCAGCGACTAACTGATTGACACGTTTCGGATCCGCCGTACCCTTTGAACGTTTCATCACTTCGCCAACAAACAATGCGAGTAAACCTTTCTTCCCTTGACGATACTCGTTGACCTTTGCTGGATAAGCCGCTAATGCCGCTTCAACAAAGGCTGGAAGCTCATCTGTATTTGATTGCACTAACCAACCTTGCTGTTCCACTAAGGTACTTGGTGCCAATGCAGGCGATTGCAAGCACAACGGAAACAACTGTTGGGCTGCTAGATTATGTGTTATGATTCCTTTTTCGACTAGCTCAATGATAGCAGCTAATGTCTCTGGTGCTAACTCAAATTGCTCAATTGTGTTCCCCGCATCATTTAAATGGGATTTAACAGGACCCATAAGCCAGTTGGCCACCGATTTATAAGCCTTCGTATGCTTGGTCGTTTCGACAAAATACAAAGCCATTTCGCGTGTTTCGGCGAGAAAGTGAGCATCGTAGGCTGATAGGAGGTAGGTATTAACCAATTGCAATTCTTGCTCCCAGGGTAGCAGGGGCATATTTGATTTAATTTCAGCAATCCATTTATCTGAAATTTCCAAAGGCGCCAAATCCGGTTCCGGAAAATAGCGGTAGTCATTCATGGTTTCTTTAACACGCATACTAGCTGTTTTGCCTGTATGCGCATCAAAAGTCCGCGTTTCTTGCACCAATTTTTCTCCGGCAAGTAACGCAGCTTCTTGTCGGCGACATTCATATTCAATTGCCCGCTGAATGTTACGCAACGAATTCATGTTTTTGATTTCAACCTTGGTACCTAAGGTTTGTGAACCAATTGGACGAAGCGAAATATTTACGTCTGCACGCAAGGATCCTTCTTCCATATTACCATCACAGATTCCAAGGTAACGAACCAATTTTCGCACTTCTGAAATCATGGCAAAAGCTTCTTCGGCAGAATGAATTGCAGGTTCGGTAACCATTTCGATTAGAGGAGTCCCAGCTCGATTGTAATCAATGAAACTGAAAGGATTATCACCTTCATGAAGTGATTTACCTGCATCCTCTTCTAAATGGATGTGGTGAAAAGGCAAATGCTTTGGACCAGCAGCTAAATGTACTTGAATGGAGCCACCCATACAGATGGGTGTTTTATCTTGGGTAATTTGGTATCCTTTTGGAAGATCGGGATAGAAATAATTTTTACGATCGAAGTTTTGCCAACGGGTTATTTCGCAGCCGAGGGCAATCCCCATTTTAATTGCAAATTCCACTGCCTTTTTATTAAGGTGGGGAAGTGTACCTGGGTGACCGAGGGTAATTGGTGAAATTAGGGTATTTGCCTCTTGTCCGAACAATACGCGATCGCTAGCAAATATTTTAGAATTTGTTTGAAGCTGGGCATGAATTTCAAGCCCTATGACCGGTTCGTAAACAGCAGATTGATATGTACTCACTAAATTAAGATCTTAAACGATGCAAAACATCATAAAGATACAAAAACCTGCGTGTTTAAAAGCGCTAGGATTTGATTTTACAGGTGCAGGCTGATTTGTGTTTGAAATTAATCCAATACGCATAAGCGACGGATACGCCTAAAAGGGAACCGAAAATCCACTCATCGGATTGCTGGCCTATAAAAATATCAATTAACTTAATAAACAATCCGATACCTAGAAATACCAATGGCCAAACATTTCGATGCAAGAGGTAGTCGGCAATAAGCAAATAAGCCGCTAACATAAAACTACTCACCACTAAAACCCATTCCACAACAGGACCAAAAGCGTAGGTTCCAATAAAATAGGGAGCAAAAAAAAGAACAAAAGGCATCGCCAAACAATGTATGGCACAGGCTAAAGAAAGGAATAATCCTAACTTTTCAAGCAGCATAAATTGTTTGACGGGCCTATATTTAGACATATTGCTAATTATTTAATATTTACTGGAAATGTAACATCTACGTCGGTAGATCCACCTTCTTCTCTGCCAGTCTTGACAGCTCTTCCACCGACAGGAGGCTGATGCTTAAGAATTACATTGAACTTGCCGGTACCGGCAGCAAATTGCGATTTAACTTCAGAACGCAATCCAATAGGCATTCCTTTTTTATCTAAATCTTTAATCTGAACACTCAATAAGCTTAGTGGATTTGATTTAAACACGAACAAATGCACATCCCCTTCTTCCTCAACTTCTTTAGATATATCAAATGCAGGTTTCTTAGTTTCATCAAGTAAGGATACCTTCATTTCATAGGTCGTATTTTTTTCTAACTCAATTGGATCTACAGAATCCATCACACCATCACCTTGCGTGTCTTTCCATAGAAATGATTTAGTAGGAAGTGAAGCATTTGTTACTGGCTTGAATTCTAATTTGACAGTAGTAATTAATTCATTATCGTCATGTGGTTCATGATCCTCTTTATGGCAGCTAGTAGAAATAGCCAACAATGCTAAAAATGTAAAAATGTGTTTCATGGGTAAAATTAGTTTAATTGTAAAGAATGATACAAGTTAAACATTATACAAATATGCAACATTGTTGCAAAATAAACAAGTAGATAAACAGGCAAATTTAGAAGATGAAAGGAGTGGTCAGTCG
>CAZUAZ010000072.1:0-6575 GCA_964618445.1 uncultured Aquirufa sp. | reverse complement strand
TTTGAATCAAATGGAGCTCCATTCTTCAAAACAGTAATCGACTTAATACCTGCTGGTGCATTGATTGATGCCTTCACAGTAACTGTAGCTCCTGGAATACCAGCTAGCGTACCAGACGTAGAGATTGTTGGAACTGGAAAAATCTCTTCTTCCTTTTCGCAACTTGCTAATGTTACTACCGCGATAGCTAACATAGCGAATACTTTAAACATGTTTGTTTGTAAGCGTTTCATCACTTTTTTTGTTAAAATTTAAATTGAAAAATTAATTAAATGGAGAAATTATAAGTCCTAAAGAAGCTACACGACCTGGCGCATAGTTCTGAATAATTTGATCTTGATTACGGTCGAATACCTGATCTTGATTTCCGTCTTGCAAAATGATATTTCCTTGATTTAAGATATCACTAACACCCCCCTTTATCATGATGGCTTTAGTCAGCTGCTTAGAGAAATTAAAATCAATTACATTTCTTGGGATCTCATACCAATCTGGGTATGGAGCACCAAAGTTGTTACCAACTGCGAAAATACGTTTACCAATGACGTTGTAATTAAAATTCAATTGCAAGCCTTTCTGCGTATCGTTATAATTTAATCCAGCATTGACGATATAAGGAGATTGTCCTTGCAATGGGCGATTATCTGATTGATCAGCTGCCAGCTTTTCATCCAATTTTACGCGGCTATAGATGTATGTTCCGTTAAGTACCAAACTCGTGCGACCCAATATAGAGTTAGGAGAATTCGCACCTAAATTCTTGCGAATCTCAGCTTCTAATCCTGTAGAGAATGCCGACTCTGCATTCGAAAAATTCAATAGTGGATTAGCTCCCGACGCGAAAACAACTTCAATTGGATTTTTGAAATCTTTGTAAAACGCCGCAATACTAATTAATTCAGCTGGCGTTGGATAGAATTCATATCTGAAATCAAAGTTTTGAATGTTCGCATTCTTCAATGTTGGATTACCAGATACCGTCCGATTATTTACGAAATCATAAAACGAAAATGGTGCAAGCTCACGAAATTCAGGACGATTTAAGGTCTTACCATATGCTAAACGCAATAATGACTTTTCAGTAAAGTTGTACGTAACATTCATGGAAGGCAATAAATCCAAGCGTGTATTGTCGTAATTGATTGCCTTGCCAACTAAGTCGGCAGAATTCAATTTCTGACTATTCTGCTCCGCACGAACACCAGCGATGATGTTGAATTTTTTCCCTAATGCATAATTAACAGATGCATATCCAGCTAATAAGGTATTACTCGCGTCGTAGGAGTCATTTGGATTTGTTTGCTCATCTAAGCGAATACCTGTTCTCGAGTTAAAATTTTGAGGTGATAACAATTGATCAATAGGCAAGGTCGTTTGGAAAGAAGGAGTAGACTTCACATATCCAATATTTCTTGCACCAAAATCACGTACCTTATCCTCATAAAATGCACCCCACTTTACCTCAAGTTCCTTCCCGTCTGTTAAATCAATTTTCTTCACAGCGTTAAATGCCGCTGTATAAGAAGACTCAGTCATGTCAATGTAAGTTCTTCCTAATACCGTTGTTTGCGCTGCACCGTTTGGAATAAACAAACTTGCATTTGCTCCATCCACATTATATCTAAAACGCTTGTAATCAGGCTGCTGGCGATAAGCTGCATTATAACCCACCATCCAGTCAACTTTCAATGTACCAGATTGTAGGTCATGGCGACCAGTTAACTGACCCGTATAAATTCCCCGATATACCTGATCGAATGAACGGATATCCCAATTTGACCCATTGTCGAAACCAGCACGTTGAATATATTGCGTATTAGCTAATTGATTGAATAGATTTTTAAATTCAATGACTGAACCATTGGAAAAACGAGCTGACCAGTTATTTGAAACACCCAAACGAATCGCATTGGTATATTGATTATCTAAAAAGTTGAATACCGCATCAGGCTCGCCAGTAACACCTATGTTACTAAAACCCCAATCATTACGCGCCATTTGAAATGTAGAACGCGTATTTGAATAATTGATGGCTGTTACATTACCCAATTTTGTCGATCCCAAATCAAACTTAAAACCGCCGGATAACGAAGCACGCATGTCTGGAAGCGCATTGGACTCCTCAGGCAACCAATTGTTTTTTAAAGATGCTCCGATAGCATCCAAACCCGCAGGTCCCGAATTTAAAAGTGCAGCACGTGAGGCAGGGAAAGATTTAGGTAAATCAAAATAACCTTGATTGAATCCGGTCCAGGCTAAATTAGAATTCTTTGTAGCGAAAAAAGTAGATCCTGTTGTTCCCTCGCGATATGCACTTGAGATATCTAAGGTTAAAAAGTTGTTCTCAGGAATAGACTTAGTGAATATTTTAACGACACCGCCTGCGAATTCACCTGGAATTTCAGCTGAAGGAGATTTAAATACTAAAATACGGTCAATTTGACCTGCAGGAATGATGTCGAATGAGAATGAACGCACATCTGTTTCCATCGATGGAGCAAATGCGTTATTTAACTGTACCGTATTGTAACGCTCATTTAATCCACGAATGTTGATGAAACGCTCCCCAAAAATCGTAACCCCCGGTACACGCTTCACAACCTCAGCTGCAGTACGGTCTAAGGTTTTGGTAATTTGTGCGGCAGAAATACCACTGACAACTAATTGAGCAGCCTTAATCTCGGAAATAACTGAAACCTCCGTATTGGTTAATTTTTGAGCAACAACTTTAACTTCAGCTAGGGTTGCTGACTCTTCGGCCAGATTAAGATTCAATTCCGTTACTTGGTCAGTTAAAATTTTAACATTTTCATAAATCTTAGTCTCATATCCAACGAATGAGATTTTTAAAGAATAAGAACCTGCTGGCAATTTGGCGAAAGAGAAAAATCCATTGATGTCGGTAGCCGCTCCTTTGTTGATTCCTTGAACTAGAATTGTTGCTCCGATAATGTCTTCTTTGGTTTTGGCATCTTTAATTGTACCACGAAGAGTACCTGCATTTTGAGCGAAAACGCTCACAGAAATAACTAAAAATAAAAGGGTTTTACTAAGAACTGATTTCATGAGAATACTGGTGTGTTATTTTTTTATAACACAAAACTACTGCTTACCATGGGTAGCCTAATTACCCATAGATTATGCCTTTATGACCAAATTGTTAAATCGAGTAATCTTTTCTTAACAATTTGGTAACACAGCGATTCGTCCCGAAAAATTTACTTTTTCCGTTCCATTTTTTGGTATAATTCCAAGAATTATAATTTTTTATAGAAGAACTTTCTTGAAAAAGTGAAATTTAATGCGGATTTAATTTGCGGAGTATTTCAAACGCATACATTTGAATCAGCAAACGGAACTAATCCGCCTAAACAGTACCAAACAAAAACGCTTATGAAAAAGCACATTAAAAACGCTATGGCTGTCGCATTTTTTGCAGCTAGCATGTCTGTGGTTTCTGCCGCGAATGGAGCAGAAGTAACTTTACCAGTAAGCATCGATCAAGTAGGAAAATTTAAATTTTTGGTCAGCGCTGAACCTAAATCAAATGTATACGTCATCATCCGAGATGCAGATAATAATATCATTCATCAAGAAGTCATTTCTTCGAAGAAATTATTCAATCTAGTCAGTTTAGTGGATGGGAAATACCGCCTAGAAGTCCAAAACGCACGTAAACAAGTGCTGACTTCTAAAACTTTCAACATCCTAACTGAAGTGAAGCGCGACCTGGTTTCGATTCAATAGGGAAAAGCTTACAAAGTGAAAGATTAAGGGGAAAAGGGCGCGGAGATTCTGCGCCTTTTTATTTGTCCCATAAAAAAGCCCGAAGCGATTAACTTCGGGCTTTTTATTAGTTCATTAGATCTACAAATTGATCAAACAAATACCGCGAATCATGCGGTCCTGGAGACGCTTCTGGGTGATGCTGGACCGAAAATGCCTTACGGCCTTTCACACGTAAACCCTCTACGGTATGATCATTTAAATTAATGTGTGTTAATTCAGCCTTTTCAGACGACTTCAACTCATCCATCTTCACGGCAAAACCATGATTTTGTGAGGTGATCTCAGACAAACCGGTTATCAAGTTTTTCACGGGATGATTCAATCCACGGTGCCCATTGTGCATTTTATAGGTAGCTAATCCGCACACTTGAGCCAAAATTTGATGTCCTAAGCAAATTCCAAATACCGGTTTATCACTCGCCAAAAATTGCGATACTGTCTCAACAGCATACGGCATCGTCGCTGGATCACCTGGACCATTCGAAACAAAGTATCCATCCGGATTCCAAGCTGCGATTTCAGCAAAAGGGGTTTTAGCGGGGAAAACTTGTAAGTAACAATCGCGCTCAGCGATGTTGGACAGAATACTTTTCTTTACGCCCAAATCCAAGACCGCTACCTTCTTACTAGCTGAAGGATCACCTACGAAGTAAGCGACTTTGGTACAAACTTGAGAAGATAATTCAAGACCTTCCATCGAAGGAATCTTGGCTAACTCAGCTTGTAGTGTAGGCAAGTCAAAAATCTCCGAAGAGATTAGGCAGTTCATGACACCTTTCGTCCGAATGTGGCGTACAAGTGCGCGCGTATCGATACCAGAAATTCCGACCAAATTAGCCTTCGCTAAATAATCTTGCAATGATCCATCTGCTGTTTCACGTGAATGAACACTGGCAAATTCATTACACACCATACCGGCGATTTGAACTTGGCCTGATTCCGCTTCTAGTCCATCAATGACACCGTAATTTCCAATATGCGCCGTGGTATTGATAATCACTTGGCCGCTATAAGAAGGATCGGTATAAATTTCTTGATACCCTGTCATGCCGGTATTGAAGCAGATCTCCCCTCCATGGGTTCCGATCTTGCCTAAAGCCTTGCCATGAAATAGGGTTCCATCTTGTAATAAGAGTACTGCGGGTGTCGACTCAGTAACTTTCATATAATATGTGCTAAATAATTGGCTATCAATCCTAAAAAAAGGGCTTCAACGAATTGTTGAAGCCCTTCCAAAAAATCTGGGAAAAGAATTAAGCGTCTTCTCCTTTTTCTTCTGTAGGCTCCTCAGTTGCAGGTGCTTCAGGGGCATCTGCTACAACATCAGCAGCTGGTGCTTCAGCAACTACCTCTGCGGCAGGCGCTTCCTCAACCACTTCTGCAGCTGGTGCTTCTTCAACTACTTCAGCAGAAGGAGCTTCAGCAACGGGTGCTGCGGCAACTGCCTCATCTTTCTTAGCTCCTGCACGACGGCTACGACGTGTTTTGCCTGCTTTCTCAGCAGCTGCAGCTAACATAGTTTCGTTGAAGTCAACCAGCTCGATGAAACACATTTCTGCGTTATCACCTAAACGATTGCCTAACTTAATAATACGTGTATAACCACCTGGACGATTCGCTACTTTCTCAGAAACGATGCTGAACAATTCTTTGATGGCATCTTTATTTTGTAAATAAGAGAAAACCACACGACGATTGTTTGTGCTGTCCGTTTTTGATTTCGTGATCATTGGCTCAATGTATTTACGCAACTCTTTTGCTTTCGCAACAGTTGTTTCGATACGCTTGTGCAAGATTAACGAAGAGGCCATATTGGATAATAAGGCTGCTCTGTGGGAAGCTGTTCTTCCTAAGTGATTGAATTTTTTACCGTGTCTCATTGTTGTAATTCGTAAGTTAAAAGCTCTTTCGAGCTGCGGTTAGTATGCGACTTGCGTACCACCTATTACTTTTAGTTTAATTATTAATCTTCGTCTAAACGATATTTAGATACATCCATTCCGAACGTTAGACCTTTTTCTTCGATCAATTGTTCTAACTCAGTTAAGGATTTCTTACCAAAGTTGCGGAACTTCATCATATCTGAAATTTCTAATTTCGCTAATTCTCCTAGGGTACGAACATCTGCAGATTTCAAGCAGTTGTACGCACGAACAGAAAGATCTAAGTCAGCTAATGAAGTCTTCAATAGCTTACGCATGTGAAGCATTTCTTCATCTACGACATTGTCTTCTTCTGCTTTAGGAGTTTCAAACGTCATGGTTTGATCAGAGAACAACATGAAGTGTTGGATCAAGATATACGCAGCACCTTTCAATGCATCTTCTGGGTGGATAGAACCATCCGTTTCGATATCAAGAACTAATTTCTCGTAATCTGTTTTTTGCTCTACACGTGTATTTTCAATGCTGAACTTAACGTTCTTGATTGGCGTGTAGATAGAATCGATTGCGATGTGTCCGAAAGGAAGCTCGTTTGCACGAGGCTCATCTGCAGGCACGTAACCGCGACCTTTTTCGATAATTAACTCTACCTCTACTTCTTTAGAAGCATCTAAGTGACAGATAACTAAATCTGGGTTTAGGATGGTAAAGTAAGGAGTGAATTTCGCGATATCACCGGCAGTAATGGCTGTTTGGCCCTTTACTTTCAATGTCACTTTATTCTCTAAAATCTCTTGTGCTTTCTTGAAGCGAACTTTTTTCAAGTTTAAGATGATTTCAGAAACATCTTCATGTACAAATTCGATGGCAGAAAACTCGTGTAAAACACCAGAAATCTTAACG
>CAZUAZ010000071.1:0-6843 GCA_964618445.1 uncultured Aquirufa sp. | reverse complement strand
AACGCCATCGACGCTGCCGTTGCCGTAAATTTTGCTTTAGCTGTATGTCATCCGGCTGCGGGTAACATTGGTGGTGGGGGATTTTTGGTGTACCGTTCGGCCAAGGGGAAAGCTTATACATTAGATTACCGAGAAAAAGCACCCCTAAAGGCTACTCGGGATATGTATTTAGATTCAGCGGGAAATGTTATTCCAGGTAAAAGTTTAATTGGTATTTTCTCAGCAGGAGTTCCGGGTACCGTAAAAGGTATGGTGGAAATGCATCGTAAGTTCGGCCGATTATCCTGGTCTGAAGTAGTACAACCTGCCGTCGATCTAGCTGCGAATGGACTGGAATTAACTGAAAAAGAGGCTCGTGGTTTAAATCGTAATCGCGCAGATTTCATTAAAGAAAATCCAGGCAAATCATATCTTATTTCATCTGACGGACAAGAATTTGCTAAAGGACAAATCTTAAAACAATCAGATTTAGCTCAAACATTGGCCCGAATTGCTCAATCAAAGAACAAAGGTTTTTATGCGGGTGCAACAGCCGACATGATCGTCGAGGAGATGCGCAAGCAAAACGGGTTAATTACACACAAAGATTTACGCAAATATCGTGCGGTATGGAGAAAGCCTTTAGTATCCAATTATAAACAATACCGAATCATTGGGATGCCACCTCCCTCGAGCGGTGGAGTGGCTTTGGCGCAATTGATGAAAATGATGGAGCCTTTTCCATTATCGAGATGGGGCGCAACCTCTGATTCAACTTTACAAGTTATGATTGAGGCTGAACGGCGTGTATATGCGGATCGAGCTTCCTGGTTAGGTGATCCGGATTTCGTCAAAGTTCCTGTGGCTGAATTAATGGATTCATCCTACGTAACTACACGTTTGCAATCGATGGATTTTGCGAAAGCTACGCCAAGTGCCGATATTAAGGCAGGTGTATTTGCTGGGTATGAAAGTCCAGAAACTACGCATTACTCTATCGTAGATGCGGAAGGAAATGCTGTTTCCATTACCACCACACTTAATAATTCATATGGTAGTAAAGTGTTTGTTGGCGGAGCCGGTTTCTTGTTAAACGACGAAATGGATGATTTTAGCTCCAAACCAGGAGTGCCCAATGTTTTTGGCTTAGTAGGTTCTAAAGCAAATGAAATCCAACCAGAAAAACGAATGTTGTCAAGCATGACACCGACCATCATTGAATCCAATGGAAAATTAAAGATGGTTGTGGGTACTCCGGGTGGGTCAACTATCATAACGAGTGTTTTTCAAGTTGTTTTGAACACCCTAGAGATGGGCATGAACATGCAACAAGCGGTGGAATATCCCCGTTTTCATCACCAATGGCTCCCTGATGCGACGCGCTTTGAGGCGAATAGATTATCCAATGACCAATTGAATCGCCTAGGTTCAAAAGGTTATGTATTTACTCCCTCAGGTGGGATTGGTCTTGTGGAAGGAATTTTAGTCCTCCCGAATGGACGTTTACAAGGAGGAGCAGATTCACGCGGAGATGATACCGTTAAAGCTTATTGAAAAAGCTTGGCAACCATAAAGGCCGCTGCTGCCGCTGCTGCTCCAATCGATGTTACTTTTAATGAGCCAATAACCGGATTTTGTCCGGTTATTTTGCTTTTAAAGTATCCGAAGACTAATAAAGCTAATATAGTTACACCGGCAGAATATTTCAATCCGTCTACGGGATGCGTCACATAGAAGTAAGGAATTAAAGGGATGAATCCCCCAATAATGTAGGATATGCCGATTGTTAAGGCCGAATTACGCGCCCGATTGGGATGTGGCCGTTCTAAGCCTAATTCAAATCGCATCATGAAATCGACCCACTTGTCTTTGTCTTTAGAAATTGCTTCTACCACGATTTCTTGTGCCTCTGGACTTAAACCATAATCCTCGAACACTTCTCTAATTTCATCTTTTTCACGTTCCGGTACGCGTTCCACCTCCTCATATTCCCGCTTTAATTCAGCCTCATAATGTTCCTGCTCAGTTTGGCCTGCTAAAAATCCACCCAAACCCATCGCAATGGATCCTGCTACGATTTCAGCTACACCTGCAGTGGTAACAATAGCCGCAGAATCTACGGCACCAGACAAACCTGCAGCTAATGCAAATGGTACCGTTAAGCCGTCAGACATGCCTATAACTATATCCGTTATGAAATCAGAACTTTTTAAATGCTTTTCGTGTAAATGGTGGTCATGTCCGTGCATACGCTTATTTGATTCCG
Organism: uncultured Aquirufa sp.; assembly: GCA_964618445.1. Classification (GTDB taxonomy): domain Bacteria; phylum Bacteroidota; class Bacteroidia; order Cytophagales; family Spirosomataceae; genus Aquirufa. The sequence goes on along the minus strand of CAZUAZ010000071.1, from coordinate 4,598 downwards.
TGCATCATTCGTTTAAGTGGCCCAGCAGCTAGGATGTATAATAAAATGGCAGCTGCACCCGCTAGCGATACGAACACCATGAAAAACTCATATAAATTGTGGATTTCAAATCCTAGGAAACTTGGAATTTGAGCCCCAGGTTCGATCGAGGGTAATAGTGCTCCTAATGTTCCAGCTAAGGCATATCCAGCGGCATTTGCAATAAACCATACACCCATCAATAAGGATGAAAAGCGTTTAGGGGCCAGCTTTGCTACGAGCGAAAGTCCAATAGGCGATAGGCAAAGTTCGCCCATCGTATGGAATAAGTACATACAGAATAACCAAGCAACGCCTAATTTTTGAGTGCCCAAATCTTTTACTTGGGTAGCAATGATAAAGTATCCCGTGGCTAATAGTAGTAGTCCAATCGATTGCTTGGCCGGTGAATTAGGTTCAATGCCGCGCTTTTGAAGCCAGGTCCATAACCAACTGAACGGAAAGGCCAACAAGACGATAAAGATAGAATTTGCATTTTGAACCGAACTAGGGGGTAACTCGATGCCCAAGAAATGCAAATCGGTTTGTTGATCCGCAATAAAAGTCAGCGATGATCCTGCTTGCTCAAATGCCGACCAGAAAAACATGACAAAAAAAGCAATAATGTATAGCACCCAAATTCGGTCGCGCTCCACTTTATTCAAGGTTTTGTCTGTCATAATTAAAAATGCTAAACTCAGTCCTGATGCATAAATGATTGGATAAATCCAGTCTTTGATTGGGTTTGCCTCTGCCGTGGCAATAAATGAATGGAATACATAGACCAGGACTAGAAATAAGAATACAGCAATCCCGATAGATTGATTCGAAAATTCTGCTTTTTCAGATTCCTGAGTTTTATCTTGTATGGCATTAAAGTTCGGTTTAAGGCCAACAGCCTCACCAGAGGGAGAAACAATGAATTTGTTTTTTAGGATATAGAAAGAAATGGTTCCAATCATCATGGCAGCACCTGCCGCTAAAAAGCCCCATTTGAAAGCTTCTACCACACGAATTCCATCTACTTTTACATCTCCCACCCAGGGGCAAATCAACATTCCTAAGAATGCACCGGTATTGATACCCATGTAAAAAATAGTAAATGCTGCATCCAATTTATTGTCACCTTTGGCATATAACTGACCTACCATCGAAGAGATGTTTGGCTTAAAAAAGCCATTGCCAATAATCAGGAAAAAAAGGCCTGACCACATAAGAATATTGGCTAGTGGTAAATTACCGGCATAGGTACTTGCGGATCCAAAGAGGAATAATTGGCCCAAAGCCATCACAAAACCACCAAAAATGATGCAATTTCGATTACCCCAATAGCGATCAGAAATGTACCCCCCGAACATGGGAGTGAGGTAACTTAAACCTAGAAAACCACCATATAAGATAGAAGCCTCATTTTGTTTAAATGCCAACGCGCTAACTAAGAAAAGAGATAAAATGGCGCGCATGCCATAAAAATTGAATCGTTCCCACATTTCAGTGGTAAAAAGTACATAGAGTCCTTTCGGATGCGCTGTAGAATTTTGTGTCATAAAATAGGTTGTTGATAATCTCCCGGCAAGTTAAAATAGTTTGATTGAATCTCTCTAAACTAAACTGATAAAATTTGCAGATTGAACGAATCAATTTTGAAAAAAGATGTGAAACCTTTTTCGTAATATTGTTGGTTCAAATCGTTAACTAGAATATATTTCATGGGTAAGATTATCGCGATTGCAAATCAAAAGGGTGGAGTGGGCAAGACGACTACGGCGATTAATTTGGCTGCGAGTCTAGCTGCCCTTGAATTTAAGACACTTTTAATCGATGCGGATCCTCAGGCTAATTCTACATCTGGACTAGGATTTAACCCAAAAGAAGTCACGCGCAGTATCTACGAATGTATGGTAGGCATTGCTGCCGTAGGCGAAAGTATTCTTGCGACGGAAGTCCCTTTTCTCGATATAATCCCTTCGCACATCGATTTGGTAGGTGCCGAAATCGAGATGATTAACCTAAAAAACAGAGAAGGTAAAATGAAGGATGCATTAGCATCGATCAAAGATTCCTATGATTTTATCATCATGGATTGTTCTCCTTCCTTGGGTTTAATCACCATTAATAGCCTTACGGCGGCAGATTCTGTCATTATTCCCGTTCAATGCGAGTATTATGCTTTGGAAGGTTTGGGTAAACTATTGAATACCATTAAAATTATTCAGTCGCGATTGAATCCACAATTAGTCATCGAAGGAATCTTGTTAACTATGTATGACTTGCGTTTGCGCTTGTCTAATCAAGTCGTGAACGAAGTAAATTCTCACTTTAAAAATATGGTGTTTGAGACAATCATTCCGCGGAATATTCGTTTGTCAGAATCTCCTAGTTTCGGTATTCCTGCCATTTTGCATGATGCAGATAGCAAAGGATCAATCAGTTATTTAAATTTAGCGAAGGAAATTATTCGTAAGAATGGTTTACTTCAAACGGTATAAGTTGTAGTATATGAGCAAGCAGGAGCAAAATAAAAAGCGCACAGGTTTAGGTCGTGGTTTAGGGGCTTTATTAGAAGATTCCGAAAATCTTCAAAGTTCTGCTAGCCAATCCGGCTCGCTTATGGGCGGATTAGATGGGGTGAATTTAATGGAGGAGATTCCGCTGGCCTACATTGAAACGAATCCATACCAGCCACGTGAGTATTTTGAGCAGGCGGCCTTGGAAGATTTAGCTGAATCCATTCGTGTTCATGGTATCATTCAACCAATTACTGTTCGGAAAACAGGAGCCCGTAGTTATCAATTAATTTCAGGTGAACGCAGATTACAAGCTTCGAAATTGGCTGATTTGTCGCGTATTCCGGCGTATGTGCGTACGGCAGATGACCAACAAATGATTGAAATGGCGCTGATAGAGAATATTCAGCGTGAAAATTTAAATGCCATCGAAATCGCTTTGTCATATAAGCGCTTAATGGAAGAGTGTCAGTTAAAGCAAGAAGATTTAGGTGCACGTGTAGGTAAGAATAGGTCCACGGTGACGAATTACATGCGTTTATTGAAGTTACCAGTGCACATTCAATTAGCAATCCGTGAGAATAAGATTTCCATGGGACATGCGCGTTGTTTGATTTCAGTGGAGAATCCAACACTTCAGCAACACTTGTTCACCAAGACAATTGCGGAAGAATGGTCTGTTCGTAAATTGGAAGATGCCGTTCGTCAGTCGGCCGCAGGTAAAATAGATGCAAGCCCACAGGTTAGCAAGGCAGTGAATGCCGAGGAATTACGTTCATGGCAGCGTCAATTAACCGATCATTTCAAACTGCCCGTTTCATTAAAAATGGATGATTCAGGAAAGGGAGAAGTGAAGTTGTTGATCAAATCTGCATCGGATTTGAAACGCTTATTGGCATCTATCCAGTCCTAAATTTATGCGTAATCTTGTTTTGTTTCTTGTTGTATGGTTAGGTTTGTCGTTGGATTTGCGAGCGATCCCTGTGGATTCAGTAGCGCAAAAGGATTCGGTCGTATCCAAACCCGTACACAAAATTATTCCACGAGTTGCAACCATTAGATCCCTCATTTTTCCAGGTTTAGGTCAAGCATACAATCGTCAATATTGGAAATTGCCTTTGGTAGCCGGAGCGTTTGTTACGTTGGGGGTGATTGCCAACTACAATCAGGAGCGGTACCAAAAGTACAGAGCTTTTTATTATATCGTTTCGCCACGGGCAGATGATCCCAAATATATTCCACCTAGTACCGTTTCTGTAGTGTACGAAGATGGTTTGGCGCGTGATTTAGATGTCAATCAGTTGAAGCGAATAAATGACGGATTTCGTCGAAATCGAGATTATACTTATATTGGCATGGTTGTGGCTTGGGCATTTAATGTGATTGATGCGAATGTAAGTGCACATTTAAAGACTTTTGATGTCTCAGATGATATTAGTTTACAGGTAAAGCCTATCCTTGATTTTGACCCTTTGTCAAAAGGTTTGGTGTCACGAGTGACTTTATCTCTTAATTTTAAAAAATGAATGCTATGCGAATTGTCCTAATTGGATATGGAAAGATGGGAAAGGAGATTGAGCGCTTAGCGCTTGGTCGTGGTCACACCATTGTTGCGCGAATCGATGTGGACAATGCACATGAGTTAGCTAATTTAACTTCGCAAGAGGTCGATGTAGCGATTGAGTTTTCAAATCCAGCCTCTGCGTTCACGAATATTTTGACATGTATCAAAAAGCAAATTCCTGTGGTTTGCGGGACAACCGGTTGGCTCGAAAAGAAAAGTGAAATAGAACAAGCTACTGCTGCAAACAATGCAACTTTTTTTTATGCATCTAATTACTCCATTGGGGTAAATTTGTTTTTTCAATTGAACCGTACCTTGGCCAAATTAATGGCGCCACACCGAGCATACGAGATCTACACGAATGAAATACACCATTTAGAAAAAAAGGATTCACCTTCGGGCACTGCCATTACCCTAGCTGAAGGCATCATTGATGCGTATCCTGATCGTACCAAATGGGTAAATAACGAAATTCCACAACCCAATGAAGTGCCTATTTGGTCGCAACG
>CAZUAZ010000070.1:0-6909 GCA_964618445.1 uncultured Aquirufa sp. | reverse complement strand
GTGACGATGGGGAGATTCGAACTCCCATACCTAAAGCGGCACTACCACCTCAAAGTAGCGTGTCTACCAATTTCACCACATCGCCAAAAACGGTTAGCAAAATTACCAAATATTTACTTACTTGCCAACAATTCAAAAATTCAAATAATTCAATTAATGGCTTTAGAACTAAGCGGAAAACTAATCAAGAAATTACCTGAGGTTACAGGAACAGGTAAAAATGGTTCCAACTGGATCAAACAAGAGTTTGTCCTAGAAACACAAGATCAATATCCTAAAAAAGTTTGTATGTCGGTGTGGGGAGATAAAACCCAAGATCTAGCACCTGTACAAGAAGGAGAAATCATTAAGGTTCAATTTAATGTTGAATCCCGCGAATATAACGAACGCTGGTACACTGAAATCCGTGCTTATCGCCTAGATCGCACAGGTTCAAGCCCAAGCGTTCCACCGAATGTAGAAGCTAGTCCAGCAGGCGGATATCAATTCCCTCCATTAGCTGCTGAAAGTGGTGACGATTTGCCATTTTAAGTACAACTTATTTATTAAAGACTTATGCCTAAGGGTCCGACCTTAGGCATTTCTTTTTTTGATCAGGCAACTGTTTGTATCTCGCGTGCATCTAGCTGGTCAATTTTTACATTTAGTTCAACTGCATGAGATTTCTTATTTTACTCGTACTAAGTAGCTTTTCGGCTTTTGGCCAAAATTCATTACACCTCCATCTTCAAGATACCAACAAAGAATCGCTTCCTTTTGCGACGATTCTATTAAAAAAATCCTCCGATTCAAGTTTAGTCAAAGGGATGAATACGGATGAAAATGGCGATTTACGTGCGAGCAAACTACCAGCAGGAAAGTTTACCCTGACGATTCAGTCCACCGGATTAAAATCAATCAAATTAGACCTAGAAGAAATTACGGCCGATAGCAAAATCGAATTAGGCATCATTACCTTAAGTCCGCTGAGCACTGAATTAGCGGAGGTTAAAGTCACAGCAACCAAACCATTCATCGAAAGGAAGTTAGATAAGACAATTGTCAATGTAGAAAACTCGGCCATGGCTGCCGGAAATACTACTATGGAACTATTGGAGCGTTCCCCAGGGGTAATCGTAGATAAAGATGGGAACATTTCACTTCGCGGAAAATCAGGAGCCAAAGTAATGATTGATGGCAAAATTTCATATTTAACAGGAGCTGATTTAGCGAATTATCTGAAGAATTTACCCGCAGATCAAATATCTCAATTAGAGATTATGGCCAATCCTTCATCAAGTTATGATGCAGCGGGAACTGGAGGAATCATTAACATAAAGTTAAAAAAGAATTCAAATATCGGTCTAAATGGATCTGCTAATGCAACTTTTGCCCAAGGGATTTATGCCCGTGAAAGTGCAGGAGTTAATCTAAACTACCGTAAAAATGGCTGGAACTGGTTTGGAAATGGTTCTGTAGTGAATCGTACCCTGTTAGAAAGAAATAACTTAGTTCGAAATTTTAGGGCACAAAATGAAGTTTGGGAAAACAGCTTTGCGTTTAAAAATGAAAATCAAAGTACCCAACTCAAAGGTGGGGTTGACTGGTATTATTCCCCGAAAACCACATTGGGTATCTTAGTTTCAGGCAATTTCAATCAATATACCTTACGAAATGGTTTAAATCAAACCACGCAAAATACGACATCAGGCGATGCCCTTTTCCGTTTGAACACGATCAATAATGTGGGCAATCCAAGTCAAAACTATGCCGCTAATTTCAATGTAAAACATACCTATGACAGTACAGGGAGGGAATTGACGATTGACTTGGATTATGCGCGCTTTGTCGACAATAGTACATCGAATCTAAAATCCCAGTTTTTAACAGGTAATTTCAAACCATTACGTGTCGATTCTTTGTTGATTAATGATGCCAAATCATACGTAGACCAATACTCATTTAAATTAGATTACGTCATTCCATCTTTTTTAAAATCTAAATGGGGAACCGGTCTTAAATCTTCTTACGTACAAACAGATAACGATTTGCGCTTTCAAGGAAAAAATGAAGGTGACGCACAGTTTAAGTTTTTAACAGGCCAAAGCAATCAATTCATTTACCGTGAGCAAATTCATGCTGCGTACTTAAATACGGAGCGGGCAATTGGAAAATTTAGTTATCAACTCGGCTTACGCGGCGAATGGACCGTAGCAGAAGGCATTTCGGAAGCGTACACGTCAAACGTGAAAGATTCAACGTTCCACAGAGATTATGCACAGCTATTCCCAAGTGCATTTATTCAATATGATTATTCTCCAAAACACAGTTTTGGATTTAACTATTCTCGTCGCATCGACCGCCCCAATTACGGGGACCTAAATCCATTCGTATTCTTTCTAGATAATTACACGTTTAAAGTGGGTAATCCCATGCTGACGCCACAGCTGACCAATTCGATTGAATTAAGCCATACATTTTTAGGTGCCTTCAGCACAACATTCGGCTATAGCCATACGACAAACGTCATCACTGAAATATTAAAACAGGATACGGAAGCACGAATATCCTATCAAACCACGGCTAATATGGCCGAAAGGACGAATTATAGCTTAGGGTTTTCATTACCTATACCGATTAAGAAATGGTGGACGAGCAATACAGATATCTATTTCAATCGGGCAGAGCTAGATGGTAAAGTTGAAAATGCAGCTTTAAGTCCGGCAAGAAACATGTTCTACATCAATACGAATCATATTTTCACATTACCCAAAGATTACCGATTTGAAATTGGCGGAAATTATTTCACCGGAGGGTTGGAAAGTGCCTTTATTTTTGGAGCAGCAGGGGCACTTAATTTAGGCATTCAAAAAACTATGCTGAACAAGCGAGGTGTTTTGCGTTTAAATGCACAAGACGTTCTATTTACCTCGAATCCAAATGTATTTATCAAATATGGCGACTTGGATATCGTCGTTCGACCACGTCAAGATTCGCGTGTTGTTCGTTTGAATTTCACATACAGGTTTGGAAATATGGCTATAAAAGGAGCGAGGGAACGAGCCACCGGGTTAGATGCGGAAAAATCTCGTGTCAAAACAAAATAGTATTTACTCCAAATAACCGAATTTACCGAGTTCAAAATCCTCAAAAGCCTGCATAATTTCTTGTCGGCTATTCATCACAAACGGCCCATGTGCGGCAATTGGTTCACGAATCGGTTCGCCGCTCAGTATCAAAACCACCGACTCTTCAGTTGCCTCAATCTCAAATTGAGTTCCATCGGTATTAAATAAAACGAAATGATTTTCAGGGGCTATCTCAATACCATTTACACGGATTTCTCCGTCGATGACCACTAAAGCCGTATTGTAATCCGCGGGGAAATCAAAACTTGCTTTTCCTCCTGGACTCAGTTTGGCATTCAACAAATTAACTGGTGTAAAGGTGCTTGCTGCTCCGCGTGCAGTTTGATAAGAACCTGCAATCACTTCCACCTCGCCTAACTGAACAGGAACACGTGGAATCTGTTGGTTTTCGATGGCTTGGTACTTCGGTGCCGACATCTTATCCTTCGCCGGTAAATTAACCCACAACTGCACCATCTGAAAATCACCACCTGATTTACTAAATTCTTCTTCGTGGTATTCTTTATGCAATACACCTGAAGCGGCAGTCATCCATTGAACATCGCCTTCGCCAATGATTCCACCGCCACCTGCACTGTCATGATGCGCGACACGTCCTTTATAGGCAATGGTTACTGTTTCAAATCCACGATGTGGATGGACACCTACGCCACGCGGCGTATCAGAAGGATCGAAATGAAATTTGGCACCGTAATCCATCATGATAAATGGACTCATACGTTGCATGTCTAAGCCTTGTCTACTTGGGATGAAATTATGCACCCTAAATCCATCACCTACAAAATGCGGTGGTCCTGGAGGGTAAATGGCTTGAATCGACTTGGTGGACATAGGTTAAATTAAAGGTGGAGTGACATGGCTTGATGAACAATATCTGCTTCAATAAAAGTTCCGCCATAAGGTTCAAATCCCAAAGAAGCGTACAGGGGCATGACTGATTGTTGGGCATGCAAATAAAAATAATTTACCTCGGGATATGCCATTTGGGCCTCCTGGATTAAAAAACGTACTATTTCCGAGGCATACCCCTTACCGCGATACGGTGCCAAAGTGGCAATACGTTCAATCTTAATACCTTTATCTGTTTTGCGATAACGACCTGTGGCAACAGGTTGACCATCAACCCAATACAAATAATGAATCGCTAATGCGTCCAATTCATCGAATTCTTCTTTCGGTAAGCACTTTTGTTCCACAACAAAAACCTCCGTTCGAATCGCAAAAACAAGATCGATATCAGCAGGGGATAGAGCCTGCGTAATTTTATTTATCCTGCTTTCCATACGCTTCAATGATCTTGCGAACTAAGCGGTGACGCACAACGTCTGAGCCATCCAATTCGACGAATGAAATACCATGTATACCGGATAAAATACGTTCCGCTTCACCTAAACCGGACGTTTGATTTTTGGGTAAATCCACTTGCGATTTATCTCCTGTAATGATTGTTTTTGACTGAATACCCATACGTGTCAAGAACATCTTCATTTGCATCGACGTGGTATTTTGTGCCTCATCTAGCAAAATAAAAGCTTTGTTGAGCGTCCGACCACGCATATAGGCCAAAGGTGCAATTTCAATGGTCCGATTCTCCAAATAGAATTTCAACTTCTCCGCCGGGATCATATCATCCAAGGCATCATAGATGGGACGTAAATAGGGATCAATTTTTTCTTTCAAATCACCCGGTAAAAAACCTAAATTTTCTCCAGCTTCTACCGCGGGACGTGTAATGATGATTTTTTTAACTTCCTTATTTTTCAATGCTTTGACAGCCAAAGCCACCGCTGTATAGGTTTTTCCTGTGCCCGCAGGTCCGATGGCAAAAACGATATCATTTTCAATGGCAGCGTCTACGAGTTTCCGTTGGTTAGGGGTTTTGGCTTTAATTACAATCCCTTTATTGCCAAAAAGCAACACATCTTTATCCTCGACCCAAGGGGTAACGGTTTCTTCACCCGTTGGATTTAACACCGAATCGATGTAGGCCTTCATGTGAATCGCCGTAAACGTACTGTGTTTATTCAGGTGCTGAATGCATTGATTAACGATCGCTTCGACTAAAGCAATTTGATCATCTGAACCTCGAATGGTTAACTGATCACCGCGAGAGATGATTTTCGTTTGTGGAAATGCGTCCACGAGTAATTGAAAATGTGCATTGGAAACTCCAAGAAACTCAATCAAGGAGATTTCGGACAAGGATATATTTTTCTCGATCAACTAGTTATGATTATGGCATGAATGAAAGTACTAAAATAGGGAAATCTTGAAATTTTATCCGATGATTTACATGTTAATTTTATATAAAATTTGTAAAATTGCAGTCTATGGATTCGAATACCCCCGCACAAATTTTCAATAAAGGACGACAAGGCTCTGGCAATGTTCGTTCAAATGCTCCGCAGCGCTTAAGTGATCTGGGATTAGGTAAATTACCACCCCAAGCAGTTGATTTGGAAGAAGCATTATTGGGTGCGTTGATGTTGGAAAAAGAACCCTTGGCCAATGTCATTGAGTTATTGAAGCCAGATAGTTTTTACAAAGAATCGAATCAAAAGATATTCGGAGCCGTTCAGGCTTTGTTTCAAGCTTCTCAGCCGGTTGACTTGTTAACGGTCAACAACTACCTTAAAAGTACAGGAGATCTTGAAAAAGCGGGTGGTACCAGTTATTTGGCCCAATTGACGTCTCGCGTAAGTTCGACTTCCAATGTTGAGTTCCACGCGCGTATTATCATTGAGCAATACATTAAGCGTCAGTTAATTCAAATCTCATCCGAAATCCAGCGATTATCTTACGAGGATACGACGGATGTGTTCCATATTCTAGATAAAATGGAGCAGGAGCTATTTACGATTGCGGAATCGAACATTCGTAAGAATTACGAGAGTATGTCCGACATCTTGAAAAAGGCTGTAGAGGAACTTGAGAAGAAACAATTACAAAAAAGTGGCTTAACGGGGGTTCCATCTGGTTTTACAGATTTGGATCGTTTGACTTCTGGATGGCAAAAACAAGAATTAATTATCATTGCCGCGCGTCCAGGTATGGGTAAAACCGCCTTTGTCGTTTCGGCTTGTCGGAACGCTGCCGTTGATCATGGCCAAGCAGTTGCGCTATTCTCACTTGAGATGAGTGCGGTACAATTGGTTAATCGTATTATATCCGCTGAGGCTGAAATTGAAGCAGAAAAGATTCGTCGGGGTAAATTAGAACCACATGAATGGCAACAGCTTCACACGAAGATAAAAGGCCTTTTTGAAGCCCCGATTTACGTTGACGATACGCCAGCCTTATCTATTTTGGAATTACGTGCCAAGTGTAGACGTTTAAAAGCTCAAAAAGACATTCAATTAATTGTCATCGATTACTTGCAGTTGATGACCGGTGATTCCTCCGGTAAAGGTGCCTCTGGAAACCGTGAACAAGAAATTGCACAGATTTCACGTGCATTGAAGCAATTAGCCAAAGAACTTGACGTTCCCGTAATTGCACTTTCACAGTTGAACCGTTCTACGGAAACGCGTGGAGGTAACAAAAAACCGCAACTTTCTGACCTTCGTGAATCTGGAGCCATTGAGCAAGATGCCGATCAGGTTATGTTTATTTACCGTCCCGAATATTACGGGATCACAGCGGATGACCAAGGAAATTCCTTGGCTGGCATGGGAGAGATCATTATGGCCAAAAACCGTTCCGGTTCACTCGACAGTGTTTGGTTGAAATTCATCGGTAAATTCACCAAATATTGCGATTTAGACTTCCAGCCATTTGGTGG
>CAZUAZ010000069.1:4717-7572 GCA_964618445.1 uncultured Aquirufa sp. | reverse complement strand
GTGAATGTTCCTAAAATCAGCTGAAGATGTTTCGAAATTAGCATAGGTCTCATAGATGACCCGGTGTTCTAGGTATCCGCCAAAACCAATCTTATCGCCAATCTTCGCTTCGATGTACGCGTTAAATGCGGATTCATTCCCGTAGATGGATGGAAGTAATTCCGAATTCGTGGCACTTAAATCTAGTGCGATACTTGTAGCCTCAGTTAGGGGTTTTGCAAAAAGCTGGTTAATCATGTGGCTATAAATTCCTTCCATGTGTCGTTAAACCTATTTTCGTATGCTCCATATTTCATGGATGGGATCTCCCTTGCTTGATAAACCGGAGTGTTCCCAATCACCACCTTTTAATGCATAATTGAATTTTAGACGAAGGCCCACCCTTGTCTCGTCTTTCGAAAAGAACTCAATGCGCTCAGCGTACTCACCATTTTGGGTTGTGTAGGTACCGCCTCCAGTTCCGAGGAATTGCTTTGTATCGGTATCGTAAGCGATCCATTGAAATCGAGTTCCCGATAATATTTTCATGGTTTTTCGGGCTACACTGGTGTCACGCTTTTGGACTTTACCATCCATGATTCTTCCCGACATCAGCCAAGCCCCTTGAAGCACACCAGGCTTGCCGTCATCGATTCTTCTAAATTTTCTCTTACTGCCTACGATGGTGAGGGAATCATGGGTCAGGGCTATTTTAAAGCTGACTTCAGTGCCAACGAGCGCAGCATTATCCGTATGAAACTCTCGTTTTTCGGTCACGACATCCCCATTCAACTTCCAGGTTCCGCCATTGGCATGAATAAACTTGCCGTTGCTTGCATTGTATATGGTCAATACTTGATAGCCATCGGCAAAAATGACTACACTTTTTAGCGTGTCTCCGCTTTCAGAAATAGATTTGGATTCCCACGCGCCTATCGGGCTTTGGGCGTGAACGCCGATCGACAAAGCGGCGCAGACCATAAATAGTATGATTTTTTTCATCGTCTTTTAGTTAGGGGATTGAATGCTCCCAATAATTTTTCAAATATATAGCTTGGCATTTGTGAAACACGGGAATACCGAAAAATTATATGGGCTTGTTCATTTTTCGGAATCTGTTTGTATTATTGCCCTAGGCACAGAAAATGTCGTTCAAATGACGCTATCATGTCTGAAATAAATTCATGTAGACCTATCATATTTGCAAATGGAATTTGGTGCAAGATTAAAAGAGCTAAGAACACGGTTGAATATCTCGCAAAAAGAACTTTCCGAGCAGACGGGTTTAAGCCTCAGAACGATTCAGCGAATCGAGAATAATGAGGTAAAACCAAGTCTTTATTCCGTAAAAGTTCTGGGCGAAGTATTGCAGGCCGACTTATCACCATGCGTTAAGCCATCCGAAGCCAAACCCTATGAGTTTAATCTAACGCTTAAAATCACAGATATGAATCAATTCTTACATGACTTAACCGTTTTGTTTAAAACACATTGGAAAACGATTTTCCTTATAGTTTTGGTTATTTGGTTACTCACGAGTTACACAGATATCAAATCGGGCATCATGGATGGGTGGAATGGAAAATAGTTTGGGGCCATTATTTCGCCGCCAAAAACTTATTCACATCTAGCCAATGCACAAACGCATCAAACCATTTATTGCTCGTTCTGTTCGGATTGCCTAGGCCAAAGCCGTGCCCACCGTTTTGGTATAAATGAAATTCCACGGGTCTGCCCGCTTTATACCAAGATTCAATCACCCCAAATTGGGAGTTAAATAAGAAGTCATCGGAGGCGATGGCATTAAACATGGGCGGTGCATTTGCTGGCACTTTTACCGGCCCCATACCGCCATAAATCGGACCAATAAAGGCGAGCTTCATCGTTTTCGAATGTAACGTTGCATGCATCGTTAAACCCGCTCCAGCGGAGAAACCAATCATGCCAATGCGCTGCGTATCCACGCCCCAAGCTGCGGCGTTTTTGATGATCATGGCATAGGCGGCCTCCGCATCTATAAGCTGGTTTGTTAAATCCATCTGAGCCATGGGATTGGTATTTTTTGCCGTGCTATCGGTCTTTTGCGGTGCCGGGCGCGGGCGGTTCATCCAAGCGGTAAAATCTTCCAATTTTTCTGGGGTAGGGAATAAGCGGTATTTTAGGACAAAGGCAGTTATGCCTTTTTTGGCGAGAGCCTCGGCCACTTCCCAACCTTCATTTCCCATGGAGAGCCAGCGATACCCTCCGCCTGGGGCAACGATAACAGCGGAGCCATTTGCTTTACCTTTTTCTGGAAAGAAGGGTGTTAATGTGGCAGTTGATATATTGCGGGCCATCGGATCGCCCCACTGACGAAACCATGTTTCTGGTGCTGGCTGGTCTTTTACGGAGCCCGTGTTTAAAGGAATGGCATTGGGTTCTTTGGGGGTTTCAAGTGGATAAATAGTTCCATCTTGAGCGATAGCGGTGAATGCTAGACAGGAAATAAGGGCAAAGAATAGCGATTTCATAGGTTTTATCAGGTTTAGTTCATCAAGATAATTAATCAGATGTTATGGTTTTACAGGGGTTTATCATTTATTTTGACACATCATCCGTTTTTTACCTATGAAACTTGGAGCACTTGTTACGTGGAGTTTTTTCATCAGCCTAGCGACGTCGCTTGTAGGGGCATTGATGAAGATTTTACACTTGCCAGGTGCGGATCAACTGCTCATCGCGGGCATCGTGTCGAATGGCGTATTTGTGGTCACATCTTTGTATGAAATTTGGAATTCCCACAGGATAAACAAAAATGAAAAAATCATGTGGACAATCGCCTTCATTTTTATGGGAATTTTAGGCGCCATTGCGGGGATTGTTTATTTATTTATAGG
>CAZUAZ010000069.1:1702-4617 GCA_964618445.1 uncultured Aquirufa sp. | reverse complement strand
GCGATTCGTATCATTGAAAAAGGGTACGTTAACCCAATCTTTTTTTTAGCTTTCATTTTATACGTTCCGATTAGTCAATTTTTATATACCCCGCTATTTACGTTGACCGGCGGATATACCTATTACTCGCCGATGCTTTTAGGCTATATGGCGAACGAAAAACAAATAGATTTACATAGCGGCACGGGCTTTGACCACTTATTTGTTTTGCGGAAAATTAAGCCAGGCGTTGAATTGAGAAATAGGCTGCTTGCGTACCATTTGGAAGGCATACTACACCTAATTTCACAAATTGAAAATAAGCAGATTTCGGAGTCGGTTTCGATTGTGGGAACGTCGTATTTTTTCAATGATAGGACGCTACATAAATTAGGGTTCCAAATAGAAAATGCCACGGCATTTTATCGAGCAAACCTCTTCCTCAACTTCATCGATTTAACGTGGATGTATTCTCTTTCGCGCGGGAAGTTCTCCATCCCCTCGGTATGGGACGCTAAAAAAGCGCGGATTCAAGGTAGCGATTTGGTCGTACAGAAAAATAAGTTAGCTGCCCTATATCGTTCATTGAATACAAAAAAGGGCTGAAATCTCAGCCCCTTTGAAAATCGGTTACGCAATAACTCCCAGCTCTTTTCCTACTTCCGTAAAGGCAGCAATCGCGTGATCTAATTGTTCCCGCGTATGCCCTGCGGAGATTTGGACGCGAATTCGTGCTTGCCCTTTGGCCACCACCGGATAGTAAAAACCAATCACGTAAATCCCTTTTTCTAAGAGTTTTTCGGCCATTTTTTGGGAGATAACCGCATCATATAACATGATCGGAATGATTGGGTGTTCGCCCGGTTTGATATCGAAACCTGCAGCAACAATCCGCTCCCGGAAATACGCCGTGTTTGCCTCCAGCGTATCGCGCAATTCTGTCGTTTTAGACAATATATCAAAAACCGCAATCGACGCACCAGTAATGGATGGCGCTAAGGTATTCGAAAATAAATAAGGTCTAGAACGCTGTCTTAATAGGTCGATGATTTCTTTGCGGCCCGACGTAAATCCACCCGATGCTCCACCCAACGCTTTGCCCAAGGTGCCCGTAATGATATCAATTTTCCCCATCACCCCTTTCAGTTCGTGCACGCCACGTCCCGTCTTTCCCATAAAGCCAGAGGAGTGACACTCGTCGATCATGATGAGCGCTTCATATTTTTCCGCTAAGGCGACAATTTTATCCAATTGCGCAATGGTGCCATCCATCGAAAAAACACTGTCGGTGACAATCATTTTTTGTTGGGCCCCATCCGCCACCGCCTGCTTTAATTTCGCCTCTAAATCCTCCATCGAATTATGCTCATAGCGGTAGCGCATCGACTTGCATAATCGGATGCCATCGATGATGGAGGCATGGTTTAATGCATCAGAAATAATCGCATCTTTTTCGCCTAATAAGGGCTCAAAAACACCTCCATTGGCATCAAATGCTGCCGCATATAAGATCGTATCTTCAGTCCCCAAAAAGGTAGAAATTTTGTCTTCCAAGGTTTTGTGAATATCCTGTGTGCCACATATAAAGCGAACCGAAGATAGCCCAAAACCATGGGTATCAATTGCATCTTTCGCCGCCTGAATTACCGCAGGATGCGATGAAAGCCCTAAGTAATTATTCGCGCAAAAATTATACACTTTTTCACCGCCCTCAATCGTAATTTCGGACGCTTGTGGCGAGGTGATGACACGCTCTTTTTTAAATAATCCAGCCGCTTTAATCGACTCAATTTCTTTGGTGATGAATGGCTTATATTGTTCGTACATAAACTTATAGGTTGTGGATATAAGAAGGTAATTTAGTTAAAATTTCAGTGGTCATTTTAGGCAGATCAAATTCAGCTTTCCACCCCCATTCATTGCGCGCACGGTCATCATTCACACTAGAAGGCCACGAATCTGCGATTTGCTGCCTGAAGTCTGGAGTATATTGAACTCGAAAGTTAGGATAGAACGATTGAATGCTTTGCGCAATTTCACGTGGAGAAAAACTCATCCCTGATACGTTATAGCTCGTGCGGACCCGAATGCTTGAGGCAGGCGCCGCCATTAATTGCATCGTTGCCTGGACCGCATCATCCATGTACATCATAGGTAAATACGTATCCTCTTGTAAAAAACACGTGAAGCTTTGCTCCCGAATTGCTTGATGATAAATATCTACTGCATAATCAGTCGTGCCTCCCCCGGCCAAGGATTTATAGCCAATCAGCCCTGGGAATCGCAAGCTTCTCACGTCAACCCCATAGGTATTGAAGTAATATTCACACCAATGCTCGCCAGCTAATTTCGAAATGCCATACACCGTTGTGGGATTTTTTAGCGCATCTTGAGGGGTATTTTGTTTAGGCGTATTGGGGCCAAACACGGCTATCGAGCTAGGCCAAAAGATTTTCTCTAGCTTATTTTCTCTTGCTAATTCGAGTATATGTAGCAATCCCCGCATATTCATATCCCAAGCCTGCATCGGGTCTTTCTCCCCAGTGGCAGAAAGAATCGCAGCTAAGTGATATACCTGTGTGATTTGTTCTTCTTGAAGCAGTTTGCCAACGGCCTCTTTGTCCAGTACATTTAAGGTTTTGAAGCGACAATAGTTAAATTTTGATCGTGCGCTTTCCTGAAAATCGGTTGCAATAACCGCTTCATTACCGTATGTATTGGCTAAGGATTGTGTGAGCTCCGTGCCTAGTTGGCCGCCCGCACCAATCACCAATAGCTTATTCATGTATGTTTTGTTTGTTGATGTGTAGTTAAAATTACCAATGTTGATTAAAATTGGCTACTACTAAATCAAAAACAATTAAATTTGTTTGAGGTGCGCAGGTCAAATAGGCCTTTTTTGGGCAAAACGGCATGTTTTCAAGACAGCGTAGGCG
>CAZUAZ010000069.1:0-1602 GCA_964618445.1 uncultured Aquirufa sp. | reverse complement strand
AGGTCAAATAGGCCTTTTTTGGGCAAAACGGCATGTTTTCAAGACAGCGTAGGCGATTTACACGTTGCACCGGGACTAATTTTCAAATCTTCTAATTCAACTATGCTATTACCTAAATTATCTCTTGCACTGAATATATTAGTCCTAATTCCCGTATGTTCCGGGCTACTTTTAAAAGCCAATTGGGCACGAGATTCCTACGGCATCGAAACGCCTGCAAGGGGAATTCTACTTTCGATTTATTTGACCATTCTAATTTTCTCGGCGGCCCTGCTTTTCAAGTTTGATGCCAAAATGGTGATAGCGCTGCTGTCGGTGCAGATTATTTACAAGCTACTAAGTCCAATCATGGTGGGGACGATGACAAATCCCGTCATTATTAGCAATTTGTTTATCGCCCTATTTCACACATATAGTGTTTGGAAATTGTCAATAATCGAAAAAATCAACCCATTCGTTTCTTAAGATTTTTCGATCAGCTTTTCATGGTGTTTCACATGGTAAATCGTAAAATAGAGCATTTCACGTAAGGTGAGTTTGCCCAATAAAGGATGTGGTAAAATGTACTGATCAAGCGCTTCTTCTGAACGCTTTTCAATTGACGCACAAAGTTTGGCAACTTCTTTATTTAGGCTTGCTTTCAATTTTTGGCCTTGATGTAGGTCCACTTTATTAGGGATAAATGGACCTGTAGCCTTGCTTCCACTAGCTAATTTGGCATGATATCGCGCGATTAGCTCGTCATAGCTTCTCCCTTCTCTATTCGATTTCCCCCAAATAAGCTTTAACAAAAACAGGGGTAAACGAAATGCTAAACCAACCGGCTTGACAGATAGATAAATGTGCTCAAGCTGTTGGCCTGCCGTCCATTTGTCGTTTTTGCTAGCTGTAAATTCTTCCGGTGAAAGTTGATCTACACAGGCAATAAATTCCTGGTGATTTTCAGTCAGCTTGTTAATGAGTGTTTGCTTATCCATACGATTATTTGATCATTTAGGGCTGTGCCAAAAACGCTTTCGAGTAGTTAATTTTCAGCGCATCCATCGCCGGCAAATGGCCCGTCAAACGCTTTTTAAAATCCGCATAATTTTTGGATTCTTTGGTCGACCACGCTACTTCAGCAAGCGCTAAGGCCCGCGGATAAGTCATGTATTCAGCATACGCAATATTGCTGATGTATTCCGTCCAGACATTGGCTTGGATACCGACCACGTGCTTGGCTTCCTCCGCTGTTAACTCGGGAAGATTTGGTTCAAATGAGTAACACTTGCTCAAGGGCAATAATCCCCCGATGGCAACAGGCTCCGTTTTAGGATCCGCTTGGTAGTAATCCAAATAGAAATATGAATTAGGGGACATCAACACATCGTGGTTTTGTTTGGCTGCTTCAACGCCTCCTGCAGTTCCACGCCACGACATCACCATGGCATTCGGAGACAATCCTCCTTCTAAGATTTCGTCCCAGCCTAATAGTTTCTTGCCTTTTGAAGTGACGAATTTATCGATGCGACGGATGAAATAGCTCTGTAATTCATGCTCGTCTTTTAAGCCTAATTTCTTGATTAAATCTTGGCAGAACCGACTTTCTTTCCATTGGGTTTT
>CAZUAZ010000068.1:3955-7907 GCA_964618445.1 uncultured Aquirufa sp. | reverse complement strand
TAATATTCTTCATCTAATGGGATATCGTAATTAATTACGGCGTCCACATTGTCTACATCCAAACCACGAGCAGCTACGTCAGTAGCCACCAAAATACATACATTTCCATTACGGAAACGGTTCATTACTTGGGTCCGTTGGCTTTGACGTAAATCACCGTGCAAACCTTCCGCAGCATAACCACGAGAAACTAGTTCTTCAACCACCTCGTCCACACGTTTCTTCTGGTTACAGAAGATCAACATCAACTTCAAAGCGTAAAAATCAATCAAGCGCGTCGTAACTTCCATCTTCGCACGACCCTTCACATCAAAATACAATTGCTCGATGTTAACGTTCGTAATTTCGTTTTTAACGACCTTCACTAATTTAGGATCTGTCAAATAACGACTAGTCAAAGCCATAATGGGCTTCGACATGGTCGCAGAGAATAAGACTGTTTGACGCTCGTTTGGCATTTCTTGTAAGATACTTTCGATATCATCACGGAAACCCATATCTAACATTTCATCTGCCTCATCCAAAACAATCATAGAGGCTTGTTGGAGCTTCAATGCACGGCGCTCAATTAAGTCAATTACACGACCTGGAGTACCTACAACAATGTTGGCCCCTGCCTTCAACGACTTAATTTGACGATCAATTGAATCACCACCGTATACCGTAGTCACCCAAACGCCTTTCGTGTATTTAGCCAGCTTCTTCATTTCTTCAGAAACTTGAACCGCTAATTCACGGGTAGGACATAAAATAATTGCTTGAACGAACTTCTCGAATGGAACGATATGCTCAATCATCGGAATACCAAACGCGGCAGTTTTACCTGTACCTGTTTGTGCTTGTCCGATGACGTCACGACCCTCTAAAACGTAGGGAATAGCTTCTGATTGAATGGGAGAAGCAAATTCAAAACCCATTTCTTTTACTGCTTCTTGGATACCTTCCGACAAAGGAAGACTATCAAAGCGAATTTTTTCACTCATGATTTTTTTGTTTAATTATGATGCCCTAACACATCCGTAATTAAACCTAATAGCCCTCTGAACTGTCTGGTAAGGGATTTACAATCTCTTGTAATCGATTTATGCGGATGCATTTGTACTAATAAGCCACAAAAGTACGCATACTTACTACAGAAAGCAAACGAATTGCACTATTTTAATAAATGCTACTTAGTCAGCAACAGATAAACCTGCGCTTCTCCGTCTGAAAATGACACGGAAGGGTCTGATGATTTCACCTCAATTCGTCCCGGTGCGACCCCCTCACCTACTAGGCGATTCTTCAATACAAATCCTCGCTTAAGCGATGCTCGATCATCTTTTCCTGAATTAACCACCCATTTGACATGGACATTTTTGAACGCATACAAACCTTCTGCCAAACGTTTAAACACTAGGTCATTAGGCTGTACAAGTAAATCAGATTGCGCATCGAATTGTAATTCACTTACACTAAATTCCGTAGTCTCTTTTTGGGTGGAATCCAGTAGAAATTGATGAACTGGAACTAGCACTGAAGTCTTGGGTAGGTCAAATGGTTTACCATCTGGCCAAACTAACGTTGTCAAGGAATCCACTTTCAAACGATTGGAATCTAAAACAGCCTGAGTTAGACTATCATTCAACTTCGTTAAACTATCAATAGGGATTATTTCTTCTGTTTCGGCTATATTATCTTCATCTTCAAGCGTCCGAAATGTAGTGTACCAAATAACAAATCCTCCTAATAAAATCACACCTATAACAGAAAGCATCATCGGTAACGTGATGCGCTGAAATAATCCAGAGGATGTATCTACGTGACTTTCGCTATCATCCACGTAGGTAACCATGGGGTCAACCTTGAGAATATCTGAAAGCAATAAAATATCTGAAATGGTATATTGAACTTTCCCTGAACACAAGGCATTGAAATCAGATTTCATTCCCAAATAGAACGCACTATATGCTTTCCAATCCTTCAGCGCAGGATAATCCGTTTGTTTTAATTTGTACCCATAAAAACCAAAAAACAAGGTAAGGCCTTTTAATACAGAAGAACTTTTACAACCCAAATCCCGCGATAACAACATCGCTATGGCACTCTTCTTATCGGGAATCAAAATACTCATCATCCCCTCGCCAAATCGCATAATCGCATCTACATCATATTCATCTGTACTCTTACCTACATATGCTTCAATAGATTCAACGGGAATTGGTTTCTGTAAAATGAAATTATAAAGCGCATTAAATCGAATCCGATTTCGAACCAATTTTAGCAAACCACCTAAAATAATAGCCTCCCAAACAGGGAATAATTCAGCGACCTTATCTTCTGTCTCCTGTAGCATCCCAGCCACCCGTTTCTGGATATGCTGTTTTTCCTCCTCCGATAATACACTAAATAATTGGCTCATATGATTAATTTCAGATGCGAAATTACCTTATTTTTATTTTTTATCCATGTAAATAAGTACAATCATTTACCTTTGTACTATGAAAAAAGTTTTATTTATCGATCGCGATGGAACATTGATCGTGGAACCTTTGGTAGACCAACAAGTTGACAGTTTTGAAAAACTGGAATTTCTACCAAATGCCATTTCGAATTTAAAGAAAATCAATGATGAATTTGATTTCGAATTGGTCATGGTGACCAATCAAGATGGATTAGGAACAGCTACATTTCCAGAAGATACTTTTTGGCCTGCCCACAATAAAATGTTGGCTATTCTTGCGGGCGAAGGCATTCATTTTTCAAACATACACATCGACCGTAGTTTTCCAGCAGATAATCTACCTACCCGTAAACCCGGCATAGGGATGTTGGCAAGCTATTTTTCATCCGAATACGACTTAGCAAATTCCTATGTGTTGGGTGATCGTGAAACAGATATCCAGTTAGCTAAAAACCTAGGCGCCCAAGCCATCTATATTGGGAATGGCACTTTGAAGGATTCAGTTGCCTTGCAATGCACGCATTGGGATGACATTTATGCATTTTTCAAATTACCGGCACGTCGGGTAACGCACGAACGCAATACCCATGAGACTAAAATTGCCATCGAGTTAAATTTGGATGGATCGGGGAAAGCAAATAACCAAACTGGGCTTGGCTTTTTCGATCACATGCTTGATCAAATCGCCAAACACGCCAATGTGGACTTAGCGGTGCGCGTTCAAGGTGATTTACATATCGACGAACACCATACGATAGAAGATACGGGCATTGCACTAGGCGAAGCGTTCGCGCTAGCATTAGGCGATAAACGCGGCATTAATCGGTATGGATTTTTATTACCAATGGATGAATGTTTGGCACAGGTGGCTATTGATTTCTCCGGTAGAAACTGGTTGGTGTGGGACGCTACCTTCAAGCGGGAGATGATTGGTGAAATGCCTACCGAAATGTTCTCTCATTTTTTCAAATCGTTCTCGGATGCAGCCAAGTGTAATTTAAACATTCAAGCATCGGGTGAAAATGAGCATCATAAAATTGAAGCAATCTTCAAAGCTTTTGCGAAGACAATTCGCATGGCGGTAGAACGCGACGTGAAAAATTTAAATTCTTTACCTAGTACAAAGGGCTTACTTTAAACAAATTGATTATTTTTGCATAAATAATAAAACACTATGGGATATTCAGGAGCAGCATTTTTTATCATTTTGTTCGCGATTTCAATTGTCGTGGGATCAAAACTTCAAAAAATCTACAAGGAAAGAGGCAAATAATCGCCTCTTTTTTTACATCCATCCTGCATCTGCAAAACTTACATAGGAATTACCCGTCATGATTAAATGATCGGCTACGATAATTTCAAATAGTTTTCCAGCTTCCACAATTTTATTTGTTACATCGCGATCTGCTTGACTAGCTTGCTTTTGACCTGAGGGATGATTGTGTGCTAAAATCAGCGTCGACGTGTGTTGTGCAATGGCCGACTTGTAAATCATTTTAACATCTACAA
>CAZUAZ010000068.1:0-3855 GCA_964618445.1 uncultured Aquirufa sp. | reverse complement strand
GTGAAGCGACCTAGTCGATTTAAGTCAAAATCGATAGCGCCCAAAATCGACTGAGCTATTCCAAGAGCTGATAAACTTGGTAAACCTGATCCAATCAAAATAGCTAGCAATTCTTCTGAACGAAGAAACTCCTTGCCCTGATTAGCTAATATCTCGCGCGGACGTTCCTCCACACGCAAAGCAGAAATTTTAGTTGAATACATGCCCGAAGGTAACAGGCATAAACAAGAAAACCCCGCGAATTGCGAGGTTTTCCAAGTACTTGATAATAAAGTATTAAGCGGCGATTTTGTTCACCAACTTAGCTAATTTCGATTTCTGATTAGCTGCTTTATTTTTATGGATAATGTTCTTCTTCGCTAATTTATCTAACGCTGAAGATACTTGTTTGAATAAGTCTGAAACCAACGCTTTATCCGTTGTAAGTCTTAATTTCTTAACCAACGTACGCGTTGATTTATGTTGATAACGGTTACGCAAACGCTTTGATTCATTTGCACGGATACGCTTTAATGCTGATTTATGATTTGCCATCTTCTAAAAAATTCTCTTTTCTGTAAAATTGAATTGCAAAATTAAACAAAATGATTAGAAATCACAATACATCATTCAAAATTTTATTCATGCAGGTACTCGCACTTCAAATATGCCTAAATTACACCTATTCTGCCTATTCTTGGGGTTTTTATGCCCATAAACGGATTAACCACCTCGCTGTTTTCACGCTACCTGAATCCATGAATCGTTTGTATAAACGGCATATCAGGGCTATTGAGAGCCTATCTGTATTACCCGACCAACGAAGACATACGCTGGATGAAGAAGCTGCACGGCATTACATTGATTTAGATCAGTATGAACTGAATCGCATAGCCTACCTCACTTTTGAAAAAGCCAGCCTAATCTATACCAAAGACACCTTAGAACAACATGGCATTGTACCCTGGATTATTCCCATCATGAAAAATAGGCTAAAATATGCCTTTTTAAACCGAGATACCCTACAAGTCATCAAACTGTCGGCAGAACTAGGCCATTACATCGCAGATGCCCATGTTCCATTACATACCACCTCCAATTATGATGGTCAAAAAACGAATCAAGTGGGTATACATGCGTTTTGGGAATCCAAAATACCTGAAATGCTTCGGATGGAACTTGAAGATTGGTCGGCACCCGCGAATTACATCCCAGATCTACAGAAAGAAACGTGGAATTGGATACTTCAAGCACACACACACGTAAAAACCTTGCTAATAATAGAGGCAGAACTCAACACACGCACCAAACCACAAGCCAAATACATGTTCCTCAAAAAGGGAACCATACTGACCAAAACCTTTGCCCCCGCCTATGTAAAAGAATACCACAAGCTTTTAAACCGTCAAATTGAAACGCAATTTAATGAGGCCATTCAGCACGTGGGGAATGTATGGTATTCAGCCTGGCTTGAAGCTGGCCAACCCGACTTTAAATAATTTTGTGCAATTTTGCAGCATGACAGAAAAATTCATTCAACTCAAAGCTGGCAAAGACGCCCCTGTTAAACGATTTCATCCCTGGGTATTTTCAGGAGCCATTCAAAAACAAAGTCCGAATTTACAAGATGGGGATTGGGTTAATGTACTTTCGTCGCGCGATGAATTTTTAGGAACTGGACATTTTCACCATGGAAGTATTGCGGTTAAAATCTGCTCATTTGAGCCCATCAGCGATAAATCAGCCTTTTGGGAAAACCGCATCCAAAATGCCTGGGACCTGCGCTTATTGTTGAATTTGCCTAAAACAAACGCTTTTCGTTTGATTCATGGCGAAGGAGATGGCTGCCCGGGCTTAATTATGGATCTGTACAAAGATGTCATTGTATTTCAAGCACACACTATCGGTATGCATCGGGATCGCGATGAAATTGTCGCCGCTATCTTAAAAACCTTGGGTAAAAAGGTAAAGGCCATTTATGATAAATCACGGGAGACATTACCTACTGAATACGCACAAAACTGCACGAATGCCTTCGTTCATGGAGAAGTAAAGGTTCCCTATACGGTTCAAGAAAATGGTATCTCATTCTCCATCAACTGGATTACGGGTCAGAAAACAGGCTTTTTCTTAGACCAACGAGACAATCGGAAACTGTTAGCACATTATGCAGCAGGAAAAGACATATTAAATACGTTCTGCTACTCAGGAGGTTTTTCATTGTACGCCTTGCAAGCGGGTGCAAATTCAGTTGTTTCTTTAGATGCATCTGCCAAAGCCATTGATTTAGTTCATGAGAACATCCGTTTGAACAAAATGGAAACCAAAAATCACGAAGCAATCGTAGGGGAAACACTCCCCTATTTAAGAAATTGTGAAACAGACTTTGATATCATTGTGTTAGATCCTCCCGCATTTGCGAAATCGATGAATGCAAAACATAAAGCATTACAAGGATATCAAAAAATCAACGAGCTTGCGCTACGTAAAATCAAGAAGAACGGCTTACTATTTACCTATTCTTGTTCGCAAGTGATCACCCGCGAATTGTTCTACAACATGCTTGTCGCCGCCGGAATTGCCGTGGGCCGCGAAATTCAAGTCATCCATCAAATGACCCAGGGACCAGATCACCCCATCAATCTTTTCCACCCAGAAAGTAATTACTTGAAGGGATTTGTTCTCAAGGTATTGTAATCAAAAAAGGCTTCCCGAGGGAAGCCTTTTTTCTTAGTCGACGAATCTAAAAATTCGACTCCAGCGAATCTTTCCAGAGAATAAACCTTTGTTCGGATCTAGCGACATCCAAACAAAAACCGCTTTACCTACGATATTTTCGGAAGGAACAAATCCCCAAAAACGCGAATCCGCTGAATTATGACGATTATCTCCCATCATGAAGTAATAGTTTTGCTTGAAGGTATAGGTTTTCAAAACTTGACCATCTTGAATCAATTTACCGCCTTGCAACTCAATCCCTGAATTACCTTCATAGGTACGAATAGCCTCTTGATAAAAAGCCACATTTTTGGAATCTAAAGTAACCGTCATTCCTTTAGCAGGAATTTTAATCGGACCATACCAGTCGCGATTAAACTTAAACTGCACGGTATCATGCGGAAACATATCAATAAATGTGACTCCTTTAGGATCTTTAAATGAATCAAAATCAAATGATTTCGCCCAAGGCAGTGCTTTGATTTCGTCAATGTGCTTCTTAGAGGTGTTTAATTTATAGCCAACTAACTGATTAGAAGAATCAGCTAATGGCAACCAATCAGCAGAATCATAACTCGCATCTGGAGCATTTCGAATACCATAAGTATCAAAAAACGCCTCATCTAAATTTTCCTTTGTTTTCATAAAAACTGGATGCTGCATGCGTTCTGGGTTATCCATTGGCTTACCATTCACAATAACTTGTTGGTCCCTCACCTCCAATACATCACCTGGCGTACCTACGCAACGTTTTACATAAAAAGTACGCAAGTCCAAGGGAGCATCTCCATCTTCTTCAAAATTCGGCGCATTAAATACCACTGCATCCCCTTTCTTCACATCTGTAAAGCCTGGTAAACGATATACAGGTAATTCAATCCAACGTAAATACGAAGGTAAGTTAGTGAACCAAATTTTTTGATGTGTCAAAGGCAACTGCAAAGGTGTTTTTGGTGTACGTACACCGTAATGCATTTTACTTACAAATAAGAAATCACCCACCATCAAAGAACTCTCCATCGATGGAGTGGGAATTGTATAGGCTTCAAATAAGAAAAAACGAATTAATGTAGCGGCAACTACGGCAAACATAACGGAATCCAACCACTCTCTGAAAGCAGATTTGTTTGTTGGTTTTTTGGTTTCTGGTGACTTCAT
>CAZUAZ010000067.1:0-8002 GCA_964618445.1 uncultured Aquirufa sp. | reverse complement strand
GTCAGTAGTCAGTAGTCAGTGGGCAGTAGTCAGTGGGCAGTAGTCAGTGGGCAGTCGCTAGTCACTAGTCGAGAGTCCGAAGGAAATGAGTCCGAAGTCTAACGTCCGAAGTCTAAGGTCCAGCGTCTAACGTCCAGCGTCTAACGTCCAATGTCCAACGTCTATAATGCTCCTTTAATTATCGAATCTACCACACTTGGATCCAGCAAGGTGGAGGTATCGCCCAAACTACCAAATTCCCCTTCAGCGACCTTGCGTAAAATACGACGCATGATTTTGCCTGAGCGAGTTTTAGGTAAACCAGTCACAAACTGAATTTTATCCGGCTTAGCGATGGGCCCAATGACGCGAGCCACGGTAGCCAATATATCTTTGCGCGTTAAATCATCATTGATGGTTGGGTGCTCGCAAATGACATAGGCATAAATTCCTTGTCCTTTGACATCGTGAGGAAAGCCAACGACCGCAGATTCGATCACACCGGTGTGCATGTTAATCGCATTTTCCACCTCAGCCGTCCCAATGCGGTGACCTGAAATATTCATGACGTCATCTACGCGTCCGGTAATCCGGTAATAACCATCTTCATCACGCATACAGCCATCACCTGTGAAATACAATCCGGGATAGGTCGAGAAATACGTTGTTTTACAACGCTCGTGGTCACCGTAGGTCGTACGAATGATCGAAGGCCATGGGTACTTAATGCATAAGTTTCCATTGACGCCATTGCCTTCAATCTCTTTTCCGTTTTCATCCACGAGTATGGGCTGAACTCCCGGTAATGGAAGTGTGGCAAATGCAGGTTTTAAAGGCGTAATTCCCGCAATCGGCGAGATCATTAATCCCCCTGTTTCAGTTTGCCACCAGGTATCGACGATCGGGCAATTACCTTGGCCGATTTTTTCATGGTACCATTGCCATGCTTCTTCGTTGATGGGTTCGCCCACAGATCCAAGTACACGAAGTGAACTTAAATCCTTTCCGACTAAGAACTCATCGCCAAAGCCCATCAGTGAACGAATTGCTGTAGGCGCTGTGTAGAAAATATTCACTTGGTGACGTTTGATGATATCCCAGAAACGTCCCGCATCTGGGTATGTCGGGATGCCCTCGAACAATACAGAAATAGCGCCATTTAATAAGGGGCCATATACCAAATAGGAGTGACCGGTAATCCAACCGATATCCGCGGTGCAGAAAAATACATCGCCTGGATTGTATTGGAAAACATTGGCAAACGTATAGGCTGTGTAAACCATGTAACCGCCACAGGTATGAACAACCCCTTTCGGTTTACCAGTTGACCCTGAGGTATAGAGTATAAATAAAGGATCTTCGGCATTCATGGCCTCTGGAGGGCATACGTCAGAAGCCTGTATTTCTTCTTCTTCCCACCAAAGGTCACGTCCTTTCACCATGGAAATCGGTGTTTGGGTGCGTGTTTTGACGATAACCGTTTCCACGCAAGGACAAGAAAGTAAGGCGTCATCTACCGTTTCCTTCATCGGAATGGTCTTATTTCCGCGCACGGCGCCATCTGTTGTGATGACCAATTTACATTGCGAATCGTTGATCCGATCTGAAATGGATTGTGCGGAAAAACCACCGAAAACCACCGAATGAATCGCACCGATGCGTGCACAAGCTAGAACGGCAATCGATAATTCCGGAATCATCGGCATGTAAATGCACACACGATCTCCTTTGTTTATTCCTTGCGCTTTTAACACATTGCTGAACTTGCACACCCGCGCATGAAGCTGGCGATAGGTCAATGTGATCGCTTCATCCCCAGGTTCATTCGGCTCGTATACGATGGCTGCCTGATCCGGAATCGTTTTCAGATGTCTATCCAGTGCATTGGCTGTGATGTTCATTTGGCCATCTTCGAACCACTTCACAGAATAATCGTCAAAACTCCAGTCAAGGACTTTGGTGAATGGTTTAATCCAATCAAACTCGTTGGCAATTTCAGCCCAAAACTGTTCCGGTTTTTCTACACTTAGGGAATACGCTTCGTGGTATTCTTGTAAATTTTTAATGCGCATGTTTTTTTTGATCAAACTCTCCTGTCAAGGCAAAATATCCGAATAGGGACATACCAATGCTGATGAAAGGAGCTAAAATAAAGGTATAAATGATGGCAGGGACTAAGTCGTTTCCGCCTTTTTCCCATAAAGGAAGCGCCTGAAAATAGACGAGGTACAAGCCAGTCGAAATGCCTAGCATAATCCATACAACGCCCAATAGTCGTTTCAAACCGTCGAGTTGATACGTCTTTTTGATTTTAACATCCTGCATATACACCAGTCCGATGATCAAACAAACGGAAATCATGGCGATTGGGTAGTTTAATCCTTCCAGATAGGGTTTCGTAATGGTCGTATCGTTTGATGCCGTAGTCACTAAAAAAGTCGCAATGGCGGGCATTAATCCGCCAAATATTCCATTACCAATGTGGTACGGAAAGGACATGGAAGTATACCTGATTTTTATAGGGAAAAGTTCAACCAAAAATGCAGCAATCGGTCCATAGGCCATGCTGACAAAGCTGATCAGGCAGAAAATCAAGCCAATCATTTTCCATTGTGCAGTCGCAGGGATATGAATGATTGGGCCTTTTTCGGTAGTTGTTTCAACTGTCCCATCCGTAAAGGTTCGAATCGTATGGCCCTTTTCATAGGTAATCGAGCCCTTTACTTCCGTTTTTTGTTTCGTATCGACTAGGTCGTACATCGTGGAAAAAATCGGTCGGTACAGAAATAAGGCGAGTGCCATGCCGGCCAGCATGATTCCTTTTCTGCCTAATTTGTCCGATAAGGCACCAAAAAGGACAAATAGGGGAGTGCCAGCGAGTAAGCCGATAACTAATATCAGGTTGGTTTGGGTTTCTTCGAGATGGCAAATTTTCAACAAGAATGTTTGAGCGTAAAATTGGCCTGTATACCACACCAAACCCTGTCCCATGGTGGCTCCAAACAACGCAAGTAACACGAATTTCAAATTCAATTTATTGCCAAAAGATTCTTTTAAGGGGTTTTTGGCGACATTTCCTGTCTTTTTGGCCTCTTCAAATAATGGGGATTCCGCCATGTTTTTACGAACGATGATGGAGCCGATGACCATGACGATGGAGATGAGGAAGGGGATGCGCCAACCGTAATGATCGAATTCTTCGGCAGATAGGAGGCTGCGCGTCAGCATGATTACGCCCAATGAAATAATCAGTCCGAGTGTCGCCGTGGTTTGAATCCAAGACGTATAAAAGCCTCTCTGATGCTCTGGTGAGTGTTCCGCGACGTAGGTGGCCGCTCCGCCGTATTCACCACCAAGTGCTAAACCTTGCAATAAGCGTAAAATTAAGACCAGCATAGGAGCGAGGGCGCCGATACTCTGGTAGGAAGGAATCAAACCAATGGCGAACGTAGCTCCACCCATGAGCATCAGGGTCACCATAAAGGTGTATTTCCGGCCTATGACGTCTCCAATTTTTCCGAAAAAAAGTGCACCAAATGGTCGTACAACGAAGCCAGCCGCAAAGGTGGCCAAGGTGTTTAAAAAAGCAGCTGTGGGGTTGTCGGTAGGGAAAAATTTGGTCGACAAAACCGTCGCCAAACTACCAAATATGTAAAAGTCGTACCATTCGATCAGCGTACCTACAGAAGATGCGCCGATGATGTAGCTTAATTTTTTATTCACAGGTTTAGAATTTTACCCGAATATATCGAAAAAAAATCTAAAATTTGCCATTCAAATGGTTCATTAGATGACTGAATTCAAAGAAACGCAGCGATTTACGCAGTGGTGGTTGTGGTTGATTTTAGTGGGATCTTGGGTTGCTTTACTCTTTGCCTTACGTATAGATCCGCCTAAATCGACTATTTCTTACCTAATTACAGGTAGTTTGGCCATGTTATTACCTGTCCTATTTTGGCAGATGCGTTTAGTGACTCGTTTAACGGATGAAGGTATTTACGTTCGATACATCCCTTTTCACTTCAAAGAACAATTCTACCCATGGAATTCCATTGAATCCGCTCAAGTTCGGACCTATGATCCTTTGTTTGAATATGGTGGCTGGGGGATTAAATATGGCTTTAATGGGCAGGGTAAGGTATATAATGTAGCCGGGAATGAAGGGCTTCAATTGGTCTTCAAATCAGGTGATAAATTGTTGATTGGTACCCAAAAATCAGCAGAAATTCAAGCCGCAGTTCGTTTGTAATGATCAAGTTCTTGGGCAGGATATATCGATTGAAAAACGTTCGCCATTAAGCCACCTACGCTGCCTTGTCTACGTCCTCGTCAGTTTCACCCGCGCTTGCAGGCGCTCATCGAAAGCGCGAAATGCCGAAATAAAGCCGTACCTTGCGCCATTATTATGAGGATGCTTGTTATTTCCAGTTATTACTCATAAGCACACATTCTCATTTTAATATGACATTTCAAGAGTTACACCTCATTGAGCCTATCTTAAAGGCGCTCGGTGAGGAGGGTTATTCAACCCCAACCCCCATTCAAGCGCAAGCTATTCCGATTGTACTTAAAGGCACCGACCTCCTAGGTTGCGCCCAAACGGGTACCGGAAAAACCGCCGCTTTTACCTTACCCATCATCCAATTGATGGATGCCAATCAAACTTTTCAAAAGCCTAAAAAAATCCGTGCATTGATTGTAACTCCCACCCGGGAACTTGCCATTCAAATCGGAGAAAGTTTTAAAGCCTACGCACGTCACACTTCACTTAACTATACCGTTATTTTTGGTGGTGTAGGACAAAGCCCACAAGTTTCTGCGCTTAGATCAGGTGTGGATGTCGTTATTGCGACGCCAGGTCGTTTGTTGGATTTAATGAATCAAAAGCTTTTATCCATCGCCAATGTAGAATATTTCGTCCTTGATGAGGCCGATCGTATGCTCGATATGGGCTTTATTCACGATGTACGTAAGCTTTTGGCTGCCTTACCGCGTCAAAGACAATCCTTGTTTTTCTCGGCAACGATGCCACCTGAAATTGTGCAGTTGGCCGCGTCTATTTTGCGTAACCCCGCTGAGGTTTCGGTGACTCCAGTTTCGTCAACCGTGGAAATCATTAATCAATCGGTGTATTTCGTGGACAAAAATAACAAGAATACGCTCTTGCTAGATATTCTCGAAGACACCAAAATCAAAACCGCTTTAGTCTTTACGCGTACCAAACATGGTGCTGACAAAGTTGTCAAAGTTCTCCTCAAAGCAAGCATTAAAGCTGAAGCCATACATGGAAATAAATCCCAAAATGCGCGCCAAACAGCCTTGAAAAACTTTACCGCTCAAACCACACGTGTTTTAGTCGCTACGGATATCGCGGCGCGTGGAATCGATGTGGATGATTTGGAATATGTGATTAATTTTGAATTGCCCAATATCCCGGAAACCTATGTGCATCGGATCGGTCGGACAGGTCGTGCCGGCGCGCGAGGCACCGCAATTTCATTCTGTGACATTGAGGAAAAAGCTTATTTGAAGGATATAGAGAAGTTGATTGGTAAAAAAGTACCCGTTGTGGAAGCGCACCGCTACCCGATGAAGGTCTTAACTATTGAGAAAAAAGCGAAGCAAGGACCTCCAAACCGCGGTGGAAAACCAGCCGGTCCAGGAGCCGCAGCAGCAAAACCTGCTGAAAGCCCGCGTTCATTTGATAAAGCCAAAGCTGGCCGTAAATGGTACGGCAAAAAGAATACCTATTAAGATGAATAAAACACTTTTGGTCATTGCGGGTCCTACGGCTGTTGGCAAAACAGCTTTATGCGTCGAAATGGCCAAAAGTCTTCATACCGAAATTATCTCGGCCGACTCCCGGCAATTTTACCAAGAATTAAGCATTGGTACCGCTAAGCCAAGCCTCGAAGAGCAGGGTGGCATCAAGCATCATTTCATTGATTCGCATTCCATTCATGACTATTTCTCTCCCGGGGATTATGAACGTGATGCGCTGAAAATACTGACTGATTTATTCCAAACCCATGATGTGGTCATTCTTACTGGAGGATCAGGACTCTATTTGAAAGCGCTGATGGAAGGTTTGGATGATATGCCCGATGTAGATTTGGCATTGCGTGAAAGCTTAATGAAAGCCCTGGAAACAGATGGATTGGAAAAGCTTTTCAAGCAACTGCAGGACTTAGATCCTGAATATGCCGTGCAAGTAGATGCGCAAAATCCGCAGCGGGTTGTTAGAGCTTTGGAAGTATGTTTTTCGACAGGTAGATCCTATACATCTTTCCGCCATCAGCAAAAGGCTAATCGACCTTTCGAGATGATCAAAATATGCCTTGATCGGCCGCGTGAAGAATTGTATGCACGAATCGATACCCGCATGGACATGATGTTGGCAAATGGATTAGTTCAAGAAGCCAAAGATTTTGAGGCCTTTCAAGATCGTTACGCCTTAAAAACCTTGGGTTATAAAGAAATATATGGGTTTTTCAGAGCTGAGTACGATGAGACCGAAATGATTCGCTTATTGAAACGCAATTCGAGGCATTATGCTAAAAAACAATTGACTTGGTTTCGACATCAGGATGATTTTGAATTTGTGCATCCCGACCAGGCTTTCGCCTACATTCAGGGTAAGCTTAAATAAGCTTCTAGACCTCCTGTAACATTTTGGGCTTGAAGGCCTTTGGCGGTCAGGAGCCGACAAGCAATCTGGCTTTGTGTGCCGTTATAACAAATGACGGTGTATGTTGTGGATGTGTTTAACTCGTGGATGCGCGAAAGTAAATCATCCAAAGGAATATGCAGTCCCCCTAAATCAAAATCCGCTCGTTCCCTCGGCGTTCGAATGTCCAAGAGGGAAAGAGCGGATAAATTTTCCTTGAATTCGTTCGCGGAAATGGATAACATCTTAATATCCAGCCGCTTGCCAAGCAAGCATGCCGCCTAAAACATTGCGTACATGGGTATATCCTTCGCTTATCAAGTATTCTTTGGCACGTCCTGAACGTGCACCTGAACGGCAATGGATTAAAATTTCTTGATCTTTCCAGGCTTCGATTTCCTCCAATCGGTCAGGTAATTCTCCCAATGGAATCAAGGTCGCGCCAATATTAAACTCATCAAATTCGTATTCCTCGCGGACATCAATTAGGTTCAATTGTTCCCCTTTGTCCATGCGTTCTTTTAGTTCTTCAATCGTAATGTCCATGCTGTTATTGGTTTTGATCCTCACCACCCACAACCCACAGGTCAATTAGGTCGCCAGGTTTTACACTAGTTCCTTCACAAGTCGCACATGTTTGCTTGAATACTGTTCCTGCGGGAAACGCTTCATTTGCTTCGTATACGACTTTGCCTACTTTTAAATTCATTCCTGCCAAAATAATGGTCACTTCATCCATTGGTTTACCCACAAAATCAGGCATCTCCATGTCGACATTCGCCATACCATTTCCAATATACAGATCCACCATGGTTCCTTTTGGGATGCTAGCGCCAGCTTCTATTTTACGACCCAAGGCCTGAACTTCAATCACCTCTTTCACGCGTGGGTCATTCACCTCGTGAACGATGCCTTTGCGTAATCCGGCGATGAATAATTGTTGCTCGGCACTGCGCACCGACAAACCCACTAATGTAGGTAATTTAATTGTAGGAGGTGTTTCGGAGTTGATCGTAATGTAGATTTTACGTCCGGATTTGACCAAGGCGTTCGGCAATGGGTATTGTGACAAAACGGTCAATGGCGGCTTGTCAGCCGTATAGGTGCAATCAGAAACTTCATAGGTTAGATCACTCGCATCAATCAATTCCTCCATTTTATCAGCCGATAAGCCTTTTAAATTGGGAACTTTGATTGTTTCTCCATGATGTGTACTCCATGGCAGATACACAAAGAAAAAGCCGAAAAATAAAACCAAAAACAAGGACACTAATATCGCAATGTGCGTGAAGAGGTCTTTCTTGGTTTGTGTAGGTATTTGAGCCATATCGGAAATACGAATTTGCGTGCAAGATA
>CAZUAZ010000066.1:0-8249 GCA_964618445.1 uncultured Aquirufa sp. | reverse complement strand
AATGAGACCTTTATGTTTGTTCGTAGCGCATTTTCGACCATGAATTATTTTGAATTTGTCAGTGATCGATTTGCTTCGCTGCAATTTAATCACAACTTTGAAGGCTTATTTTTTAACCGTATCCCGCTGATTAAGAAATTGAAATGGCGTTTTATTGTCAGTACGAATGTGCTGTATGGTAGCCAGCGAATGTCAAATCGAGCGCTTATGCAAGAGGTAAATCAGCCATTGGACTCGCGCTACCAAGATCGCTATGATTTTGATTCCTTAGATCCCAATAAACCATTTGTAGAGGTGGGTTATGGTATCGATAATATTTTCAAACTTTTTCGATTGCAAGCATTTCATCGTTTGAGTTATTTGGACCATGGAAATCCAGATCTTTTTCGGTTAATGGGTTCGATAAATTTCCACTTTTAGTATATTATAAAGACCAAAATTTAAACATTTCAAGAACTTTTTTGAACTTCTTGATTTTAGCAGAAAGGCGACCTATATTTGAGCGTAAGCCATTTGGCCTGAATAGTGCCGATTTTATGATTTTATTAATTACCTCTTTTTCAATTTTAAGTTATCTACTAGGATCTATTCCTACGGCTATATGGTACGGGAATGTATATCATTCCATTGATATACGATTGCATGGTAGTGGAAATGCGGGTGCCACGAATACCTTTCGTGTATTAGGTAAAAAAGCAGGAAGTATCGTGTTGTTTGTAGACGCACTTAAGGGCTTTTTGGCCACGAGTTTAGCGTCTGTTTTGTTTTACATGCATCAGGTAGACTGGCAGACTTGTGTAACACTTAAAATATTTTTCGGGTTTTTGGCGATCATCGGACACCTGCTCCCTGTCTTTTGTAATTTCAAAGGGGGTAAAGGGGTAGCCACTACCTTAGGTATGGTATTAGCCTTGCATCCACCGGCTGCGTTAGCCAGTATTTTGATTTTTTTGGTCGTTTTTGCGATTTCACATTACGTGTCTTTGGGCTCGATGATAGCTTCAATTTTGTTTCCTGTTTTGCTTAGTTGGGGTGTTTTTGGACCCGTTGAACCAGCGATCATTTACTTTGGTATTTTCATTGCGGTTCTAGTCGTATTTACGCACCGCATGAACATCGTTCGCATTTTTAAAGGGACGGAAAATCGCATGTACCTTATCCCCGCGAAAAAGTAAAGCTTGATTTTATTTTTTTATATTTGTTGATGGAATTTACATTCGATTCCGCCGACAACACATGAAAAATACGCAAGCGTTTATAGAGGCCAATCACGATCGTTTTTTGGCAGAATTATTCGAATTATTACGCATCCCTTCTATCTCTGCTGATCCTGCTTATGCAGGTTCTGTGCGTCAAACGGCCGAATGGGTCGCTGAAAGTTTACGCACAGCAGGCGCAGATCACGTGCGACTTGAAGAGACAGCAGGTTTTCCTATTGTCTATGGAGAGAAAATGATTGACCCTTCTGCTCCTACTATTTTAGTTTATGGACACTACGATGTGCAGCCAGCAGATCCATTGGATTTGTGGGATAATCCACCGTTTGATCCGATTGTGAAGGATGGGAAAATTTTTGCGCGTGGTGCCTGCGATGACAAGGGTCAAGTATTTATGCATATTAAAGCGTTTGAAGCCATGCATGCGAGCGGGGAATTAACCTGCAATGTTAAGTTTATGATCGAGGGAGAAGAGGAAGTGGGATCAGATAACCTGGGCCATTTTGTGGCATCAAACAAGGAGTTACTTGCATCAGATGTCATTTTGATTTCGGATACAGCTATTATTGCTAACGATACCCCATCGATTGATGTGGGTTTACGTGGTTTGAGTTACATGGAGGTTTCGGTTCAAGGACCAAATCGTGATTTGCATTCGGGCGTATATGGAGGAGCGGTTGCGAATCCCATTAATATATTATGCCAAATGATTGCTTCGTTGCACGATGAATTTAATCACATTACGATTCCTGGATTTTATGACGGCGTATTGGAATTGAGTGCAGCTGATCGTGCAGCAATGGCACAAACACCATTTGATTTAGATGCCTATCAGAAAGATCTAGGCATTCAGACTGTCTATGGAGAGAAGGGATATTCGACGATTGAGCGAGCTTCGATTCGGCCTACGTTAGATGTCAATGGTATTTGGGGAGGATATACGGGAGAAGGGGCTAAGACGGTTTTACCTTCGATGGCCTATGCCAAAATATCCATGCGTTTAGTACCAAATCAGCGTTCGGAGGAAATTACACGCTTATTTACGGAGCACTTTTTAGCAATCGCGCCGAAGGGTGTGAAAGTAACCGTAAAAGCACATCATGGCGGGGAGGCTTATTTAATGCCAACGGATAGTATTGCGTTTCAAGCGGCTTCTGATGCCTTAGCGACTACGTTTGGGAAGGAGCCCGTTCCGACGCGCGGGGGAGGAAGTATTCCCATTGTAGCCTTGTTTGAGAAAGAATTAGGCGTGAAGTCGATTTTGATGGGATTTGGCTTAGATACTGATGCGATACATTCTCCTAATGAGCATTATGGCTTGTTTAATTTTTATAAAGGGATTGAAACAATACCACATTTCTTTGCCAATTTGGCAAAATTATCTAACTAAGGAATGGCTGAAAACTTAACTTTATTGGCAACAGAATCGGCTTCTCATTATGAGGATCTAGATAAGCAATCGGTGGACACACTGTTGCGCCAAATGAATGCAGAAGATAAAACGGTACCGCTTGCAGTTGAAAAAGTCATTCCGGCGATTGAGGCGTTGGTGAATCAAATTGTCCCTCGCATGGAGCAAGGTGGCCGTTTGTTTTACATCGGTGCGGGAACTTCAGGCAGACTAGGCGTAGTGGATGCTTCGGAATGTCCGCCAACTTATGGTGTGCCGTTTGATTTGGTGATTGGTATTATTGCGGGTGGAGATGGAGCGATTCGAAAGGCAGTTGAAAATGCGGAGGATGATCCGAATCAGGCGTGGAAAGATATGGAGGCCTTTGGTATTGGTCCATTGGATACGGTGATTGGTATCGCGGCATCTGGTCGGACGCCTTATGTAGTGGGAGGATTAAAAGCTGCCAATTCGCGCGGCATACTCACCGGATGTATCGTTTGCAATGGAGGAAGTGTGATTGCGGCAGAGGCTAATTACCCTGTTGAGGTGTTGGTCGGTCCTGAATATGTGACAGGAAGTACGCGCATGAAGTCGGGTACGGCACAGAAATTGGTCTTGAATATGATTTCTACCACGGTGATGATTCGGCTAGGTAAGGTGCGTGGAAATAAGATGGTGGATATGCAATTGAGCAATCATAAATTAGTGTTGCGGGCAATTCGGATGGTTTGTGAGGCGACAGGTGTATCGGAAGAAGTTGCGGCAAATTTACTTGAAACTCATGGAAGTGTACGAAATGCCGTGGATTCTGTGAAAAAGGGATAGCAATTTAGAATTAATCTATTAATTTGCAGGACTTAATATATCGACTGAATTTAAATTATGGCTTTGGCCAAATCGTTTAACGAATTATACAATATGAAAACTTACTCTAAATTAATTATGTCTGTGGCTTTAGCTGCGGCTGCATTTGGTGTCGAAGCGAAAGCGGAAGATTTTCCGGCTGATATTAAGCCATTAATGCAAAAATATACGTGTTTTGCTTGTCACAAAGTGGATACGCGCTTAGTGGGCCCAGCCTATAAGGATGTGGCAAAAAAGAAATATTCTGTTGACAAGATCGTTGCTTTAATTGCAAAACCACAGCCGTCTAACTGGCCAGGTTACCCTCCAATGGCGCCAATGACGAATGTTCCGAAGGAAGATGCGGTTAAATTAGCGAAGTACATTAATTCGTTGAAATAAGCGAAAAGCGCATATAAATAAAAAGACCTCGAAGTAATTCGAGGTCTTTTTTTATAAGGTCTTGAGCATCCAGATGTCACATCCATCATGTCCACTATTGCCTAAGGGACCGGGGAGATTCTTAAATCCCAATTTTTCATAGATGGAAACCGCTTTGGATAGTTCGGGCATAGATTCCAAATAGACCTGGGTATATCCATTTGTTTTTGCCCAATCCATTGATTTTTCTAGCAATAACTTGCCTAATCCTTTACCGCGTGCGGAGTGGTTTATGTATAATTTAACGAGTTCGCAGGTGCCTTCTGGTAAGTTTTCGGTTGGGAAAATTCCACATCCGCCAATAACCTGGTTAGCATCCAGCGCAACATAATAGACTGAGCCTGGCGTACGAAAAAGTTCATACAAGGCATCTGTTGTAGGGTCAAAATATACCGTTCCAGGTTTATTTGCGCCAAATTCAGCCAATGCTGTCCGTATCACCTGCGCGAGTGCGCGATTGTCTTCTGGGGCAATGGCTCGTATTTGGATAGCCTCCTGCATGTGCGGGGATTACTTTGCTTTTTTATCAGCCTTTTTTGCGGCAGGTTTTTTGACTTCTTTTACTTCCTTTTCTTCTTTTTCAGCTTTGGGTGCTTTGGTAGCTTTGGCTGGGAAAAGTTCTGGAACAAATGTGAATAAAATCAGGTACCAATTCAGGATTTTCTTGATGTCTGAAGCGAAAACGCGATCAGCGTCATAATTAGGAACTACATCTGCAATAACAGCGTATAATTCCGCATCGTTTGCTTTTTTGGGTTCCAATGGAAGTGTTCCATTGAATTTAGCATGGATTTGTAAAAACAAATCCGAAAGTGGAAGTGTGCTATCTTGGTGATCTGCCAGATAAAGCGAGATGTCTTTCAAAACGGAGATACGTGTTTGACCACTAACGACCGATTTTTGTTTTGCGGCATCTAGGGTTTCAACGATTACGCCAGTTCTTGTAGGCTTAAGCACTTTAAATAATCCCGGTTTTCCAGAGATATGGGCAACTTCATTCAATAATTCCATGTATGTTTAGCTAATGATGGGGGCAAAAGTATTAAGATTTCCCTACTTTATAAGGAGATGATTTAATTAATTGATCTATGCTGTCCAATATTCCTTCGCGACCTACGTGTTTTTCGGCCGAGGTAATGAAGATTTCAGGAAGTTCGTCCCAGCTTTCCAGCAGGAAGTTCTTGTAAGCGTCGACGCTCTCATTCACTTGTTTTTGAGAAAGCTTGTCGGCCTTTGTAAACACAATATAAAACGGAATCTCATGTTCGACCATTCGGTTCATGAATTCAATGTCAACGGCCTGTGGTTTTAGTCGAATGTCTAATAGGACAAATAAGCAGGTTAAATTCTCCCGATTGATTAAATAATCAAAGATCATTTTCTCGAAGTCGCGGCGTTTTTCTTTGCTGACTTTAGCGAAACCGTATCCGGGCAAATCGACTAGGTACCATTTGTCGTCAATCATGAAGTGATTGATGAGTTGTGTTTTACCTGGGGTTTGTGAAGTTTTGGCTAAACCTTTATGAAAGGTTAGCGAGTTGATCAAAGAAGATTTTCCGACATTTGACCGTCCAATGAACGCAAATTCGGGGAATCGTGCCGGTGGGCAAGATTTATATTCAGTATTGCTTGTAATAAAGCGCGCGGATAGTTGGGCCATGGTGGGGGCAAAGGTAAGAAAAAAAGGCCGAAGGAGGTTAGTCCGGAGGAAGAGAGTCCGGAGGAAAATAGTCCGAAGTCCGGATGGGATTAGTCCGGCATGAAGTTAGTCCGAAGGGATATCAGTTTGTTGATACAATAGAAATCAGATATTTCGTTTGAGAAATAAACGTATGCGTGTTTCTAAATTTGAAGATTTACTAGTATGGCAAAAGTCTATTGATTTGGCAATTGCAGTTTACAAACTATTTGAAAAGAATCAGGATTGGGGGTTTAAAAATCAAATCCAAAGGGCATCAGTTTCAATTGCAAATAACATAGCTGAAGGATTTGATCGAAGCTCAGATAAAGAGTTTAAGCGGTTTTTGTTTATAGCATTGGGTTCCGCAAGTGAAGTACGTTCTATGAATTATTTGTCATTTAAACTTAACTATGTCTCCGCTGAGGAATATATTAAATGCAATGTAAGCTTAATTGAAATCTCAAAAATGTTAAATGGTCTATCACGTTCTCTTAACCGAAACGAAGTTAAGTATCTTTAAGCCTTCGGACTCATTCACTCCGGACCTCGGACTTCGGACTATTTTCCTCCGGACTCTTTCCCTGCGGACTATTTTCTTTTACCTTTGTGCTAGATATGGAAAAACTTCAAAACGACCTCCTGCTTCGTGCCGCGCAAGGCTTATCTGTAGAACGTGTCCCGGTTTGGGTGATGCGACAAGCAGGACGGATTTTACCTGAATACCGAGAAGTACGTGCGAAAGCCGGGTCATTTATTGGCCTAGCAACGAATCCTGAAATGGCCGCGGAAGTTACGATTCAGCCGGTCGATCGGTTTGGCGTAGATGCTGCGATTATTTTTTCCGATATTCTCGTGGTTCCCGAAGCGATGGGCTTACCCTATTTGATGGAAGAGCAAAAAGGACCTGTGTTTCCGGAGGTGATTCGGTCGGCGGCCGACTTATCCAAAATTCGGGACGCAAATCCGGAAGAAGATTTGAAATATGTGTTGGACGCCATCAAAATCGTCAAAAAAGAACTAGCCGGACGTGTCCCGTTAATCGGTTTTGCTGGTGCACCCTTCACTATTTTCTGCTACATGGTTGAAGGTAAAGGTTCGAAAACATTCTCCCAAGCGAAAAAAATGCTATACGCAGATCCTGCCTTAGCACATGCCCTGTTACAGAAAATTACCGATTCGACCATTGCCTATTTGAAAGCACAGGTGGGGGCAGGGGCCAACTTACTTCAGATCTTTGATTCATGGGCTGGGATCCTATCCCCAGCTCAATATAGTGCGTTTTCCACGCCATACCTCAAGCAAATTTGTGATGCAATCTCAGAAGTGCCTGTCACATTATTTGCCAAAGGAGCCTTTTTTGCTCGCGAAGAAATGGCCCAATTAAACTGCGCAACCATCGGCCTAGATTGGAATATGGACATCGCAGAATCACGTAGATTAGTTGGCCCCAATAAAACCTTACAAGGAAACCTAGATCCATGTGCACTTTACGGCGATTTCAAGACCGTAGAAGCAGAAACTAAGGCGATGTTAAAGGCATTTGGGACGCAGCGGTATATTGCCAACTTAGGTCATGGGGTTTATCCTGATATTCACCCTGATAAAGTCCAGTGTTTCGTAGATACGATTCAAAATTACCAAGCATAAAAAAAGGCCTCGCGATAAACGAGGCCTTTTTCATTAGCTGTAAAACATTATTTCACCGAGTAATTAGGTGCTTCCTTCGAAATGCTGACATCATGTGGATGACTTTCTTTCACCCCAGCAGATGTGATTTTGACAAATTTGGCTTGCTGCATGGCCTCAATAGAGGAAGCGCCGCAATAACCCATACCGGCTTTTAATCCGCCGACCATCTGGTATAAAATCTCAGTTACAGAACCTTTAAAAGGTACACGACCCACAATCCCTTCAGGAACCAATTTTTTGATATCATCTTCCGCATCTTGGAAATAACGATCTTTCGATCCATCCTCCATCGCTTCTAAAGAACCCATGCCGCGGTATGATTTAAACTTACGTCCTTCCAAAATGATCATCTCACCCGGAGCCTCATCCGTTCCTGCTAATAAAGAACCAATCATAACTGTGCTTGCGCCACCGGCAATAGCTTTGGCCACATCACCCGAATAACGAATTCCGCCATCCGCAATCACTGGGACATCAAATTTTTCTAGTGCTTTGGCAGCCTCATAAACAGCTGTCAACTGCGGCATACCCACACCTGCAATGATACGGGTTGTACAAATACTGCCTGGACCCACACCTACCTTGACTGCATCCGCACCCGCCTTCGCTAACGCTAGGGCCGCTTCACCGGTAGCAATATTGCCCACGATTACATCTAGATTAGGAAATGCTTTCTTGACAGATTTTAAGGCATCAATTACCCCTTTTGAATGTCCATGCGCTGTGTCAATGGAAATAACGTCCACGCCCACATGTACTAATGCTTGAACACGATCGATCAAATCCGGAGTAACTCCCACCGCAGCTCCCACGCGTAAACGTCCTAAGGAATCTTTCGATGCCAAGGGATGAGATTTGCGCTTTAAAATATCTTTATAGGTAATCAATCCAATCAATTTTCCATTTTTGTCAATGATTGGAAGTTTTTCAATTTTGTATTCTTGCAAAATGCTTTCGGCCTCTTCCATGCTGATTCCTTCTTTGG
>CAZUAZ010000065.1:6290-8320 GCA_964618445.1 uncultured Aquirufa sp. | reverse complement strand
TCCATTAACGCATTCATCGGACTGCCATGCCCGATAAACCAAACGGGCTGACGATCCGATGAACGTAATTCAATAGGTAAAATCGGCATGTTAGCGATTCATGGAAACCAAAAACTCTTCGTTGTTTCGTGTACCTTTCATTTGCTGTTGCAAGAATTCCATGGCCTCTACTGAGTTCATGTCCGACATGTGCTTGCGTAAAATCCAAACACGTTGCAATACCGCAGGATCCATTAATAGATCCTCACGACGCGTACCAGATGCAGTAACATCAATAGATGGGTAAATACGGCGGTTGGCCAATTTACGATCCAATTGCAATTCCATGTTACCCGTACCTTTGAATTCCTCAAAGATTACTTCATCCATTTTCGAACCGGTTTCGATCAAGGCTGTTGCGATGATGGTCAAAGAACCACCATTTTCCACATTACGAGCCGCACCGAAGAAACGTTTTGGTTTGTGTAAGGCATTGGCATCCACACCACCCGACAAAATCTTACCTGAAGATGGAACAACCGTATTATAAGCACGCGCTAAACGTGTAATTGAATCTAATAAAATCACGACATCGTGACCACATTCCACCATACGTTTTGCTTTCTCTAAAACCAGGTTGGCCACTTTCACGTGACGTTCTGCTTGCTCATCAAACGTGGATGAAATTACCTCCGCACGTACCGAACGTTGCATATCCGTTACCTCCTCTGGACGCTCATCGATCAATAAAATGATCAAATAAACCTCTGGGTGGTTACGTGAAATCGCATTTGCAATGTCTTTTAATAAAACGGTTTTACCTGTTTTCGGTTGGGCTACAATCATACCCCTTTGGCCTTTACCAATCGGCGCGAACAAGTCCAAAATACGCGTCGAATAATTATCCGCCGTGGAAGATAAGTTTAACTTTTCCTCTGGAAACAAAGGTGTTAAATATTCGAAGTTAATCCGATCACGAATCTCATCCGTCGTTTTTCCATTCACAGATTCCACTTTCAATAAAGCGAAATATTTCTCTCCTTCTTTCGGTGGACGAATCTTTCCTAAAATGGTATCCCCCGTCTTCAAACCAAACATTTTGATTTGAGAAGGTGACACATAAATATCATCTGGTGAAGCTAAATAGTTGTAATCCGATGAACGCATGAAACCGTATCCACCTTCTTGCATGATTTCCAAAACCCCTTCATTGTCAATTAAGCCATCCAATTCTTTGATCACTTGATTGTAATTATTGCGGTGTTGGCGGTGATGCGGTTGTGGCTGTTGGCTCGGCGCATCCTCCTTCGGCAGGGTACTTAAATCCACCGGTGCGTCTGTTGGCGACACTTTATCAGCTGCCAAAGGCGCATCACTTGTTACAAACGATGTATCCACTTCGTCTGGCTCTGGAATTCCATCTACTTCAATAGGGGCTTCATCGGAAGGATTCGGCTTGCCTTTACGCGGACGAATATTACGCGCTGGCTTAGCTGATTCGGATGATTCTTCT
Organism: uncultured Aquirufa sp.; assembly: GCA_964618445.1. Taxonomy (GTDB): domain Bacteria; phylum Bacteroidota; class Bacteroidia; order Cytophagales; family Spirosomataceae; genus Aquirufa. Next base: position 6,828 of record CAZUAZ010000065.1, on the reverse strand, counting down.
GTTGTTTCTGCTGAAGGCGCTTCTCCCATAGGTAAAAGTGGAGCTTGCTCTTCGTTTGATTTTTGAATTCGTTGACGCTTAGGACGTTCGGCGGAATTGGAGGATTCTTTATTATCCATAAATGGGGTAAATGATGTTCTTTTTTGATTGATCAATCCTTATTGAATTGCAAAATTCTGTACCGAATTTGTTTGGCAAAGAGCTAATAAAAGAGGGATTGTCTATTTTGAAGCGCTCTCGTATCGAAACGCTCTGCAATACTACACGCTAAGTATTAGATTGTCAAGCATTTTCTTCTGTTTTTACACCAAAGCCCGATAATTTCGTATTTTTACGACCAATCCAGGTCATGAAATCAGCTAACGAACTCCTAATCACGCAATTGAATGAACGTAAAGCCTCTGGGCTCTTGCGGGAAACCAAATGTGTGGATGACCTCATCGACTTTTGTTCCAATGATTATTTAGGACTTGCGCGCAACCGAGAATTGGGTGAAGCGATGGCGAAAAATTATTCCGTGTGGTTAGGCCAACAACCC
>CAZUAZ010000065.1:3467-6190 GCA_964618445.1 uncultured Aquirufa sp. | reverse complement strand
GAGTCCATCTATTCGATGGATGGCGACCAGGCTCCTTTGGCAGCACTAATTGCACTTCGTGAAAAATATCAGTTTGAACTGATTGTAGATGAGGCGCATGCAGGAGGACTTTATGGTTCCAAAGGAGCAGGATTAGGTGCTGCGTTTCCTGAAATTTTTGCGCGCGTCGTTACCTTTGGAAAAGCGTGGGGGAACGCAGGTGCCATTGTATTGGGTTCCGCCATTCTAAAGCAGTATTTAATCAATTTTGCACGCCCCTTCATTTATTCCACGGCGCCTACACCAGAACATGTACATCATTTACTAACGGCCATGCCGTTTGTCCAGCAAGCTGATGAAGCCAGGATCAGGTTGAAAAATAACATTGATTTGTTCAGAAAAACCATCAACGCGTCCTCTTGGGGGCCGAGTGAAACGGCCATTCAAACCTTTTTTGTTTCGGGTAACGAGGCGGTTCGAGCTGCTGCCAAAGCAGCACAAGATGCGGGATATGCTGTCAAACCAATCGTTTATCCCACAGTTCCGAAGGGTAAAGAGCGCATCCGAATTACATTGACATCCCAAACAAAGGAATCAGATATCATGGGACTAATCCAAACCCTTGAATCACATGCCTAAGCAGTATATCATCGCGGGGATTGGTACTGAAATAGGCAAAACTGTCTGCGCAGCTATCGTCACAAAAGCATTGCAAGCAGCTTATTGGAAACCCATACAAGCAGGAAATTTAACGGATGGAGATGCGTATTGGGTCCAGCAATGGGTACCTGAAACCACACTATTTCCATCTGTATTTGCACTAAATCATCCGCTTTCTCCGCATACCGCGGCGGAACTTGATGGGGTCAGCATTGAAATAGGTGCGTTTTCTTTGCCTGAGACGACTGGAAATCTAGTTATCGAATTAGCAGGCGGAATTATGGTCCCCTTAAATGATCAGCAAACTAATTTGGACCTGATTAAACACCTCGGAGCACCTGTAATTTTGGTTAGTAAAAATTACTTGGGAAGTATCAATCATACCTTGATGACCTATGAAATTTTAAAATCACACCAGATTCCCATCGCGGGAATTATCTTTAATGGCCAAACAAATTCTTCCGGGGAGGCGTTTATTTTAAATCATACGGGACTTCCTGTGTTGTTACGTGTGAACGAAGAAAAAGAAATTAACTCAAGCATTATTGCGCACTATGCCGAATCATTCCAACGCTAATTTATCTACCCGTGATGCCGCCGTAGTTTGGCATCCATTTACCCAGCATCAAATCGAACCGCTATCGATTCCAATAACGTATGGAGAGGGCGTGTATTTAGTTGACGCGGATGGCAAAAAATACATCGACGCCATCTCCTCTTGGTGGGTTAGTATTCATGGGCATGCGCATCCATATTTGGCCCAAAAGATTTACGAGCAAGCTTTAAAACTAGAACAAGTTATTTTTGCTGGCTTTACGCACGAACCAGCCATACAATTAGCTGAGCGTTTACTTGGGCATTTGCCTGCTAATTTTCAGAAAGTTTTCTATTCGGACAATGGAAGTACGGCGGTGGAAGTGGGTGTTAAAATGGCCTTGCAATTTTTCCATAACCAAGGGCAGACGCAGAAACGAAAAATTATTGCATTTGAAGACGCTTACCATGGTGACACCTTTGGGGCGATGAGTCTTGGAGCGCCGAGCGCCTTTAATGCGCCGTTTCAAGATATGTTATTTGAGGTAGAATTTTTACCTAGCCCATGTGATCCGGAAGCATGTATAGCAGCCATGCGTGAAAAAATGCAGGATGCAGAAACGTATGCAGCCTTTATTTTTGAGCCCTTAATCCAAGGTGCAGGCGGGATGAAAATGTATGCCCCAGAGACATTGGATGCGTTGATTTCTTTGGCGCATGCCAACAAGCTTTTGTGTATCGCCGATGAAATCATGACGGGTTTTGGACGAACGGGTAAGTGGTTTGCGATGGATTATTTGCAGCATAAACCGGACATAGCTTGTTTCTCGAAAGGACTAACCGGTGGCATGTTGGCGATGGGAATCACCACATGTTCAAATGAGCTCTTCGATACATTTCTATCGGATGACCGAAAAAAAATGCTTTTTCATAGCCATTCTTTTACTGCAAATCCGATGGCCTGTGCTGTTTCCCTGGCAAGTTTAGATCTGATGGAGCAACCGGAAACGTGGGAAAATATTGCACGCATTCAGGCGCGACATGAGGCATGGGTTGAAAAAATACATCCACACCAAATCATTCAAAATTTACGTGTGCAAGGGACAATCCTCGCATTTGAATTAGAAGATGGTCAGGAGAATGGATATATGCATTCGATCCGAGATGACGCGTATCAGTATTTCATAAAAAAAGGGATCCTGATGAGACCCCTAGGTAATACAATTTATATTCTAGCACCTTATTGCATCAGCAACGATGCATTGGAAATCATTTATGCGGAAATCGAAAACTTTGCTTCTGGGCTAGTTGGCTAATTTCGTCGACTGCCACGAAACCATTTGCCAGCGGCCATCTTCAAATACAAATACATCCGTAAAGCGCAATTTAAGTGGAGTTTCCTTTCCATCAGCACTTAAATTGACAATATTGACTATTCCTGTATTAATACCTGTTTTCCCATAAACACGTGTGACTAATTCTACTGGGTCAATGGATTGGTAGTTTGATTTACCTGAAAAAATTGAGGCAATGTAGGAGTCCTTATTATC
>CAZUAZ010000065.1:0-3367 GCA_964618445.1 uncultured Aquirufa sp. | reverse complement strand
GAACTACTCAAAATCTTACCGACAAATAAATATATTGCGCCTGATTAACCTACTTTATGTCAACTTTTCAAACGTATTTACTGCTGGGATTACAGCATATTCTTAACTGGCAAGCCTTAGATCATTTGCTATTTATACTCGCCATCACCTGTATTTATACCTTAATTGACCTGAAGCGATTGTTTTTTTTGGTCAGTGCGTTCACCTTAGGTCATTCCCTTACCTTGGTATTAGCCACGTTAAAAGTGATTGAAATTTCAGCTGATTGGATTGAGTGGCTGATTCCGTGCACCATATTGATTACTGCACTCGCTAACCTTCGATTTAAAGAGCGCCAAAAACAAAAAAATACCTATTGGATGGTTACCACGTTCGGTTTGATTCATGGCTTAGGATTCTCGAATTACTTACAGAGTTTATTAGGCAAGGAAGCTGGAATTATCGGACCACTTTTTGCATTTAATGTTGGCCTTGAATTAGGCCAAATGATTGTCGTTGCAGTCATTTTAGGCCTAGGGACATTGCTGATGCACACCTTACATGTACGCCAACGGACCTATGTGTTGGTCATTTCGGGAGTTATCATTGGTTTAGTTTTGCCGATGATTCTGGAAAGATGGTAAAAAAAATGCCCTGAATTTCTCCAGGGCATCCAACATTTGAATCAATATGACTAAAAGTCTTCGTCCATGGAGAATGACATGGATTCTTTGTCAGACATAACACCTGATTTTTGGTATTCTGCCACACGTTTTTCGAAGAAATTTGTTTTGCCTTGTAATGAAATCATTTCCATGAAATCGAATGGATTAGTTGCGTTGTAGTTCTTTTTGCAACCTAAAGAAACCAACAAACGATCCGCAACAAACTCAATGTATTGACACATTAATTCGGCGTTCATGCCAATTAAAGATACAGGAAGTGCAACGGTTACGAATTCTTTTTCAATTTCTACTGCGTGTAAAATGATTTCATAGATACGTTCTTGAGAAATTTTATTTTTGATGTGATCTGTGTAAAGTAAACAAGCAAAATCACAGTGTAAACCTTCATCGCGCGAAATCAATTCATTAGAGAAAGATAAACCTGGCATTAAGCCACGTTTTTTCAACCAGAAAATAGAGCAGAATGAACCCGAAAAGAAGATTCCTTCTACGGCTGCAAAGGAGATTAAGCGCTCCACAAAATTATCGCTTTCAATCCACTTCAAAGCCCAGTCAGCTTTTTTCTTTACACAATCAATTGTCTCAATGGCACGCAACAAACGATCTTTCTCTGTGGGATCGTTAATGTAGGTATCAATCAAAAGCGAGTACGTTTCTGAGTGAATGTTTTCCATCATGATTTGAAATCCGTAGAAACATTTCGCTTCAGCATATTGAACTTCTTTCAAGAAGTTATTCGCCAAATTTTCATTTACAATACCATCAGAGGCTGCGAAGAAGGCTAAAACGTGTGAAATGAAGTGACGTTCACCATCATTTAACTTCTTCCAATCCGATAAATCTTGTTGTAAGTCAATCTCTTCAGCGGTCCAGAAGGATGCTTGTGATTGCTTGTAAAACTTCCAGATATCATCGTGTTTGATGGGAAATAAAACGAAACGATTTGGGTCCTCAACTAAAAGAGGTTCAGATAATAGTGCTTTTGACATGTGAAAAATAAATGAATTCGAAATTAAGAATTTATCGCTTATAATCTTTGATTAGTAAGACAATATTTTAGGTCAAATTGTTTTAAAATTTTAAAAGAAAAATCCGCCTACTTGAACGACCAATGCTGTACCGTACGGAGAGTTCGAACCGGCAGAATAATTCAGGTCGTAGAGGACGTTTAAGTTGATACCTAACTTGGATCCAATGCCCACCCCAACCAACACAGGCGTGGAGTATTTTGTCTTAAAGGTTGTGTTAGAAAGATCCTGAAAATTTTCAATCTGGGCGGTTAAATAACTCTGACCAATCATCGCAGATAATGCGGGTACAAATTGGCGAACGAAAATCCGTTGGCCTAATAAATTGGATGCTTGAAATCCACGGAATGAAAAATACTGATAGGTTAAACCTACGCCTAAAATTGTGTTATTTGTCAGCATATAGCCAGCCATAGGCGATAATCCGATGCTGGTCGGGTTCCCAAAACTCAAACCTGATATCCCGCCTCCATAATGCATGCGTTGGCGAAAAGTCAATTCACTCACATCGGGTTCGATATCCAAATCTCCCTTCGCGCCTTCCTCTGAAATGACGACCGGATCTTGTGCGTGACTTGTGAATGAGATGGAAAAAAGTGCGAGCGAAAAAAATAAGTATATTGATTTCATATAATCAGTTTATAACATTTCAAAGGCTTCATTTCCCCTTACCTTTGGCAAACCTCCAAGGTTTGCCAAAGGTAGCGTTGGGTTTGTCAAAATTAAAGGATAATTTTGAGATATGAGTTCTCCCTTGCCCCAAGATTTCGAAAATCTGGACCCTCGGTCCCACATCATTATTAAGGGTGCCCGCGTACATAATCTAAAGGGAGTCGACGTCGCCATTCCTCGCAATCAATTAGTCGTAATCACAGGCCTTTCGGGTTCCGGAAAATCGTCACTTGCCTTTGATACACTTTTTGCTGAAGGCCAACGCATGTATGTCGAAAGTTTAAATTCCTATGCGCGCCAGTTTTTAGGCCGCATGGAAAAACCAGCTGTTGATTACATTCGCGGTGTTTCGCCAGCGATTGCGATCGAACAAAAAGTCAACACCAAAAACCCACGTTCGACCGTAGGTACGACAACCGAGATTTACGATTACCTCAAATTACTTTTCGCCCGCATCGGCAAAACGTATTCACCGGTCTCGGGCCAAGAGGTAAAGAAAGATTCCGTGTCCGCTATCGTGGATTGGATCGGAACACATCCGGACAAAAAAATATTGATCCTTGCCCCCCTTGTAGAACACGCGGATCGAAGCATCCTAGATGAATGCCAATTACTCATTCAAAAAGGATATACACGACTTAAATTCAAGGACGAAATTATTGACCTCGAAGAGCTTGTGGATGATGCGGACACGCTGAAAAAACTTCAAGCCAAACCGCGTGAAATTGCCATATTAATCGACCGACTCATCAGCAAACCCGATGACGAGGAAACCATTTTCCGTTTAGGCGATTCAGTTCAAACAGCCTATTTCGAAGGCGACGGGGTTTGTTGGATCGAAGTGGACGGCCAAAAACGCACCCAATTCTCGAATAAATTCGAACTTGATGGCCAGGTTTTTGAAGAACCGAGTCTCAATTTGTTTTCATTCAATAACCCCTACGGAGCCTGTAAAAATTGCGAGGGCTATGGAAAAGTCCTTGGACTCGATCCTGACCTAGT
>CAZUAZ010000064.1:1470-8918 GCA_964618445.1 uncultured Aquirufa sp. | reverse complement strand
AATAATTCCATGAAATTTTGGGTAATCCATTTATTTTATTTTGATTTGATTTTTAGTGTAGCTATAAATCCTGTGTTGGATTTTTCTCCCTAATCAGATAGTACCTTAAAACCTTACCTATGAAAACTTCAACCTCGATTAAAAGACGTGATTTTCTGACCAAATCGAGCCTTGCTATTGGCTCTTTTTTCATCGTTCCCCGGCATGTTTTGGGAGGAACTCGCCCAGACGGTTCTCCTTATATAGCGCCTAGTGACCTCATTAATTTAGGATTTATTGGAACTGGAAAACAGGCAAGAGGATTATCCAATTCATTTTTGAATACCGGAGAGGTTCGCATTGCTGCTATATCTGAGGTATATCAAGCAAAGGCCAATCAGTATTTAGATCGGGTAAAAGACATTTATTCCAAATCATCTACCCTAGGTAGTTATTCAGAAATCCCTCAATATCAAGACTTTACAGAGTTATTGGCATTGAAAAATATTGACGGAGTTGTGATTGCTAGCCCGGATCATTGGCATGCTGCCATGGCGGTACGCGCTGCTGCTGCCGGTAAAGATATTTATTGCGAAAAACCACTTTCATTGACCGTAAAAGAAGGTCGTGCGATGGTGGATGCGACGCGAAAATACAAGCGCGTTTTTCAAACGGGATCCATGCAACGCTCTTGGCCCGAGTTTAGACAAACGGCCGAGTTAATTCGTAATGGTTACATCGGAGAAGTGAAATCCATTAAAGTGAACGTGGGCCCTCCACCCATTGCGTATGATTTAGCGGCGGAAGCATTGCCCGCTGGCTTAGACTTTGAGAAGTGGCTCGGACCGAATGATGCGGTACCGTTTAATGCTGAATTAGCTCCACCGATTTCAAAAGATGTGTTCCCTAATTGGCGAAAATACAAAGAATTTGGTGGCGGAGGCATGACGGATTGGGGTGCTCACATGTTTGATATTGTGCAATGGGCACTGGATATGGACGGAAGTGGCCCAGTTCAAGTGGATGCGCCAAAAACCAATGGAAATGAATTTTTGACCTATACATACGCGAATGGAATTAAGATGACGCATCAGCCTTGGGAGTGGAATAACGCGATCGAGTTTGTGGGTTCGGAGGGTACGCTACGGGTACAAAGAAAGAAATTGGAAACATCCAATGCAGCCTTGAAAGATCGTGTTATCGGGCCAAATGAAAAGCACGTATACGAAAGCACAAATCACTATAAGGACTTTTTAGCTGCGATGCGCAATCGTACACGTCCTATCTGTGATGTGGAGATAGGTCATCGCACAGCCTCTGTGTGTAACATCGGAAACATTGCCTACGCTGTGAATAAATCATTGACCTGGAATCCGAAATCTGAAAAGTTTAATGATGCTGATGCGAATGCATTGCTTGGGCGAAAATTGAATAAAACGTGGGGGATTAAGTTATAAATTCAACCGCTTCTTTTCTTTGACAGCATAGTCAACTGCCCTCGCTGTCAATGCCATATACGTTAAGGATGGATTCTGTGTCGATGTTGATGTCATGCAGGATCCATCTGTGACGAATACATTTTTGCAATGATGCAGCTGGTTAAACGCATTTAGCATCGAGGTCTTCGGATCGCGCCCCATACGAACTCCACCCATCTCATGGTTTTCATTTCCAGGTAAGCGCCGCGTGTCGATGGGCTGAATGTTATGAAAGCCAGCGGCGGTGTACATCTCAGTGAATTGTTGGTGAAAATCCTTCAACATTTTCTCGTCATTCTCATCATATCCGATCGAAACACGAAGCTGTGGAATGCCATATTTGTCTTTTAGTTGATCATCCAATCGGACAGTTGAATGAGCCTTCGGAATCGTCTCCCCCATCATGCCCACGTTGATATGCCAGTTGCCAAGTTTCTGATTCAATAATGCATGTTTTAGGGATTCACCCACATGCTCTTTGGCATTTTCAACGATCCGGCTGGCCGTTAAGTTACTCGCATAGCCACGCAAGAAATCCGTTTCTTGTTTATACACATTTCTGAATCGCGGGATATATCCGGACGTTGGCCTTTTGCCTCCGGTTGTTTTATCCAAATCCCCATCGTATTCCGCCGTAATTCGACCGCGGTAACTATGGAAAGCCATGTGCGTTCCAAGTATTCCTGAGTCATTTCCAAGACCATTAGGGAAGCGAGATGAAATGGAATTTAGTAGGATTAGATTCGTTGCCAAAGGCGAGGCATTCACAAAAATGATCGAGGCATAATATTCCTCCATTTCTTGTGTCAGCGCGTTGACAACACGCACGCCGGTTGCCTTATTTTTCTTCTCGTCGTAGATAATCGAATGTACCACCGAGTGCGGTTTCAAGGTCAAATTCCCTGTCTGATAAGCCGCTGGCAATGTCGCCGAATTGCTACTGAAATACCCGCCATACGGGCAACCCCGTTCGCAAAGCGTCCGACTTTGGCATTGACTTCTGCCTACTGAATGATGAATCTTATCCGCCTGACTTAAGTTGGCCGTCCGCGCACTAATCACATGCCGATCCGGATATTTATTCTTTACTACTTGGCCAAAATGCTTTTCCACACAGTTCAATTCATAAGGTTTCAAAAACTCCCCATCCGGTAAAGTTTCTAAACCATCTTTGTTCCCCGATATCCCCGCAAATTTTTCTACATAACTATACCAATGTGCCAGGTCATTGTAGCGAATGGGCCAGTCGACCGCAAAGCCATCGCGTTCCGGACCTGTGAAATCAAAATCGCTCCAGCGCTGCGTATGTCTTCCCCATAAAAGCGATCGACCACCTACGTGATAGGCTTGAACCCAGTCGTAGGGCTTGTCTTGGATGTAGGGTTGTTCGCCGTCTTTGGTTAAAAAATGTGAAGTCGCCTCACTAAAAATGTAATTTTTGCTCGCAGTTTTATATTCGTTTTTGAGCGCTATGGGTGCCTGGCCTCGGTGGGGAAATTCCCACGGATTGTGCATCATGGTTGGATAATCGGTCACGTGTTTGACATCCCGACCGCGATCTAAGAGTAAGGTTTTTAGGCCTTTTTCGGTGAGTTCTTTGGCGGACCAACCGCCACTGATTCCGGATCCGATGACGATGGCGTCAAATGTATTTTTATCTTTTTGACCCATGAGTTACATCCAATAAGCGTTGAAGTTTTTAGCGAAATGTGGAAAGGCAATTTCGGGTTCTGCAATTTCCATATGCCAAAGCTTCTCCCATTCAAAACTATAATAGCCTGAATATCCACCCGATTTTAATGCATGTAATGCTTCTTTAACCGGGGCGTTTCCTTCACCTAATAGCGTATAGGTTTCGCCTTTTTCGGTTAATTGAGCATCCTTGATATGCGTGTGGAAAATGTATTTTTTCAATTGTTTATACATGTCGGCGGGCGCTTCTTTCGTCACCGACCACATATTAAAGAAGTCCCAAACAAGGCCAACGTTCTTATGATTCGCTTCTTGCATGATGTGCAAAAGCATGTCGCTTTTGATGACTTTTCCGTGTGATTCGAGCAACACGTTGACACCACTTGATTTTGCATAATCGCCTAATTCAACTAAGCTTGAAATGATGGCGCCGACAGTCGCTTTTTCGTCCTGATCTTTGGGAAGGTCATTGGGAAATACGCGAATAAACGGGCAGTTCATTTGGTGGGCCAAATCAATGTATTTCTTCGCATCGTCTAGATTACTTTGGCGCTTTTTCGGTTCCAGAAAATGCATGTTGGCCGAAGAACCCAAGTTGACAATTTTAAGTTTTTTATCCTCCGCTTCCCGTCTTGTAGCCGCCAAGTTTGACGCTGAAAAGATGGGATTTTTAGGGAGGTCTAAGTCGCCTTTTATCCCCCTGATTTCAATGCCGTTGTAACCATTTGCGGAGGCGTGCTGAAGTGCTTGTGAGAATGTCCAAGCTGGGCAACCGAGTGTGGAAAAGGACAAAAGCGGTTTAGTTGGAGCTGCGAAATCCAAGGCTGACAGGCCTAAGAGCCCCGAGCTTTGCTTCAAAAATTCCCTTCGGTTCGTCATAAATACTTGAATTTAAATGGAAAGCCAATGTAATGTATTCAGTGCAAATTGTTTCCAATCGTAGTCTGCCACTTGCATACCGGCTGAAAATTTAACCGACTTCATCATCACATACATCGCCGTAAATCCATTGCAATCGCCTAGGGCAACTACTTTTCCTTTGCCAAATTTCCCCGCTAAAGCCTGTGATTCTGCAGTGCCTAGTGGCAAACTTCCGCTATACTTCTTTATAGTAGCTGATGGTGAAAGCTTAAAAAGGTTGGTATAGCCTTTGCCTGTTAATCCGCCACCGCCATAGGTCATGATGTTGTTAATTTGTTCGGTAGCTTTTTCGCCTTGCGTAATGGGATGATCTGTGTTTAAAAGTCCGTTGCTTCGGGTAAATTTGAGTAACGTTTCTTTGCTCGACATGTCAAATTTGGATTCATAGTTGAGCGAATCGGATACAATCCCAATCGATAATTGAATCCCGAATGTATTGAACAGAGGAGTCACCGATTTATCAATAGGCGCATGTTCGTCGAACATTAAAAGCGATCCTCCTTCAGAAACCCAATCATGTAATGCCGTTAATTCGTCTGGGGTAAAGGTAATTTCATCGGTCACTTGTCCTTTCGAGCCGAACTTAAAGGGCATGGCAGGAAAGATGACGAGCATTTTATAAGGAGCTAAATAGGCTTTGGTAAATTTCATCGAATCGACACTCACTTGATATCCGTCGGCAGTAGCGACATCCATCAATGGTTTTGCCAAACCCATGTCCACGATGAAATTGTAATGTCCTTTGTCGAATAAAATAGCGGGACCTTTTCCTTTGGCATATTTAGGTTGTATTACGCTAGCATCAAAAGGGCTGTCGTTTAACATTTGGCCATGAGCGGCGAGGGTTACCAGTAGGCAAAAGGCCAGAAGTTTAGATTTCATAGTTTAGGTTTTATTCGATGGTGAAGTAAATTAGAAGAAATTATAATAATTTACCAATTGTCTACATTCTCTATGGTTAATAATCACGACGAGCGCTTTGCTAAGATGAGCTTTGCAACAGTTTACCCATTATACCTCGCTAAAGTCGAGCGAAAGGGTCGGACCGAAGCCGAATTACTCCAAGTAATTGAGTGGCTCACAGGATTTAATAAGGAAGATGTAGGCCAACTAATTGCATCGAATGCAACCTTTGAAAGCTTTTTTCATAAAGCAACCTTGAACCCCAATGCTTCGCTAATTAAAGGAGTTATCTGTGGGTATCGAGTGGAAGATATCGAAGATCCACTGACCCAACAGGTTCGCTATTTAGATAAAATTGTGGACGAGTTAGCCAAAGGTAAATCCATGGATAAAATCTTACGAAAATCAGCATGAATATCGAATCGTTTAAAGAAACCTTCGCGTTAGACACACCCGATCCGCAGTTTACGACTATTTTAAAAAGCCTTTGGTATGATGCCAAAGGTGATTGGGAAAGAGCACATGATTTAGTGGACCAATCACCAGGTTTAGAGGCAGCCTGGGTTCATGCCTATTTGCATCGGAAGGAAGGGGATATTTGGAATGCAGATTATTGGTATTCGCGCGCAAAGAAAACGCGGCCTTCGTCTTCCTTAGAAGAGGAATGGGCGAACTTGGTGACACATTTTCTCAATGTTTAAGCTACGACATGCTTGAGTTAACTACCAAGCATTGATTTTACCATCCATCCAAGTAGATCGGTCAGTGACAAATTGTTTAAGTTTTTGGATCGAAACGTCATGATTGATCACTATGCCTTTGTCCCAAACAGCATAATTTCGTGTTGCGGCGCCAGATTTTTTAAGGGTTTGTGCGGCTTCGTCTATGATGGCATGCATGGAAGCTGTGGCTAATTCAGACTTTCGTAAAGATTGCCACCTAACTTTTACTGCATTTCTAAAGAGTGGATCAGCTAATAAGCGATCCCACCAAAACGGCACCATCCAGGCATCATTGGTCACAATGCGGTTGTAATTGGCCACCCAATCATTCATAGGAATTCGGCCTCCATCTTCAAACCCTTGATTTAAATCCCAGACCGGTCCCATAGCTAAGCGCCCGTCACGGTCTTTCTCTAGGAATGTACTGATGCGATAGGCATCTACATTTCTACATAATTCGCTGATGAGGAAATAATCGACAAAGGAAGACAGCACAATAAAATTGGTGTAGGTACGCGTATTTCCTGTCAGGTCGTCTGCTAACAGTGCCCGCTCAAATTGGTCTATGTATTTAGCGATGTATTCCTTTTGTGCTTTCGTAATCTCCTCGGCTTTCGGGTAATCGTAGGTGAAATAGGTTTCTACATATTTTTGTGGATGATAGGGTGCCAAAAACGGCGGGAACGTGATTTCCTTAGCGAAGATGTCAAATTTACTTCTGAAGCTATTGAACTCATTGTATGTGGCATCATCGTTCCAGTTGTTCATGAAGTAGCTATCCGGCTTGCCATCATGTTCTGGACCAGCATCTGCTTTGTCTATTTTTAAAATATAGCCACCGCTCAGGTTTGTAGATGTGGCATTTAATGATTTAATATTTACCCGGTTATTATCCCGTTTAACTTTTTCACAGAAGTAATAGACGCCTTGATAAACGCCATTGACTTCGATTTCAACGAGCTGGCCACGACTCGCATATTTGCCTATTTTGCGGGAGAATTCATACCCTACATAATTGTGAATTAGGCTTTTGTCAATTTGATATTTGTCCTTAAAATTGACAATATGACCAATCAATCGCCAATCTTCTTCTGCAGGCATACCAAAAAAAGCCACATCCACGCCATCGCCCGTGGGCGTAATCGTTTCGAAATTATAAGCTTTTTTGTCGGAGAGTCGGAAGCTTGTTTTACCCCGGTATGAAATGGAAATACGTTGCTCTTGAGCGAGCTTTTTTTGTTTATAAATTTTCAGTTGGCCCACCACATCTGACCCATATTTCACTTCTTTTCCTTCGGTGGTAATGACGAGGTAGGGGACCTCGCTTTCGCCAACTTCAACCGCGAATTGTTGGCCATCATCTCCTTTTGGAACAACAACTGGAATTTCAGTAGGTTTTTCACACGAAATGAAAATGACCAGGGAGAGAATAAGTAGGCGTTTTAGCATGATGCGTTTACGTGCAGGTAAGGGTGAAATTTGGGCAAAGGTAACGACTATTTTTCAAATATATTGGGTGGCCTGAGTAGTTCGGAAAGCCATTATTCGTTTAGTTATCGGACGAACTTCAACATAGAATTGACCACTTTCCCGGGTACCTCTTCCATGGGAACGTGGCCCACGTTTTGGTAAATTTCTGCCTGGCTTCCTGATATATCGCGCAAGAAGTTGTCCACATTGTTTACGCCAATTAGGTTATCCTTGTCGCCCCACAAGATTAAGGTAGGGGTTTTGATATCTTTAATTTTGAGAA
>CAZUAZ010000064.1:0-1370 GCA_964618445.1 uncultured Aquirufa sp. | reverse complement strand
GGTAAATCCAAACTGATTACTCTTCGCTCAGCCTTTAATCCCATGGCGACACTGTCCCAGGTATTTAATGAGGACGACATGCCATGCAGTAAAATCAAGGGCACGGAATCTGTTTGTACACCTTCGTCGCGGTAATGAACGTTCATCCCTAAGATGGGCATGAACTTGGAATCCTGATTGGCATACAAAGGAATTAACTCGTCCACCGGCCGATCTCTTTCGCAAATGATGATTAAGACAAGGAATAAAAAAGCGAATATGCCGCCGATGATTCTACTAGCTAGTTTCATATGGGTACGTTTTGGATGTCCAAAAATACGGGATTTAAATTCTATTGAGATCGGGGGCATATTAAATTATTCCATGCCTAGTTTACTTTTTTGAATGTTAAGTCATTATGAAGGCCAACTTTACTTAACCGATAGGCCATTTCTATTTTATCAGAAAAATACATTAAATTGTGCCTTTGTTGAATTTAACCTACTTTATCCATGAAAATGAAATCATTTGTAGTGATATGTGTCTTGATGGCCGTATCCTTATTCTCTTTTGGGCCGTCAAATCAAGCGATTCAATCTGAAAAACCTTTTGGCGGTTTAGCCTTGTACACCGTTCGCGATGCGATGAAAGATGCACGTGCAACCTTAGAAAAAGTAGCACAAGCCGGTTATGTAAACGTTGAATCAGCGGGTTATAACAATGGTAAATTTTATAATTTATCTCCAGCTGAATTCAAATCCTTGTTAGATGAAATGAAATTAACACCAATTTCTGCCCATCAAGGATCAGTTAATTTTGAAAACATTGATCAACAAATTGCCGATTTAAAAACTGCTGGATTCAAATACTTTGTCATTCCCGTTCCTCCGATGGGATTGTTTGGGTTTGACAATGTGAACAAACGGATGACCATGAAGGGCGGCGCGAAGAATTTGGCCGAAATCTTAGACAAATTAGGTGAGAAATGTGCTGCGGCTGGTTTGCAGTTGTTGTATCACAATCACGATTTTGAGTTTGTAAAGGATGCTGAGGGTATTGTTACCATCGATTACCTATTGGAGCATTGCAATCCTAAGTATGTCAACTTCCAAATGGATCTATACTGGGCGACTAAAGCGGGGGCGGATCCTGTGGCGTATTTCAATCGCTACCCAGGTCGTTTTAAGATTTGGCATGTGAAAGATATGGATGATCAAGGTCGGTTTGCTCCAGTGGGGAACGGAAAGATTGATTTCAAACGTATTTTAGCCAACAAAAAATTGTCGGGCATGGAGTATTACTTCGTGGAGCAAGATGCTTGCTACAACGAGACGGCATTAGAAGCGATCGTGATTAGCCATAAAGGATTGGAGAAAATCGGATTTAAATAA
>CAZUAZ010000063.1:6315-9226 GCA_964618445.1 uncultured Aquirufa sp. | reverse complement strand
CGATGCGTCATCACATCCGGGTACCGACGAATCGGACTCGTGAAGTGTGAATAAAACGGAAACGCTAGGCCAAAGTGCCCAACTGCATCGGTACTATACCGCGCTTTCGACATCGTCCGCACCGCCAAACTCTGTAACACATGCTCCTCTCCTTTACCCTCAATCGCCTCCATCAAGGCATTAAATGAATGACTCACCTGCTTCGGCTCCGTCGTCACCTGATACCCAAATTTCTTCGCAAAGGTCGAAAATACACGCAATTTCTCCGGATCCGGCGCCTCATGCACCCGATATACCATCGTATTTCGAGGGTCTGTTTGACGCATCTCATGGACAAACGTGGCTACTTTTTTATTCGCCAAAAGCATAAATTCTTCAATCAATTTATGCGCATCTTTTCGAATTCGAGGGTGCACGGCGATTGGCTTGCCTTCGGCGTCCAACTCAAACCGAACCTCCGCCGTTTCAAAATTTACCGAGCCCGTTTTAAAACGCGCCTCGCGTAAGATATGTGCAAACTGATTTAATTGTTTGATAATGGGCTCATACGAATCGGTCACCTCTCCCGTATGTTCAATTAATTCTTGGGCTTGTTCGTAGGCAAACCGACGGTCCGAATGGATGACGGTCCGACCGAACCACTCCTTCACAACCGCTCCTTTTTCATTGAATTCGAAGATGGCGGAGAAGGTTAATTTGTCCTCGTTTGGCCGTAATGAACATAAACCATTCGATAATTTCTCGGGTAACATCGGTACTACACGATCCACTAAATACACGGATGTCGCACGTTTGTAAGCCTCTTGATCCAAGATACTGCCCGGTTTCACATAATGTGACACGTCGGCAATGTGCACCCCAATCTCCGTATTTCCATTTTTCAACACTTGATAACTGATGGCATCATCGAAATCTTTCGCATCGATCGGGTCAATGGTAAAAGTCAATATTTTACGCAAATCCTTACGCTTCTTAATCTCATCTTTTGGAATCGTTACCGGAATCGCATCCGCAGCATCCTCTACCGCCTCCGGAAACTCATAAGGCAAGCCGTATTCCGCCAAAATTGAGTGCATCTCCGTCTCATTCTCTCCCGCCTTACCCAATACTTTCACGACACGACCTTCGGCTTTTTTACCGGGTGTGGCCCAGCGCAACACTTCCACAATCACTTTATCCAAGTGATTGGCGCCCATCGTTTCATAGCGATTGACATAAATATCTTCGTAGATTTTCTTGGAATCTGGGATCAAAAACGAATAGCCAGGCGTCACTTGAAGGACACCCACAAGCTCCGCAGAACGGCGTTCCAAAATCTCTACCACCTCGCCTTCTGGGCGATCCTGCTTCTTATTAGATGATTTACGCGCCTGAACGCGGACACGATCCCCATCTTTGGCATCGTTCAAATCTGGGGTAGAAACCCAAATGTCTTTTTCCGCATCATCGCGGACGATAAATGCAAAACGCGCATTGACATGATCCACGCGGCCTTCGACCATAAATGAATCGGTGTCCACGCGCACATTACCATCAGCCTGCTTGATCAAACGGCCCTCACGCACTAAGCGCGCGACAACATCCGAATAAATTTCCTTGGTCTTGCGATCGCGAATCGCGAACGCCTTGTGTAATTGATTGACGGAAAACGAACGGTCATCGTTCAATTCCAAATAATCCAATATTTCTTGCTGAAGATTGTTGATGAACTTCTCCTCTTTTGGGCTAATTCCCATAATTTTTTTCTATTAAAGCGCAAGGTACATAACCTTGGCAGCGTTTCAAATCTTAAATCCTTATTTGTATCTTTGCCGGATGAATCGCTCCCGCATCGCGTTATTTTTATTGGTCATCTTCGTACTCACCGGTGGTTATTACGGATACCAATCTCTCCAAACAGGCTCCCAAGAAACCGTTCCGACGACCACTTTAGTTCCAACACCCGATTTTGCCGCAGATTCTGCCTATGCATTTATTGCCAAACAAGTTGCTTTTGGGCCACGCATTCCAAATTCGCCCGCGCAAAAAGCCTGTGGAAATTGGCTCGTGACCAAAATGAAATCCTACGGATTAACCGTTACTACCCAAGAATTTTCGGCCAATCGCTATGATGGCAAATCCCTTCAAGGGATCAATATTTTTGCGTCTTTTAATCCTTCCGCGGCGAAACGTATTTTGCTTGCGGCGCATTGGGATTCGAGGACCATTGCTGATAAAGATCAAGTCCGCAAGGATGAGCCCATCGATGCGGCGAATGACGGTGCGTCTGGTGTCGGTGTTATGATTGAAATTGCCCGCGTGCTAGCCGAGACAAAAAACAAGCCTAATGTAGGTGTGGACTTTGTGTTTTTCGATCTAGAAGATCATGGTGAACCGCACGATTCTCCAGCTGGAAATCCGGCGAGTTGGGCATTGGGGTCACAATATTGGGCTTCGAATATTATCCCCGCTGGTTACCGTCCATACTACGGAATTTTGTTGGATATGGTGGGCGCCAAAGGTGCCAAATTCCCCCATGAAGGTACGTCTATGCAATATGCACCTGGATTGGTTCGGTCGATTTGGTCGACGGCCTCGGACTTAGGTTATGGTGAATTCTTTTTGGACGCGGATGCCTTTGGCATATCGGACGACCATACGGCGGTGAATGAAGTGGCGAAAATTCAAATGATTGACATCATTGATTTGCGGCCTGTGAATGGCGGATTCGACTTTGGACCGTATCATCACACACATCAAGATAATTTAGCGAACATCGATAAATCCACGTTGAAAGCCGTGGGCCAAACCCTTTTACAAGTTTTATACCGCGAATAATGGAGGAATTGTTACAAGTACATTTGAATGATACGCATGTGGCGTTGGGCGCGAAAATGGTGCCTTTTGCGGGATTTAACATGCCTGTTTTATA
>CAZUAZ010000063.1:0-6215 GCA_964618445.1 uncultured Aquirufa sp. | reverse complement strand
TGGCGTTGGGCGCGAAAATGGTGCCTTTTGCGGGATTTAACATGCCTGTTTTATACACGAATTTGATCGAAGAGCATCACTGCGTACGTAATAATGTGGGCGTTTTTGACGTCTCGCACATGGGTGAATTTTTCCTAAGCGGCGAAAAAGCGCTTGATTTAATTCAATATGTGACCTCAAATGATGCCTCAAAATTAGTCGATGGCAAGGTGCAATATTCATGTCTGCCAAACGCAACGGGCGGCATCGTGGATGATTTATTGGTCTATAAAATTCGCGATAACGAATATTTGTTGGTCGTGAATGCGTCCAACATAGAGAAAGATTGGAACTGGATTTCATCGCATAACACTTTCGGGGTGAACATGGTGAATGCGAGCGCCGACTACAGTTTGTTTGCCGTTCAAGGACCCAAAGCAGCGAGCGTTTTACAGCAATTGACTTCCGTTGATTTAGCTTCGATGCCCTACTACACCTTCAAAATAGGCCAAATGGCTGGTTTTGACGATGTCATTATTTCCAACACAGGCTATACTGGTGCGGGCGGTTTTGAAATATATGTCAAAAACGAAAACGCGTTAGCCATGTGGAACGCGATTTTCGCAGCGGGTGCTTCTGAAGGCATTTTGCCTGTTGGCCTAGGCGCACGCGATACCCTGCGCACGGAAAAAGGCTATTGTTTATACGGACATGACATTGACGATACCACCTCGCCGATCGAGGCGGGATTGGGTTGGATCACGTCGTTCAACAAAGATTTTATCATGAAGGATCACCATGCAGCGATTAAAGCGGCGGGTCCTTCGAAAAAATTAGTGGGCTTTGAAATGATTGAACGCGGGATTCCACGCCAGCATTACCCCATCTTAAACGCAGCGGGTGAGGTGATTGGAGAAGTGACTTCGGGTACGCAATCGCCGACGCTCGCAAAGGGAATCGGGATGGGGTATGTGTCCACAGCCCACTCAGATTCCGAGATTTTTATCTCGATTCGCGACAAAGCGGTGAAAGCTTCCATCGTGAAAATGCCTTTTTTATAATGAAGAGAATTGACGTCTGCTTATCGCCGGATTTGATCCATTTGTATGACCTGAGTGGTCAGGCAGTGGTAGTCGTAGATATTTTTCGGGCTACGTCATGTATGGTGACGGCGTTTGCGCATGGGGCTGCTGAGATTTTACCGGTGGAAGATGTGGCACTTTGTGCGTCGTATGGCGAGCAAGGTTATTTAACCGCGGCGGAGCGCAATGGCATTACGCCGGAAGGATTTGATTTTGATAATTCGCCATTCTCGTACCAGGTCGAACGTGTAAAAGGTGCCAAAATCTGTGTGACAACGACCAATGGTACGGTCGCGTTACGCAGATCGGTTGCTGCTTCGAAAGTTTATGTAGGTGCATTTTTGAACATTTCACGGGTGACGGATGCGCTACGAAAATGGGATGGCGATGCCTTAATTGTCTGCGCGGGCTGGAAAGGGAAGCCGAATTTAGAAGATACCTTATTCGCAGGAGCGGTGATCGATGCCTTGCATGGTGATTTCACTGTGGCGGATGATGCGGCCTTGATGGCCTGGAAACAATATAATGTAGCCTCCAATGACTTGTTGACCGCCGTGAAAAACTCTTCACATGTCAACCGTCTATTAGGCCTAGGAATAGAAAAAGACATCGCATTTTGTTTGGAAATGGATCGCTATAACGTCCTTCCATACTTGAAAAACGATGCATTGAGCATAGATGAAACTATATAGTACGCAACACGAAAGTCCGGATGTAAGCTTAGAGGAGGCGATTTTTCGTGGTCTTCCGCCTGATAATGGCTTGTATATGCCGCAGGAGATTGCGCCGATGCCAGCCGCTTTTTTCGAGACGATTCATACCTTGACCTTGCCTCAAATTGCGGAGGCGGTTTGCAAGCATCTGCTAGGGGACGAATTGACCGATGCGGAGATTGAGGGAATCATTGCGCGTTCGATGACCTTCGAAGCGCCAGTGGTGGATTTGGAACCAAATGTGGGCGTGCTTGAATTATTTCATGGGCCTTCGATGGCCTTTAAGGATTTTGGGGCACGCTTTATGGCGGCGATCATGTCGCATTATTTAGTAAAATCTGCGCGTGAGATTCGCATTTTGGTGGCGACATCGGGTGATACGGGTGGTGCGGTGGCGCAGGGATTTTTCAATACGCCGGGGATCTCGGTGACGATTTTATATCCGAGTGGGAAGGTTTCTGACATTCAGGAAAAGCAATTGACCACCTTGGGTGGCAATGTGACCGCCTTGGAAATTGACGGAACCTTTGATGACTGCCAAAGACTCGTAAAACAGGCATTTTTGGACGCCGACCTCCGGTCGAAGTTTGAGTTGGCCTCAGCCAATTCCATCAACATCGCCCGTTTGATTCCACAATCCTTTTATTATTTCGCGGCCTACGCGGAGGCACGCCGCAAGGGTGTGACCAAGCCAATTGTCTTCTGTGTTCCCTCGGGGAATTTTGGGAATATTTCAGCGGGCTTGATGGCTTATCGCATGGGCTTGCCGGTGCATGATTTCATTGCGGCGTGTAATGAAAATCACCCGGTACCGGATTATTTGGCCACAGGGAATTATGCTCCTTCGCCATCGGTCGAGACCTTATCGAACGCAATGGATGTGGGTGCGCCGTCCAACTTTATTCGGATGAAGATTTTGGCGGGAACTGAATGGGAAGCGGTGCGAGATCGCATGAAAGGATATTTCACCTCGGACGAAAAGACACAGTCTACGATGCTGGATGTGTTTGAACGTACGGGTTACATTATGTGTCCGCACACAGCGGTGGGCTATGATGGGTTGTCCCAATACATGGATGAATATGGCGATGATGTCTACGGCATTATTTTAGCCACGGCTCATTATGCTAAATTTTTGCCAACCGTAGAATCGACTCTTGGCTGCACTGTGGATGTCCCAGAACGCCTCGCTGCCTTATTGCATCTACAAAAAAAATCCATCCCCATGGGGACGGATTTTGAAGGATTTAAGAAGTATTTATTGGGGTAAAGGTGGTATTCTTTGGCAAGAATGCCATGAGTCTTCGGCAAACCTTTTTTTCGCTATGCCAAAGCTTCTAGCATTGGCATAGCTGCCCCCCACAGCGATTTGGGCTTAAACCAACACCCGAAACTTCGCCTTATCAATATACGCCTGCACACCCACAAGCGCCACTAATAGTATCCCAACTCCCACGCCACGGAAAATAAAGATTTCAAAAAAGAGGATATTCACGGCGATTGGCCCTAAAATCAAAAGCGCTTTAGCTCGGTGCGATGGCAAGATAATCAATACTCCACCGATAATTTCGAGTACTTTGATAACTGTCATGTAACCAGTACCGCCAAAAAGCTCCATAAATTTCGCGGGATTCCCGGTCATCACTGGCATAGGTGACATCGGGAAGAAATAGTTGATGCCCCCAAAAAGGAATAGGAACGCTAATACTGCTCCAGGTACGTGTGTTAATACTTTCATCTTGTTTTATATTTTGGTTAACGACGCAAGTAAAGATTATCAGCCAACTTATACAAAACTTCCTCTTGAAAATCCCTGCAGACTCAACCTTAAAATCAAAATGATACGTTTTTAATTGTTCTTTTTCTTGTAATCGCTCCGCGATAAGTACTTCTCAATCAGGATGTACAAAAGGATAAATAAGTAGCGGGACCCCATTTCCTTTATTTTGAGGTTGGATTCACCCGCTTTGCGGTTGCGCCAGGAATTTGGCAAAACAGCCCACGAGTAGCCACGCGTAATAGCCTTCAGTGGCAACTCGATGGTTAGGTTAAAATGGGCAGACAAAAAGGGTTTTAGCCCATCGATTGTATGTTTACGATACATTTTGAAGGCATTGGTCGAGTCGTTGTAGGGGATGCCCACCAACAACCGAATCAGGGTATTTGCCAAGCGGTTGATAATGTACTTGTGTTTAGGGTAATCATATGTTGCGCCACCACGAATAAACCGCGAACCAAAAACACAGTCCAAATTCTCGGTCACCATCTTGCGGTAAAACGCAACGAGATCCGCAGGATCGTCTGATAAATCTGACATCATCACAGCCACGCAGTCACCCGAAAAACGCTCCAAACCATAGCGAATCGCATAGCCAAATCCATTGGGTCCGTGGTTGGTATGTACGACCAACGTAGGTATGTCGGCTTGCAATTGCATTAATAAGTCCAAGGTATTGTCCTTGGAATTATCGTTTACCACCACGATTTCATGGTCGATTTGTTCTGCTTGTAGTTTGGCATATAAAGTCTGCAGGGTTTCCTCAATGGAACCCTCTTCGTTATAGGCAGGAAGCACGACGCTTAATTTCATCAGGCCAAAATCGGTTTTAATGACGCTTCATCCGCGATGAACCAGTCGTGTACTTCGCGGAGGAGTTGAGGCACGGAGATTTCCGGTTGCCAACCGCTAAACTCGGTAATCTTCGTATTATCTGTAATGTATATCGGTAAGTCGCCCGGGCGATTCTCCAGCGAAGATCCCATTTCGATGGTATTTCCAGTAATTTCAGCACATAGGTCCGTCAATTCTGCCAACGAAACCGTGTTGGCCAAACCGCCACCCACGTTGAATATCTGGCCTTTTTGTATGCCTAAATTCGCAATCTGCCATTGCACCAACCGGAATAAATCCCGCACATGCAACACATCGCGGGCTTGTTGGCCTAAACCTCCATACCCAATATAGCCCAAACGTCCTTTCCAGAAATGTTTTGCCATCCACAGCACGATCACACCTTGGTCGATTTTACCCATTTGGTACGGACCACTTAACACCCCGCAGCGATTAATCACGGCTGGAATGCCAAAATTGTGGGCAAATTCTTGAATGATATATTCCGATGATAGCTTGGTCGCCCCGTACAGGGAGCGTAGGCCTGCCAACGGATAATCTTCCGCCACCCCGCGCGAGGAAAGTCCTGGGCGAGATTGGGTGTCAGATAAGTTGAAGCGTTTGGGTGAGGCAACTAATTGTGCTTCCGCAAGCGTATCATACGGATAGACGCGTGAGGTAGATAAAAAGATGAACGCGGCGTCATGTTTTTTGGCAAAATAGAGTGTATTGATGGTTCCATTTAAATTGGTATCCATCAAATTTTCTAATTCTCCCGGAACGGTGCCCGCTAAAACAGATGGTTCCGCAGCGGCGTCGATGACGATGTCTACTTTGGGAACGCGGTCGAAATCATTGCGGTTACGTACGTCGCCGTGAATGAAATTCGCACCAGCGGCAAGTACCTTGCGCAAATTCACTTCGGATCCTCGGCGGGATAAATTATCCAAACAAAACACCTCAGCTTCGGCGTAATGCTGCTTGAAAAGGACCGCTAAATTTGAGCCTACGAACCCGCAGCCCCCTGTGATAAGTAATTTCATGCCTCCATGTAGCGGTTATAAATGTCATGGAAAACATCCTCCAGGGATTTTGTTATGCCCCAATTTGGATAATGTTCCTTCATTTTGCGCAAATCGCTGTAATAACAAATGTGGTCACCAATGCGGTTTTCCGCGACATATTTGTACTTCATCGGCTTGCCTGAAATCTTCGCGATCAGGTCAAAAGCCTCTAAAATCGAAACTGAATTGTCTTTTCCTCCACCGATGTTATACACCTCAGCCACGCGTGGGGCTTGGATGAATTCCTCGATGAAGCGCGCCACGTCATACGAGTGGATGTTGTCGCGTACTTGTTTTCCTTTATAGCCAAAAACGGAGTATTCCCGTTCCTCAATATTGCACTTGATCAAATAACTTAAAAAGCCGTGTAATTCCACGCCGGCATGATTTGGGCCAGTCAAACAACCACCGCGCAAACAGGCAGTGGGCATGTTGAAATAGCGCCCGTATTCCTGCACGGAAATATCAGCGGATACTTTGGATGCGCCAAAAAGCGAGTGCTTCGACTGGTCGATGCTGAATGATTCCGCGATTCCGTGTGTATAAGTTGCGTCATCGTAATCGTAGCGGGTTTCCAACTCCTTCATTTTAATGTTGTTGGGCGCATCGCCGTATACTTTATTGGTCGATAAATGCACGAAAGGAACGCTGGTACTGTACCGACGAAGCGACTCGAGTAGGTTGAAAGTTCCTACGGCGTTTGTGTCAAAGTCTTCGAATGGAATGGATGCGGCGCGATCATGACTTGGCTGCGCAGCCGTGTGCA
>CAZUAZ010000062.1:7866-9740 GCA_964618445.1 uncultured Aquirufa sp. | reverse complement strand
AGTAAAATTAACGTGCAGAATATCCTTCTACAATCATTTTACCTTTGTAATATAAATTTCCCTCATGCACGTGTGCACGGTGATATAAGTGAGTTTCGCCAGTTTGTGGGTCTACGCCTAAATGCTTAGGAGTTCCGAAATCATGTGCTCTTCTAGTATCACGACGTGTAGTAGAGATTTTTCGTTTAGGATGTGCCATCGTATTTGTTAATTAATTTTATTTTAAATCTTTTAGTTTTTGAAGTGCAGCCCAGCGTGGGTCTGTTACTTCTTCTGCCGACTGTGACGGACTCGCATCCGCACGATCTGTTGTGTAAATAAATTCATCCGTTTCGGTATCTGCTCCTTCTGCTAAAAACTTGGGATGCAATTTTTTCATCGGGACTTCCAAAGCAATGAAATCAAATATATCCTGCGATAAATCTAATTTAGACTCCTTGCGGTCCAATAAAAATAAATTGTCTCCCATGTCCTCATTGTGGTCTGAATACTTAAAAATAAGCTTTTCATTCACCTCAATCGGATAATCGAAACGCTCCAGCGATCGATCGCAGGTTAGTTCTAATGAACCTGTAATCTGTAACTGAACCTGAATCATTAAGGCCGACTTCGTTAAGTCAACCAGCACATTAAATGTACCTTTCTCCACCCAATCCTGCTCGAAAGCTGCGAAAAACGAATCATCTCCGCTAAAAGTGTATTGATACGCTTTATCTTCTAATGAAATGATGGGTATCTGGTACGCTTCTAAAACTTTCATGACACGGCTTGTGTTAAAAAAAGGAATGCAAAATTAGGTAAATTTTCGGAAACAGCAAGTGTGACGCTTACCTTTTTCATAAAATCTTCCGACCTTTGAACGGATGACCCAATCGAAAAAATCTTTGTGGACCTTTAGCTTAGCTTTTTTGGCTTTTGAAAGCCTTTGCGTCGCAGTTGTATACCAGTTTTCCCGATTGGAACAAATGACTTGGGTGAATGCCCATCATACGGATTGGGCAGATTATTTGTTTCGTATTTTAACGTCGCTAGCTGAGATTTTCTTGCCGATCGCCCTAGCCGTATACTTATATCGAAAGAAACGTTCTTTTTTTGTCCCGTATTTGACTTCGTATGCTGTTTCGACGCTCCTTGTTCAAGGCATCAAACATCTGATTTTTCCGAATGCCTTACGCCCAATTGCCTTTTTCGAGCAACTGCATTTACCATGGTATCTCGTTCCTGGTGTTGAGGTTCATACCCAGAATAGCTTTCCTTCCGGGCATACTGCCGCGGCATGGTTTATGTTTTTTTGGTTTGCTATGTTGGGAAAATCACGCAGCTGGAGCTTAGGCATGGCTATTTTAGCGATGGGCGTAGGCTACTCGCGCATGTATCTCATGCAACATTTTCCGATCGATGTTGCGGTGGGTGCCGGAATTGGCTTTCTGAGTTCCGCGCTTGTCTATTATTTTATGCTTTATAAACCTCATACGAATCATGTCTAAGTTGCTGCGAAAACCGTATTTGTTTTGGTCAATCATCGGGGCTCTTATTTACATTCCTTTTTTGGGGGCTTCTCACTTGTTTGACTGGGACGAAATTAATTTTGCCGAGTCCGCACGCGAGATGTTGGTTAGCGGAGATTACCTCAGCGTCCAAATTAACTTTCAGCCGTTTTGGGAAAAGCCACCGTTGTTTATGTGGCTTCAAGTGTTAAGTTTTCAGTTTTTTGGCACATTTACGGAGTCGGCATGGACGTCCATGGAATTTGCAGCTCGCTTTCCCAATGCATTCATTGGCATCTTAACTTTATTAGTCGTTTATCGGATCGGATCGAAGCATGTGTCCGAACGCATGGGGCACCTCTGGGCATTTTCCTACCTGGCGGCCAT
>CAZUAZ010000062.1:0-7766 GCA_964618445.1 uncultured Aquirufa sp. | reverse complement strand
CTGAGGTTTTGGCCAATTTCAAGCGCTTATTTTCTGGGGTGGTATTGGCCGCACTGCTGGCAATTGCCCTTTTTATCACGTGGTATGCCTTGATTGTTTGGCAGTTCGGATGGGGAATTTTAGTTGACTTTTTTGCGTATCAAATACGCTTGTTGACGACCGGAGATGCCGGTCATGGCCAACCGTTTTATTATCATTTTTTTGTTTTACTCTTGGGTTGTTTTCCGATCTCGATCTGGGCGGGTCCGCGCTTATTTTCGCGTAATCAACCAGCTCGATTAAGTCAATGGATGCAGGTGTTGTTTTGGGTTGTATTGATTCTCTTTAGCCTTGTCAAAACGAAAATCGTGCATTATTCGAGTATGTGCTGGTTGCCATTAACCTATTTTTCTGCGCTCGTTTTGCATGATTGGTTGGCAGGGACCTGGACCTGGAAACGCGGATATACCATCTTTTTAACTTCTGTTGGTTTGATATTGGCTACCGTTTTGGCACTAGTTCCATGGATTGGCATGCATGCAGGAGCTTATAGTGTATACATAAAAGATGTTTTTGTTCAAGGCAATTTGCAAGCTCCAGTTTACTGGGAGGGCTGGGAAGTAGGAATTGGTGCGTTTTTCGGGGTAGTGGTGCTAGGGACGGTTTGGCAAAAGCACATACAATTCAAACTCATCGCCCGCATGATGGGCGCTGTGATTATGGTTATTATGCTCTATATGGCTGTCGTCGTTCCGAAAATTGAGGGATATACGCAGGCTACACCGTTGGATTTTTACATTTCACATGTTGGCCAAAAGGTCTACATCGAGCCGGTTGGCTTTAAATCTTTCGCTCACCTCTTATATTTTCAAAAGCAGGCCTATAGTCCTTCGGGGGAGGAGTTAATGAAACAATCCTCGACAGATCGCCCCACCTATTTGGTGATGAAGACGAATGCCGAGGATCGTTACCGTTACCATCCGAACTTGATTTTGATCAAGGAAGAGAATGGATTTTTATTTTACAAGCACAAATAGGCTTATTTTAATTCAGTTGCGGTAAAGAAGAAAGCTCCTTCAATCGCTGCATTTTCATCGGAATCAGATCCGTGAATCGCATTCGAGCCCAATGAGCGTGCGAATCTTTTCCGAATAGTTCCTTCTGCTGCTTTGGCAGGGTCTGTAGCCCCAATAAGTTCACGAAAATCTTCTACTGCATTTTCCTTTTCCAAGACCATAGGAATGATCGGATTCGAAGACATGTATTCACAAAGCTCTCCATAGAATGGTCTTTCTTTATGAACCTCATAAAATTTGCCCGCATCCGCTGCGCTCAAATGTACTTTTTTCATCGCGACGATCTTAAATCCCGCTTCTTCAATTTGTTGAATGATTGGACCCGTAAACCCATCCAAGATGGCATCGGGTTTAATCATGGTAAATGTTCTGTTTGTTGGCATTTCGTTTTTTCTACTTTTTGACAAATTTATCTTTAACTTTGCGAACGCCCAAATCATAAGGGCTTTACCCAGCTATATGTCTTCAATTACAGCACTCCGTGCCGCCTTAGTTCCAGGCCAACAAGTTGTTATCACTACGCATTTTAATCCAGATTCTGATGCCATTGGCTCTACGCTTGCATGGCAGAAGTACTTGATTAAGAAGGGGTTAGATGCAGTTGTGGTGGTTCCATCCGGGTTGTCGGCCAACCTAACCTGGATGCCCGGTGCTGCTGATATATTGGATTTCGAAAATATTTTACATAAAGTTCAAATTGAAGCATTAATCCAGCGCGCAGATTGGATTTTTTGCTTGGATTTTTCTGGCATGCAGCGATTGCATGGATTAGCCAAATGGGTGGAAGCGGCGCGTTGTCAGAAAGTAGTGATTGATCATCATTTAGATCCCGAGGATTTTGCGGATTATTATTACCACCGAACGGTTGCGGCATCTACCTGTGAATTGGTATTTGATTTGATTCAAGAGTGGGGAGATGGCGACCTCATTGATACCGAAATGGGCTCTTGTTTATATTCAGGTATCATGACGGATACAGGATCATTTAGACATCCGAATACGACAGCGCACGTCCATGAGGTGGTTGCGGCATTGATAAATAAGGGGGTCAATACGAATGCGGTACATCGCAAGGTTTTTGATTCTGCGAGCTTGCAACGCTTACAGTTTATGGGGCATGTGCTGGCCAACCGATTAGAATATTTGGCAGACTATCATTTGGCCTTAATGTGGATTACGGAAGAGGATCAAAAACAATTTCATTCGCAGCCGGGAGATACGGAGGGCATCGTAAATTATGGCTTGCAATTGGCGGGAGCTATTTGGTCAATTTGCATGATTCAGCGTCCAGATGGCGTGAAGCTATCTTTTCGGTCCATTGAGCCTTTTGCGGTGAACCAATTTGCTGCTACTTATTTTGAGGGTGGTGGACATAAAAATGCTTCGGGTGGTCGATTTTCTGCGGGTGGCTTAGCGGAAGCGAAGGAAAAATTGCTAGAAGTGTTACCTTTGTATCTTTCTGAAATAAAACGAGTTAAATATTTATAAAAATAAACAAACAAATCATGCGTAAAACCTTAGGTGTCCTATTTTCTGCTACTGTTTTAATGACAGCTTGTAACAAGGATAAAGTAGAAGTTATTGAAGGCGTAAAAATTCAAATCCACAGCCATGACGACAAAGCTAAAAAGTTGAAAGATGGGGATATCATTACGTTTGATTTAGTGATTAAAAATGGTGCGGATTCTGTGTTACAAGATACGCGCAAAGATGGCCAACCAGGCAAAGGGATGGTTCAGGCTCCACAAGCTGCTCCAGGAGCATTCAAGGGTACATTCGAAAATGGCCTTCGTTTATTATCGGTTGGCGATTCTGCGACTATCTTAGTTCCTATTGATAGTTTAGCCAAAACGGTTCAAGCTCCTTTACCTCCATTCTTGAAGCCGGGTACTGATTTGAAGTATACGGTTAAGATTTTGAAAGTACAGTCGAAGGCAGAGTTTGAAAAAGAAATGGCAGGGCAAGCAGCTCAAGCAAAAGCGGATGCAGCTAAATTACTTGCTCAGCAACCAGCCATGATTGAAGCATATATTGCGAAATCGGGTAAGAAATTTATCAAAACAGCTTCAGGATTATTCGCGAGCATTGAAAAGCCAGGTCAAGGTGCTACACCAAAGATGGGTGAATCATGGATCGTAAATTATCGTGGCACGTTTTTAGATGGAAAGGAATTTGATAAAGGTGCTAGCACAGAAATGCCTTTGGGTCAAATGATCCCAGGATTTAATGAAGCATTAACTTTACTGAAGGCAGGTGGAAAAGGCGTATTTGTGATCCCTTCACAATTAGCGTATGGCGATCAAGGTCGTGGTCCCATTGCACCAAACTCGGTATTAGTATTTGAAGTAGAAGTATTGAATAAAAAGTAAAAAATAGCGGGGGATACATTCCCCCGCTATTTTGATTGATACGAAAGGAACGTTTTTTTCGTTTAGCAAGCATTATGATAGGTAGTATTCAAAAAGGGTTTTGGGCAATTCTTGCCGTATGGACAATGACTTCGTGTTTGTCCAATGTGGAATTGGCAGATGAAGTCAAGGCCAAAGAAAATCAGGCCCAAATTTTAGCCTATTTTACGAAACAAAATCAGTCACCCATTGCGATTGAAAATGGCGGTTATTATGCATTGACTAAATCCAATGCGACCGGCGAACTTGCTTCGAAAGGAGATACACTTCGCATGGATTATGAACTTGCAAATCTATTGACAGGTCAGGTAATTGAACGTTCAAAAGATCCACTGGTCTATCAGTTTGGCTATTTAAATCCCATTTTTGCCAATTTGATGACGTATTTAAAAGATGGAGAAGAAGCTGTTTTAGGTTTGCCTGGGACCTCACAATCGTTCGATGGGCTTCCTGCCTTTACGCCTTTAAAAGTTACCATCAAAAATTATGTAGTACGCAGTCAAAATGATCGAATAGACGAATTTATTGCGGCAAATAAATACACTGTCAACGAACGAACTGCTGAGGGCTTACGTTACATTCGCTTAACCCCAGGAACTGGCGAAATTCCAGCCTCGGGAAAAGTCGTTAAATTAAAATATACGGGTCGTTTTCTAAACGGAATTGCCTTTGATGGTAACATGGCACGCACAGATAGTTTCTCGGTGACAATTGGAAGTTCACAAACAGTGAAAGGTTTTTCAGCGGGTGTGGCAAAGATGCGTCTAGGGGAACGTGCAGTTCTTGTTTTCCCGTCTGCATTGGGGTATGGTGAAAAAGGTTCTGGTACGAAGATTCCAGGATTCACCCCATTGGTTTTTGAAATTTATGTAGCCAAAATTCAGTAGTAAGATGAAATATATTGTAGGAATAGTTCTTAGCTGTTTTGTTTTGTTCAGTAGCTGTATGCTCGAAACACCTGAAGACTCTGCCAATAAGAATGAGGCTGAGATTCAAAATTATTTGAAGCTAAAGAACTTAACCTTACAAAAAAGTCAAGAAGGGTTGTACTACAAAACCCCTTCATCACAGGACAAAATAAAAACTAAAAATACTGGAGAGTTAGTAACCTTCCACTATAAAATGACCCTATTGGATGGGACGATTATCGATTCCACATCACGTTCGAAAAATATTAATCGCTCGATTGTTTGGGGCGT
Source organism: uncultured Aquirufa sp. (assembly GCA_964618445.1). Lineage (GTDB taxonomy): Bacteria > Bacteroidota > Bacteroidia > Cytophagales > Spirosomataceae > Aquirufa. Next base: position 3,104 of record CAZUAZ010000062.1, on the reverse strand, counting down.
AAATTCTGCTCAATCGATCTTTGCGTTGCCCTTAAGTTACCTCAATGTTGGTGAAAGCGGTCTTTTTTTAATTCCGTCAGCATTAGCTTTTGGAGGCACAGCATATGGCGATGTACCTGCTTATTCGGTTTTAGTTTTGGAGTTGACAATCGATGCCATTCGTGACGAAGCGGCTCAAATTGAATTAATTCAAAAAACATACAACATCGTTAATCCGGAAAAGACAAGTTCTGGGTTGATATTTAAAAAGTTAGTGGATAATCCTACGGGAGCTTCAGTGGCTGCTGATGCCCCTGTACTAGTCAATTATACAGGTCGATTATCCTATAGTTATGTGCACAAAGATGCTACTTCAGGTGCGATTGTGTACAATCCGATTTTCGATTCTGGTACACTGGGTACGCCCACGGTTCCTTTTGTCTTGAGTCAGCGTAGTTTGATTCCAGGATTTACCGAGGCATTGAAAAAAATGCGTGCGGGAGAGAAAGCGGCCGTTATTATTCCATATGCGTTAGGGTATGGGACGGCAGGTAATTCAGCGATTCCAGGCTATTCTCCATTGTATTTTGAAATCTCGATTGTTGCGCCATAAGGATTATGAAACCAATAATTTATTTGGCGACACAGAACGCGCATAAAATAGATGAAATCAAGGATCTCTTAGGAGATCTTTTTGATTTTCGGACTGTTTTTGAATTGGGTTTGGTAGTAGAAATTCCAGAGACAGGATCCACGTTGGCTGAAAATTCAAAGCAAAAAGCGGAGTTTATTGCGCAAAAATTTGGTGGCATTACTTGTTTAGCAGATGATTCAGGCTTGGAGGTAGACGCGTTGAACGGTGCGCCAGGTGTTTATTCTGCGCGGTATGCCGGGGAAGCAAAAAGTGATACGGCTAACGTCGCCAAGTTATTGCAGGCACTAGCAAATGAACCTAATCGAAATGCGCGTTTTGTGACGGTATTGACCTTGCATCATCAAGGTCAGTTTTATGTATTTGAGGGGGAGGTGCATGGACAAATTCAAGCGGAGCCGCGAGGCACGCAGGGCTTTGGATATGACCCCATATTTGTTCCTATAGGGATTGAGCAAACCTTCGCAGAGTTAAGTTTGGCTGAAAAAAACCAACTAGCACATCGGGCTCGGGCCCTAGAAAAATTTAAAAAATTTGTTCAAGATGCTCAGATTTTTGGGTGAGTCTTGTTCAAAGTATAAAAATTCCTTTAGATGATTTTGAGTTGCAAAGGCCGCTGGCTAATGTTCTTTTTTCTTTTGCTTGTTCTGCAAGCACAAGCTCAATATACCTACAAGGGATTGGTTACGGATGCGGAAACGGGAGACCCGATTCCATTTGCTTCCGTAGGGTTAAAGGGGGTAAATAGCGGTGGTACAACTAATTTTCAAGGTTTCTATTCTTTTCAATCTAAAGTAGCTTCAGATTCTTTGTTTGTTTCGATGGTGGGGTATACCCGTCGGACCAAATTAGTTGATAAAAGTCCTGGAATACATGAAGTTGACTTTCAGGTTAAACCTAGTTCTGCCGACTTATCCGAAGTCAAGGTGTATTCCGGAGAGAATCCGGCCTTTCGTATTTTGCGTGCGATTCAGGCGAATAAAAGCCGCAATGATCGGATCCAAATTGCGGCCTATGAATATGATTCCTATGCGAAAATGGAGCTGGATGTGGATAACATTTCCGAGCAGTTCAAAGGAAAAAAAGTGATGCAAGATATTGCCTCTTCGATCAAAAAGTTTGAGCAGCAGGCTGGAGAAGATGGCAAGTTGCTTATTCCTACCTACATCACGGAAACGGTCAGTAAATTTTATTATTTGGAATCACCTCGGCGGCGTCGTGAGCATATTTTAAAGACAAATATCAAAGGGGTAGGCCTGGGGGAAGGTGGATTTATCTCCCAGCTAGTCGGTGGAAATTTGGTCACGAATTATAATTTTTATCAAAACTTCATTAGCTTTTTTGGCAAAGATTTTGCGAGCCCGATTGGCGAACAATGGAAGCAAACCTACACGTATTATTTGTTAGACACCGTACAAGTAGAGGGAAGGACATGTTATCAAATTGAGTTTGAACCAAAGAATCCGGCTGACTTAACCTATTCGGGTCAAATGTGGATCGACACCACCCAGTTTGCTCTAACGCAGATTGACGCCACTGTGGGCAAAACAGCCAACCTTAATTTCATTGAAAAAGTAAAGATTTCCCAAGAACTTGAGCAGACTGAAACGGGTGTTTGGTTGCCAGCTCGTACGCGTTTCTTAATCGACTTGGAAGAGATTTCGAAGGGCTCGGCTGGGATGCTGTTGAAGATGTATATCTCTAACAAAAATTTTGTGATCAATAAGCCGCATCCCTTACCATTCTACGATCGAACTTCGGAGGTGGCCGCAAATGCTCGTGATGCCAATCCTGAATATTGGAAAAATGCGCGCCATGAATCGTTAAGCCGACAAGACCTACTCGCTTTTTCGATGATTGATTCAGTCAAATCGGTGCCCATCGTCCGTACCTATGTGGAGATTGCGGATGTTGTGTTGAGCGGCCATCGCACATTTAAGGATATGGATGTAGGACCTTATATTTCTGGTTTAGCGATTAACCAAATCGAGGGAGCGCGAGTTCGTTTGGGATTTCGAACAAATGCGTTATTTGATTCTAGTTGGATTTTTAGAGGGCACGCCAGTTTTGGTACGAAGGATTTGATTCCCAAATATTCAGGAGAGGTGAATTATTTATTCTCCAAAAGTAAATGGACGGTGGCTGGAATTAAGCATAGTTATGAGTTAGAGCGTGTTGGATTGACCCCTGACCTGATTGGAGATAATAAATTGTTCTATGCATTTACGCGTTGGGGTTCATTTTCAGGGGCATTTTTTAGGAGAGACTCGGAAGCATTTTTTTCGACTGAATTTATCCGGGGATTTCGATTAACAAGCTCCATGAATATGCGCACGTTTGATCCCTTGTTCCGCTTTCAATATCGCTTGCAGCCTGAATTAGGTATGGATTCCCCCGTGCAGGATCATTACAATGATACATTTTTCACGTTTGAGGCACGTTTTGCCAAGAATGAAACCTTTATTTTAAATGG
>CAZUAZ010000061.1:0-10035 GCA_964618445.1 uncultured Aquirufa sp. | reverse complement strand
CCCACTGGACGACCTGCTTGTAATACTGAGAAGTTTACAGCTGATGTACCACGGATGAATGAACCTAAAGATGTAGGCAAGAATACCTGATCTGGAGCAGCGAATGAATCATTCTTCAATGAAACAATTTCGTTCTTATTGAATGAAGCTGCTAACGTTGTAGCAATGTTCCAATCTTGGTTTTCTAAGATTTGATACGTTAATGACAACTCAACCCCTTGGTTTTTCATCGATCCGATGTTAGCCAACATAGTTGGGTATACATAACCTTTCTCTTGTGGAACGTTTACTGTATATAACAAATCTTTTGTTGTACGTGTGTAAACATCTAAGCTACCAGTCAATTTACCTTTGTATAATGAGAAGTCGATACCACCACCGTAGTTTTCGTTAATCTCCCACTTCAAGTTCGGATTCGGGTTAGATTGGATTGAATAAGCAGGCAAGAAATCGTTTGCTGCTCCATCAAAGTATGAACCTGATGCTCCGTAGAATGACTTAGACAACAACGGACGAATACCTTCCGAGTTACCGGTTTGTCCCCAGCTAACACGTAATTTCAAGTTATCGATTGTTGCATTACCTTTCAAGAAAGCCTCTTCAGATAAAGTCCAACCCACTGAAACTGATGGGAAAATACCCCACTTGTTGTTATCACCGAATTTCGTAGAACCGTCACGACGCACGTTAACTGTTGCGAAATACTTATTCATTAATGAGTATTGTGCACGAGCTAAAAATGAAACCAATTTGTATTGGTTTTTATATGAACCTAATAAGTTAGGGTTTGTACGAATACCTAAACCAGCACCTAAGTTATTAGCCTCAAACGCATCTGTTAAGAAGTTGTTATTACCGGCAGAGAATCCATCAGCAACTACATCTTGGTATGTGTAACCAGCCAATACGTTTAAGGTAGATACATCATTTAACTTCTTGTTGTAAGTCAAAGTTGTTTCTAATTGCTTATCTGTAATAGAGTTCAATGAACGGTTAGCCGCGTTACCACCTACTGTAGCTAATAAGTTACCTGGAGTAGATCTTGCGAAGAATGAACCGTCCGCCGTTTGCGTACGCAATGTACCTGAAACATTGAATACCAATCCATCTAAGATTGTATAAGCAGCCGAGGAGTTAAATAAGAAATCGTGTAAACGTTGCTTATTTTGACGGCTCTCCACTGTTGCTAATGGATTGAAGTTCGCAAACGTACCAGGAATCTGGAAATAAGTTCCATCTGGATTGTAAACTGGATCCGTTGGACGCATGTTCATCGCAAAACCAATCGCACGGTTATCCGTAAATTGGTTATCAGTTTGTGACGCAGACATATTCACACGCATAGCTAATTTACCATCTAATGCTTTAGCATCTAAGTTCAAACGACCTGTCAAACGCTCTTTACCAGAACCCTTTAACGTACCTGTCTGATCTAAATAACCTACAGAAGCACGGTATGATACATTTTCAGAACCACCTGACACACCCACGTTGTGGTTTTGAGTCAAAGCAGTTTGAGTAATTACATCTAACCAATCTGTGTTAGCTCCTAAGTCATCAAATTTTTGATTGTATTTTGCAGCAGCCGCACGGAACTCCGCACCATTTAATAATTCTGGACGTTGAGAGATTGTCTCAGCACCTACATAGTTTGTGTATTCAACTGTAGGAGTACCTGACTTACCACGCTTCGTATTAATCAAGATAACACCGTTCGCACCACGAGATCCGTAGATCGCCGCAGAAGATGCATCACGTAATACGTCCATAGTCAAGATATCCTCAGGAGCGATGTTTTCGATTGGAGCACCAATCACACCGTCAATAACGTATAGAGGCTCAGAACCTGCGTTCAATGACCCCGTACCACGTAAACGAACTGTTGGACGTGCATTTGGATCACCAGAAGCCTGGGTAATAACCAAACCTGCTACTTTACCTTGAGCAGCCGCTAATGGGTTCGTTACAACTCCGGCGTTGAAATCACGAGAACCTAAGCTAGTTACTGTTCCTGAAATTTCTTTACGCTTTTGCGTACCGTAACCTACAACCACAACTTCTTCTAAAGATTTGTTGTCAGCAGCTAAAGCAACGTTTACAACAGACTTTCCGCCTACCGAAACTTCTTTAGTTGTGTAACCTACAAAAGAGAATACCAACGTCGCATTCGACCCAGCATTAACCTTATAAGTACCATTTGCATCTGTTTGAGCACCACGTGAAGTACCTTTAACAGCTACAGAAACACCTGGGAGACCTGAGCCATCAGCAGCATCAGTGACTTTACCCGTTACTACATCTTGAGCAAACGCGCCCAAGGAAATTAACAGTGCAACAGCAACACTAAAAGCTTGTTTAAAGCCTAGGTTACTAACACTTGATCGCACAAGGCGACCCACTCTTTTGTAAGAATGAATCATAAGTGAAAAATTAAGGGTTAAAAATAATTAATGATTCTAAGCGGTTCCTTTCATTCGTCTTTTCGCGTCAAAATGCCTTTTCAAACGTTTACGGTTTAAGGAGAATTTCAAAACCGACACAAAAAACGAAAGAATAAATTGAATAAAAAAATGATTTAAGGTAAGGAATCAATGAAATGCCAACTAAAAATTGTACGAAATTTAGAATTAGTTGATTTGTAGCACAGTGTAGTACAGATTCCCGAAATAATCTAATTCTGCCCCTATATTACTACATACTAATATTTTTAATCTAAAAACAGCTCAAACAGTTCAAAAACGATTGTAATTTTTCAAGAGAAAATTTTTTTCAAAAAAAATAAATTATTTTTCGGCAATAGATTACTAGCAGATTGATTAGTCACCATTAGAATAATCCTATTAGTTGGAAAAAATGGACAGTGCTAGTCTGTCGAAAATTCAAGGAAGCGGATCGTACCCGCTTCCACCCCACGGATGACAAGAGGAAACACGACGCAACATCAAACGAAATCCCTTCAAAAATCCATACTTTTCAAATGCTTTTTTAGCGTATTCTGAGCATGTAGGCTGATATCTACAGGAATTAGGCAATAACGGCGAGATAAATAATTGATACAACTTGATTAGAAAAATGAATAGGTATTTCATGGGATGGGGAGGTGGGTCAACAAATTAAATAAAAGATCTTCAATTCATTGATTAAAATTCTGAATTGAATTAAATTGCTACTCAATGAAGCGCTTAATCGAATACATGAATCAATTACCAAAACGCTCCAAGATCCTCGGACTTGTTGGCATTACCCTTTTCATCGGTATATTAATCCTTTCTAATTCCCATCCTTCAAAGAGCTTTTTCCACGTGAAAACGGTAACGGAAAAAAGAAATGATAGTTTGGCCAACTTGTATAACCCGCAAATAGCGCAACAAAAATCCATTAAACTGGATACCTTTTTCACTAAACTACGTGAAAAATCAGGCTTTAATGGGGCCGTTTTAATTACTCAGTATGGGAAAATCATTTATAAAAAGGGATTTGGGTATTCTAATTACTTCACTAAATCAGCGATTAATACGCACACCCATTTTCAACTAGCTTCTGTATCTAAGCAGTTTACCGCAGTTGCCATCATGCAACTCAAAGAAAAAGGACTACTAAACTATGATGATGCGATCTATAAGCACATCCCTGGTTTTCCCTATGACTCTAGCTTGACTATCCGCAGTCTACTTACGCACCGTTCCGGTCTTTCCGACTATGCTTATAATATGGATAAGGTATACGATAAAAAGGTACCACTGACTAATAAAAAAGTAGTCGAAATGATGATTCGCCTCAAACCGCACATCGACTATCGGCCAAATGCGAAATTCAGCTACAATAACACGAACTACATGTTGCTGGCCTACATCGTTGAGCAACTAAGTGGCATGGACTTTCGAGAATACCTGAAGAAAAACATTTTTGAACCTGCTGGTATGTCGGAAAGCTTTGTATACGACCCCATGCACCCCGAAATGCTCAAAACGGCCGCCACCGGCTATGTTCCAAGACGCGGAGGGCCAGTCGTATCCGAGTTTAACCACCTAGATGGGGTAACCGGTGATAAAGGCATATATTCCACGGTGGAGGACCTATATCACTGGGATATGGCTTTGAACGAAGAAAAATTAGTGAAATATACTACGTTAGAGGAAGCATTTACGCCCCAACATACCACTCCGAAAGTCTTACCCAAAAACTATGGATTCGGATGGAGGCTAATGCAATTAGAAAACGGCGATTGGCTGACCTACCACACTGGCTGGTGGCATGGATTTAAAAACTACTACCTTCATAACCCGAAAGATAACTCGGCCATCATCATCTTAGGTAACATGGCCAATCATGCCCTAGCCAAAGTAAATATTGTACAATCTATTTTATATCCAGAAAAATCAGCCTTATTTATGAAAGGCGAACCACTTCCTTTGGAATTCACCCTAGGAGGAAACTAATTCAACCCATGAAAAAACTACTTTCACTTTCCATGTTCTTATTCGCAAGCATTGCTGCCTGGGGACAACAATCAGCTGACGATGCTATCAAAGCTACGGTCACAAATTATTTTGAAGGCGTAACCACGGGAGACGCAGCCAAATTGAACAAAGCATTTCATGAATCAGCCATCTTACGCACATTTAATGCGGCTACAGGAAAGATTCAAGATATTCCCGTTAAAACTTTCATCAGTAAAACACCTGCAGGGGGAGTCAAAGCAAGCACAAAACTAATTTCGTATTCCTATGCGGGGATTTCAGGTTTAGCCGCTGTCGAAATGCAGTTCGACGAATTTAAGTACATCGATCTACTCTCATTATTACAAGTCAATGACGAATGGAAAATTGTCGCGCGTGTATTTAGCCGTGTTGATCTAGATACACAACTCAAAGGCTCCGCAAGCATAGCTACGAAAGCTACTGGCAAAGCGCCTGCAGCCGCTCCTGCAAAAAAGAGCACTGCGAATATCAAACCGAAAAAAGATGACGGATGGTAAAAAATAGACGTCGGACATTAGACATTAGACGCAGGAAACGTCTAGCGTCCAACGTCTAATGTCCAATTACCAATTGATAGGGCCTTTACCTAAGTATTTCTCTACAATAGGCTTATAATACGATTTCAATTCCTCGAAAACAGGAACTACCGGAGATTTGGTATACAAATCATATTTATTGAAATCACGAATCCATTCCAAATATTGTTCGTCTTTAGCCGTCATGAATTGACGGTAGCTTCCACCCGAATGCCACGGATAAAACGAGTGATAGCGAATCATCGCCATACCCGCTTCCGGAATTTTATTTTCAGGATGATTTTTTAACACCTGATACAAGTACTCATCATGCCCCCAAGCCAAGTGCACATTATCTAATCCACAACCTTCCGTATAAACACCTAAGTCGGTGTTATAGCGCGCATCAGCCATATCTGGATTTAATGCATTAAACTCTGGATACACGCAAGAATCAGGTAATTTACAACCTACGACAAATACATCCCCGACCAATCCCCACTGCTCAGCCTGGCTAGTTCCATCTTCATCTGAACCAAATAAGTACATGGCTTTACCCAAATCATGAATTAATCCCACCAATTGCATCCAATCTGGACGACCTTCAGCACGAAGACCTTCCGCTGATTGTAATAAATGAATAATATTAGGGAGGTTTAAATCAGGATCAGATACGTCAACCAAGACATTCAAGCGCTCCATCATTTCCCAGATGTCCATCGGACGCTCAAAAGTCAAGTACTTCGTTTTCATTCGAAGTACATATTCATACGTTTGACGCGAACGCATCTTACGGTAATGCTCTTTAACAGCAGCGGTAATATCCCCCTGCTCATAATTACGAAATTCAGATTTTTCTTTGCTGATGGTTTCCATCTCGTCTTGGTTTAGAGCGATGAAATTACATAATGATTTTTAATGCTGCAAGAACGACAAGATGATCGAACTCAACAACATCAGGAAACCCAAAACAAAAAAGACAGTTGGATTCAAAACTGGCAAGCTAGATTCGCTCAATGAAGCTTCATATGGATTGTCACTTAAATACCGCACAGGGATTTCTTGCCCAATTTCACAATGCTTCGCTAAACCTTTTTCAGCCTCCCGACGAAATTCGGCTCCATTGACATAATAAGAAACAATCGGAAAGTAAATCGGAAATCTACCTGAGTGATCATCTCGCGCATACCTACGAGAGATCTCAACGATTTTACCGTAGGTCGTTTTTGAATGAGCAATCCAAACTTTGCGTTTGTTGTATAAATAAACACCTACGCCAATCAATGCAAAAGCGATAAAGGAAAACAACACCAAAAACAGTGTCATCGATCCTTGAAAAGAACCGGTAGGCCGACCAGAAATCAATAAAATGCCAACTAAATTCATTCGTCTTTTTGCGCAGGCAGGGAACCCCAACCCATAATTTTCATCAAAAGACGTACAAAAAATACTGAAAATCAAATACTTAGCACTTGCGCAAAAAGACGTGCGAAGTACACAATTCAAGCACATTTTAGTGTTTTTTGCTAATTCTAGAAAAACAGGATTTCATTTTGACCCATTCGTAGAAAAAATTAGAGTATTTTCAGAAAATAGGTTTTCAAAATGAAGCACAAAGCCCGAAAAATTTATTTTTCTAAAATTTGATATTTCTTTCAAATTCGTATTTTTGACCCGCAAGAAACCTATATCTATGAAACAATCGACTAAAATTCAACTCATGACGATGATGTTCCTCATGTTCTTCGGATGGGGAGCCTGGTACGGTCAAATGAGTAAATATTTATTAAGCACGCTACATGCTAGCGGCGATCAAGTAGGGAATGCATACCTAACTTTTTCGATCGCATCGTTCATCGCTCCTTTCTTTGTAGGATTAATCGCCGACCGCTTTTTTGCCGCACAAAAAGTAATGGGCGTACTCAACATCATCGGGGGTATACTACTCTATTTGCTAAGCCAAACAACTGATCCTGAAATTTTCTTTTGGTATATACTCGCCTACACGATGTGTTTCGCACCCAATTTAGCTTTATCCAATTCCATCGCGATGAAGCAAATGCAAAATCCAGAAAAGGAATTTGCCAATATTCGAGTTACGGGTACCGTGGCCTGGATTGTTGTAACAAATATCATTGGATTTTATGCACTTGGAGACAATGTAGCCATTTTTCAAATCGCGATGTACAGCTCATTCTCCCTAGGAATCTACTCCTTTTTCTTGCCAGATACACCTCCGAAAGCCGATAAAAATGCATCCGTCGCGCAGATTATTGGCCTTGATGCATTAAAGCTTTTCAAAGACCGTTCATTCATGATATTCTTCATTTCATCGATATTAATCTGTATCCCACTTTCTTTCTATTACGCCATGGCAAATCCTTCATTAACGGATTCCCACATGAGTAATGTTGAAAACAAAATGTCATTAGGACAAGCCTCCGAGGTGATATTTATGCTATTAATCCCATTTGCGTTTACCCGATTGGGAGTGAAAAAAATGCTTATCGTTGGTCTAATTGCCTGGATTATCCGTTTCGTATGTTTTGGCTACGGAGATGGCCTTTCCAGTGAGTGGATCTTGTATATTGGTATTATCCTTCACGGTGTTTGCTACGATTTCTTCTTTGTAACAGGACAAATATATACCGATCAAAAGGCAGGTCCGCATATCAAAAACTCTGCACAAGGGCTTATCACCCTAGCAACTTATGGTGTAGGAATGGGCATTGGATCAAAACTTTCAGGCATTGTTTTAGACATGTATACAACCAAAGGTGTACATGACTGGCAGTCGGTTTGGATGGTACCAGCAGCCATTGCTGCCCTTGTATTGGTGCTGTTTATTTTATTCTTCCACGAACGAAAGCAAGTCGCTTAGGTATTTTTAATTTTTCGAAGCATCCAAGGCACGATGGATGGGAAGAGGCGTTGTACAAGTAAGCCGAATCTCTCTAAAGCTCCGCCAACAAAAAAGTAGTTTTTGCCCTGAGATACCGCATGAACTATTTTTTGGGCGGTGATTTTTGGATCAAGTCCTTTGGCCTGATTAGGGTCCATTTTCCCATATTTCTCGCCATGTTCATTCATCGCATGCAAGGATATTTCCGTACGGATGTAGCCAGGCAAAATCGTGGAAACCTGAACTCCATGCGCATGTAATTCAGCACGAACAGAATCAAAAAAGCCTATTAAAGCATGTTTTGTGGCTCCATAAGCTGCCCGTCGTGGGGTAGAAATTCGACCAGCGACAGAGGCGATGGGTACAAAAACACCGGCCTGCTGTTTTTGAAACACCGGAATAACTTGTTGGACCAAATGCACAATCGAAAAGAAATTCACTTCAAACAAACTCCGATACACGTCAAATTTAGTATCCAACACAAATGACCGCTGGCTCACTCCGGCATTTAAAACCAGCACATCTATGCGGCCAAATGTCTGCAAAACCTCGTTGACTTGTTTGGAATGTGCTGGGAGATCCACCATATCAAAGGGCAAGACCAACACGCTTCCACCATGTGTTTCGCAAGTCTGAGCCACCCGTTGCAATTCGCTTTCTCTGCGCGCCGATAAAACCAGATGTGCCCCCTGGGTAGCAAATTCATAAGCTAAAGCCTCTCCGATTCCGGAAGATGCTCCTGTGATCCAGACAATTTTGTTTTTGAATTCCATGGTTTAAAGGTAAGTAAAATACCTAGGAACGAGATAAATATAACCCCAGGTTTTAACCTGGAGATCCCTAGGCTGAAGCCTAGGGCTATAAACTTTCTAGCTCCCTAAAGAACTCCGCCATTGGATTGACTTCCAACAGCTGAAGTTTCTGCCACAAGCGAATGGCCTTCGTCATCAATCCGCTTTCAATTAAAAAGCCGTCATGCCCATAAAGTGAATCGATGACTTGAAAAGAAGCACCGGGTATGTGTTTGGCTAAAAACTCCTGTTCGACGATCGGAAAAAGTGCATCGGATTTAATCCCGATCACTAAGGTATTTGACTTAATTTGTTTGAGTGCAGGTATGATTCCACCGCGATTACGACCGACATCCTGAGAATCCATCATTTTGGAAAGGATGTAGTAGGAGTAGGCATTGAAACGCTGGGCCAACTTCTCCCCTTGGTATCGCTGATAAGATACCGCACGTAATGTTTTTTCTAGGGAATGGTCTTGCCGTGACTGGGTCACTTGATAGGTTTCATAGTTACGATACGAAATCAAGGCCGTAGCCCGAGCTGCTTTCATCCCCTCAATACCTGCTTTTGGATGCGATTCGCCCCACGTCTTATCTACCTCGATCGCCATCCGTTGGGACTCATTAAACGCTACTCCCCAAGGAGAATGAACTGCATTCGTTGCTACTAAAATCAAATTCTGAATCAAATCGGGACATATAATTCCCCATTCAACGGCTTGCTGGCCACCCATCGACCCACCAATACACGTTTTAATCCGATGAATCCCCAATTCTTTTCGTAATAGTTCGAATGAATGAACAACATCGCGAATACTTATATCTGGAAATGAATGAAAATATGGTTTACCTGTTGTAGGATCCGTAGACAAAGGACCCGTAGACCCATAATGTGAACCTAAAATATTGGCACAAACAATAAAATTATTCTCCGGGTTAAATAGTTTCCCTGGCCCTACCAAGCCCTGCCACCAGTCGGCAACATCCTGACTCCCCGTAAATGCGTGGCAAATCCAAATCACATTATCACCTACGGCGTTTATTTGGCCCCAAGTTTGATAAGCCAAATCGAGTTTAGGTAGCGATTCTCCACTTTCTAATGGAAATGTATGGGGATAGTGATAGTGTCTAAATTCTGCTTGCATCATTAACGCTTTATATTTCCCTAAACAGGCATTTGCCTGGGGTAGGAATTAGCACCGGGGTCAAAATTTTGACGGGTTGCCAGAAGTTCAATGAGCCTAGTCTCTCCCTTCTTCTTTATAATTCAATGCCTAACAGCGACTGAATGAGGTGACAAAGTAAATCATCAAATCAGGAATTTCCAAAATTCTAGTGATATTTGCC
>CAZUAZ010000060.1:0-11704 GCA_964618445.1 uncultured Aquirufa sp. | reverse complement strand
CTCACTTGCTCGAGGAGCACATTTAATTCAGACTCATTTCGCTCCGGGAAAGAAGTCTTTTGCGGGTTAGGTATTTGCAAAGGATGAACTACGTTGATGGAGGCTGCATGATTACACCAGTCCTCTGGCACTCCTTCTTCCTCCATGGAATCTTCACAAGGAGGGTCAGACAAGACAGATACATCTACCGTCTTCTTTAAAACATCGAATGCATAGGAAAGTCCATCTTTAGTTAAAAGACAGCAAAACAACATGAAATAAAGCAAAATGCGACGCAACATATTAATCTTTTATTTCCTCATAGGGTACATAATCTCCGCCTACTTGATCCGACTTGGACTTTGATTTCGGTGGAACATAATCCACATCAATCGTGCCCTCTTTCCGAGCTTTTGAAGCAGCTTGCTTCGCTCGAATATCTTGCTCAGACATCTTCTTATGCACCTGCGTGATGACAAATGCCTTCATCAAAAATCGAAGCAAAGGTATCACAACGTATATGAAAACTAAAATAAGTGCAATAAGTTTTAACATATTAGCGGCTTAGGTATAAATTTCTCTCCCCATATACCTTGCGGAAGAAATCATCTTTTAAATCATCTATAAAATAAATCGCCTCTCCAGTCGATTTCATCTCTGGACCTAACTCCATATTTACGTTTGGAAATTTACTGAACGAAAATACAGGAATTTTAATCGCGAAGCCTTTTTTCACTGGTTTGAAATTAAAGTCTTTCACCTTTTTGTCCCCTAACATGACCTTCGTTGCGTAGTTTACATAAGGCTCTTGGTAAGCTTTACAAATAAATGGTACCGTACGCGAGGCACGTGGGTTCGCTTCGATGATGTACACCACTTCGTCTTTTACAGCGAATTGGATGTTTAATAGACCTTTAGTCTTCAAAGCCACCGCAATTTTACGCGTATGATCCTCGATTTGTTTGATGACATGGTCGGACAAATCAAATGGTGGCAAGACCGAGTGCGAATCTCCGGAGTGAATACCCGCTGGCTCAATATGCTCCATCAAACCGATGATGTACACATCTTCCCCATCACAAATCGCATCTGCTTCCGCCTCAATCGCATTCTCTAAAAAGTGATCTAATAAAATTTTATTTCCTGGAATATCACGCAAGATATCTACCACGTGTTGCTCCAATTCTTGCTCGTTGATGACAATCTTCATCGACTGACCTCCCAACACATACGAAGGACGAACCAACAATGGATAGCCTAAATCCCGTCCTAACGCCACGGCATTATCTGCATCCTCACAAACCCCAAATTTCGGGTAAGGAATTCCTAAGTCTTTCAACAAACTAGAGAACGCACCACGATCTTCGGCTAAATCCAAAGCTTCAAACGAAGTGCCCAAGATTTTAATACCATATTTCGATAGCTTCTCAGCTAATTTCAAGGCTGTTTGACCACCTAACTGCACGATAACGCCTTCTGGTTTCTCATGCTGAATGATGTCATAGACATGCTCCCAGAACACAGGCTCAAAGTATAATTTATCCGCAATATCAAAGTCGGTGGAAACCGTCTCCGGATTTGAGTTGATCATAATCGTCTCATAACCAGCCTCTTTGGCAGCTAACACCCCATGAACACAGGAGTAATCAAATTCAATTCCCTGGCCAATCCGGTTGGGACCTGAACCTAATACAACCACTTTTTTCTTCGTAGAAACAACAGATTCGTTATCTAAAACGGCTGATGCGCCTTCTTGGCCGAAAGTCGAATAGTAATATGGCGTCTTCGCCTCAAATTCCGCGGCACAGGTATCGACACATTTGTAAATACGCTTAATGCCCATCGAATTACGCTTATCGTAAACCTCCGATTCGAGGCAACGAAGCGTATGCGCGATTTGGCGATCTGCAAATCCTTTGTGTTTCGCTTCCTCTAATAATTCTTTGGGGATATTCGAGATCGTATATTTCTCCACTTCGCGTTCCACACGAACTAAATCCTCAATTTGGTTCAAGAACCATTTGTTGATCTTCGTTAGTTGCTGAATGGTTTTAAACGAAATACCCATCTTGAAGGCATCGTAGATGTGGAATAAGCGGTTCCAAGAAGGATTCGCTAAAGAGTGCATGATGGCTTCCTGATCGCGTAATTCTTTTCCATCCGCCCCCATACCATTGCGCTTGATCTCTAAGGACTGGCACGCTTTCTGTAGCGCCTCCTGGAAATTACGTCCGATACCCATGGTCTCACCCACCGATTTCATTTGCAATCCTAAGGTACGATCAGCACCTTTAAATTTATCGAAGTTCCAGCGCGGAACCTTCACAATCACGTAATCTAATGCTGGCTCAAAATAGGCAGACGTAGTTCCCGTAATCGCATTCGTTAATTCATCTAAATTGTACCCAATCGCCATTTTGGCAGCAATCTTCGCAATCGGATATCCCGTGGCTTTTGAGGCCAATGCCGATGAACGCGATACCCGAGGGTTAATCTCAATCGCAATAATTTCATCCGTTTCAGGATTCAGCGAGAACTGCACATTACATCCACCTGCAAATTGACCAATGGCATTCATCATCTTGATGGCCATGTCGCGCATGCGTTGGTAAATCGTATCCGGTAACGTCATCGCTGGCGCAACAGTAATCGAATCCCCTGTGTGAATACCCATCGGATCGAAGTTTTCGATCGAACAGATAATGATGACGTTCCCTAAATTATCGCGTAAAAGTTCTAATTCGTATTCTTGCCACCCCATAATGGATTGCTCCACTAACACCTCATGGGTTGGGGAAGCGTGCAAACCTTTGTTCAAGGCCGCATCGAAATCTTTTGGATCATGCACAAATCCACCTCCTGTTCCACCCAAGGTGAAAGATGGGCGAATAACTAGTGGGAAACCAGTCTCTTGGGCAATCTCTTTTCCTTCCAGAAACGAACGAGCCGTACGTCCTTTACAAACGCCCACGCCGATTTCAATCATTTTCAATCGGAATTTCTCGCGATCCTCCGTCGTCTCAATCGCTTTAATATCGACCCCAATAATTCGAACACCATACTTTTCCCAAATACCCGCAGCATCACAATCGATGGCTAAGTTCAAGGCTGTTTGGCCACCCATGGTAGGTAAAACCGCGTCTATCTGATGATTCTCCAAAATATGAATAATCGAAGCCTTCTCGAGCGGCTTCAAATACACATGATCCGCATTCATCGGATCCGTCATAATGGTCGCTGGATTTGAATTAATCAAAATGACTTCAATGCCTTCCTCGCGTAACGAACGAGCGGCTTGAGAACCAGAATAATCAAATTCACAGGCTTGACCAATCACAATAGGACCAGAACCAATAATGAGGACAGATTTAATCGACGAATCTTTAGGCACAGGGTGTGTTAATTTTAAGGGTATTGACTAGTTAATTTTGACCACCTAAGGACTAGGCTCAAAAATTGTACAAAATTAGGGCTTTACCCCCGAAAAGGGAAGTGTTTTTGAAAATAAAATTCACGACGACAATCCAGCGAAAAAATCCCTTATTTTTGACAACTAAAACCTAAAATCGTGCTAAAAATTTTGGTCGCTTTCGATGAAAATCGAGTTATTGGAAAAAACAACGCGTTGATATGGCATTTACCTGCCGACTTAAAACGATTCAAAGCCTTGACTACCGGGCATGTGATTATCATGGGACGCAAAACGTTTGAATCCATAGGCAGACCGCTCCCAAACCGCACGACCGTTGTCATTAGTAGACAGCAGGATTTAAAAATTGAAGGCGTTATCCTGGCTCACTCCGTGGAAGAGGCAATATTAAAAGCCAAATCCATTTCTCGTGATGATATTTTTATCGTAGGGGGTGCGGAAATTTATCAATTGAGTTTGCCTTTGGCAGATCAGATTTTAGTCACCCAGCTGCACGATATTTTTGAGGGCGATGCCTTTTTCCCCGAAATTTCATCAGACATGTGGGAGATAGCAGAGCAGGAGCGTGGAATCACTGATGAGCAAAATGCGTATCAATTCAGCTACCTTACTTACACGCGCAAATGACACATCAAATTCTCCTGAGTGAAACGCCACTTTCGATCGACGCGAGCTACCAGTATTTACAGGACCCAGAGGCTGGCGGTATCTGTCTATTTGTAGGTACGATTCGCAATAAAAACCAACAAAAGGATGTTAAAAACCTGACCATGGAAGCTTATAATGCCATGGCGAAAAAACAGATGGAACGCATCGCGAGCGAAGCTGCCGACCAATGGCCTATTCGCAAGATTAGCGTAGCCCATCGGACTGGAAAATTAGAAATTGGCGACATCGCAGTGATCATCGGCGTATGTTCCGTCCACCGAGCAGAGGCATTTAAAGCCTGCGAATGGCTGATTGATACCCTTAAAAAAGAAGTGCCTATTTGGAAAAATGAATTTTATACAGACGGCTCTGCTTGGCTCGTTCCCCATCCTTGATCGACCATCAAGTTGCATCCGCGAATTTCTGAATTGTCAAAGCGGCCTAAGACTTTAAATC
Source organism: uncultured Aquirufa sp. (assembly GCA_964618445.1). GTDB lineage: Bacteria > Bacteroidota > Bacteroidia > Cytophagales > Spirosomataceae > Aquirufa. The sequence goes on along the minus strand of CAZUAZ010000060.1, from coordinate 7,191 downwards.
TGATTCCATCTGCTTCCAAGGATCCTAAATCTTTGGTTTCAATAAACGGACACGAATCAATATTGGCTAAATCGATGATTTGAATTCCCCCTACGCGGCCTGGCTTTGTCACCTTTGAAAATGGATCTGTAACCTCACGCAATTGTACCCGCATCGAAACACCGGGAGAAAAAATTCCATCGCTAGCTGCGTATGCCTGGGAAAATAATTCAGTCATTCCATACTCCGAGGCGATTTGAGGAAGGCCCATGGAGGATTTTAAAAATTCATGTACGCGCTCCCGAATCCATTCTTCGCGGCGCCCCTTCATCCCACCCGTTTCCATCACCATCAAACGCCCTTCCGCAACAGCTTCCTTCCAAAACGAAAAATCTTGCCCTGAATCGACCCAGTCTAATAACCCAAATGTTACCCCCATCACCCAAACTTTTCGTTCCGTCAGTAAGGCCTGTTTAATTTGGGCAATTAAGGTTTCATATTGATTTAGAAAAAACCCAGCTAAGGATGAACCTGATTCTCGGATAAAATGATCCATCATGAACACCAAGGAAGAAGTACTGCGCTCTAAATAAGATGGCAACAAGGCAAATATATGGTAGTCCATTAATGGGCCGTATTGTTGTTCAAAAATGCGTTTGGACTGTTGCTGGTAAAAACTTGGATCGCAAACCGGATGTTTGGACGGAATTTGACCCGTCGTCCCAGAACTCTCAAAGTCAAATAAAACAGGAGCCGTTCCAGTCAGCACGCGATGATTCTTAAATAATTCAATGGGCAGAAAGGGGATTTGAGCGAGCGTCTGCACCGACTGCGGGTCCACGCCAAGCAAGTCGGCATACTGCCGGTAAAGCGGATTATAGGTCCAGGTAAAACGAAACATCTCTAGAGCAATTGCTTCAAAACTGGTCTCCTGCATCACTAGTACCTGTTCCTTCAACTTTGCGCGCCAAGATTCCCACGAATTCAAACCTGTTTGCATTGCTTTTTTTGAATATTCAAACAAAATTAAACCAAATCATTAACTTTACGAACTATGTCAAAAATGGCCCGCATTTCGTATTGGTTTATCAGCTTCGCGATCCTTAGCTCATGCCTAAAAGAGCCTGAATGGTCAACGACACCTGAGATTAAATTCGAGAAAATCGAGAAAATTACGAAAGTTAGTAATGATGGATTTGGTGGAAAAGCCAAAATAGACTCCGTCATTATGACAATTCGCTTTCAGGATGGCGATGGAGACCTCGGCGTTACCCAAGCTGAAATAGTTGCCAATCCAGCCAAATATAGAGATTTTAGAAATTTTGAGGTAGCTGTCTTGCATAAAAAAAATGGCAAGTTCGACCCGATAACCTTTACTCCTCCCTTAGGTGGACTCATGAATTTCAATTTCAATCCTGATCAAAAAACAGGCGCCATTGAAGGAAGTATTTCCTATTCTACCCAATTTGTTTATGCTTTTTACAAAGGCTATTCTCCTCGATTTACCCCGAATAACGATACGCTCAAGTTTCAAATATTCATTCGTGATAACGCAAAAAATGTAAGCAATACGGTAGAAACAGATCCTATCGTCATTTTCCAAAATTAACTTCATCAAACACATGAAAATTAACTCCTACCTTATTGGGCTTCTTTTCCTATGCAACCTTACACTTGTAGCTCAAAAAGAAATCACACTTGCCGACATTTGGAAAAATGGGACCTTTGCGCAAAAAAGCATTCAAAACCTGAATTGGGCCGCAGATGGCCAGTCCTATTTAGAGTTAAAAGCTGGAAAAATCATCAAAACAAATATTCAAGATCCAACAAAGTCCGAGGTACTCTTCGATGAAAAAGGCACTAAAACGGCCTCTGGAGAGACTATTCGGGTACAAAAATTCAGTTTATCGAATGATGAACAGAAGATACTAATCGGCACGGCATCTGAACCGATTTACCGAAGAAGTTCGACCGAAACGAATTACGTATTTGACCGTGCAACACAAAGCCTACGTTTATTAGCAGCCGGCGGTAAGCAGATGCATGCCAGTTTTTCACCAGATGGGAAGAAGGTTAGCTTCGTGCGGGAGAATAATCTGTATTGGGTAGACCTAACGACCGGAACAGAAAAAGCGGTGACCACTTCCGGGAAACTTAATGAAATTATCCACGGGGCTTGTGACTGGGTATATGAAGAGGAATTCTCTTTTTCAAAAGCGTTTGCATGGTCGCCTGACAGCAAAAAGATTGCCTTCTACACCTTTGATGAATCTCAGGTGCCGGTATACAATATGCAAATGTGGGGCGATTTGTATCCAAAAGATTACCGCTACAAATATCCTAAGGCTGGCGAAGCAAATTCAATTGTAAGCTTGTCGATTGCCAATATAGAAAGTGCGTCAATCCAAAAAGTGGATGTTGGCCCCATCAAAGACCAATATATTCCTCGGATGAAATGGACTAAGAGTGCGGATGTTTTGGCCTATATACGCCTAAACCGCTTGCAAAATCACATGGAATTAATTCACCACAGCATTAGCAAAGCGAATGAGACCGTCGTCTATGAAGAGAAGTCGGATACTTCCATCGAAATCGAGTCCATCGGAAATGATATCACCTATTTGAACGACCAAAAAAGTTTCATTTTTACCTCCGAAAAAAGTGGGTTTAAACATATTTATCTACAAGATTTTATCTCGGGAAAACAGCAAGCCATCACGCAAGGAAATTGGGAAGTAGATGATTTATATGGATTTGATGAAAAGTCAAAAACACTCTATTTCAATTCTACAGAGCGTACACCCATTGGTCGTGATGTGTACCAAATTCAACTAAATGGATCAGGGAAGAAATTAATTGCGGGTACTACTGGAACCAACACGGCCACCTTTAGCCCAGACTTTTCCTTTTATATTTTGACACATAGTTCAGCTAAAAGTCCATCAAAAATTACGCTGCACAATACCAAATCGGGGTTCATGCGTGTATTGGAAGACAATGCAAAATTAGCGGGCCAATTGACTGAATATGGAATTTCAACTCGTGAATTTTTTGAGATCCCGTTGGCCAATGGTGACCATTTAAATGGGTATGTGATTAAGCCGGCCAACTTTGATGCTTCGAAAAAATATCCGGTATTGATGCATGTGTATGGCGGACCGGGTAGCCAGCAGGTGTTGGATTCGTTTCCAGGTGCCGACTTCTTTTGGTATCAAATGCTATTGAAAAAAGGGTATTTAATTTATTGCATTGATAATCGCGGAACGGGTGCTCGAGGCGTTGCATTCAAAAAAATCACGTATCAAAACTTGGGTAAAATTGAAGTGGAAGATCAAATCTTTGCGGCCAAGTATATAGGTGGCTTACCACATGTAGATGCATCACGTATTGGGATTTGGGGTTGGAGTTACGGTGGATTCATGTCGGCCAACTGCCTCATGCAGGGAGCTTCGGTATTCAAGGCTGCGATTTCGGTGGCTCCGGTGACGAATTGGCGCTTTTATGACTCGATTTATACGGAACGTTACCAGCGTACTCCACAGGAAAATCCGCATGGATATGACGACAATTCGCCCGTAAATCATGTGGATAAATTAAAGGGGAACTTACTACTGGTACATGGAACTGGAGATGACAATGTTCATTTCCAAAACTCAGTCGCTTTAGAGGAAGCCTTGATCAAGGCAAATAAGCAGTTCCAAAGCTTCTATTACCCGAACCGGAATCATGGAATATATGGCGGAAATACGCGCTTACATTTATATCAAATGATGACCGACTTTTTAGAAAAGAATTTATAGTCGGCTTAAACGATCATACATACCCGGTTGCAGTCGGTATACCAACATCCGTTGGTCTTTTTCATCTGTTTGAATATCCAGCACCTCTTTCCCTGGAAATATCAGGCCGATGGCTTTAGTGAAATTTTCAAAAAGTTTGGATCGGAATTGCCGTTGTGATTCCGGTGAGCTTTTATGCTTACCAAAAAACGCGATAATTTGGTGACCTGATACGTATCCTTGTCGGTAGTTTAAAAGCATAAAGTCTAAAAATTGTTTTTCATTTTCTCCTAATAGCACACGCAACTGCTGTTTTTTCCGTCGATTACGCAGGATAACAACTAATGCAATTGCGAAGATCAACACAATAATTCCGACTAGAATAACTCCAACTTTCCAAAACTCATTCACCAAAGTATCTTGTGTGATAAGGCCTAAGTAGTCACTATCCTTTAAGATTTGGGCAATGGATATTTTTGCATAACCTGCCGTTTTATAGGGATAACTGGTAGGCGCATTGGTAAATACTAAGGTGTCACCTGACAAATGGGTTAATCGCTCCAAGCTTTCGTCTGAATGCCCATCACGAATATGGATACGATTGGGGTTTTTCCAGCGATATACTTTGTATCCATCCACCACATCAATGATGAAAATAGAATCCCAATTATAGGTATGTTGGACTAAATCCACCATGACCATATAGCGCCCGTTGAAGAGGTAATTCCGACTATAATCTTTGGCAAAAAAATCCTTAATCACGGGCAAATTAACTTCTCCTACTATCTTGAATTCCCGGTTATCAAAATTAAATTCATAGATATTCCAATCATACTCGGACGCATTGTGCAATTCGGTGTCGTTTAGCTTACTATTGGCCATCGTCACAAAACGATCTTTTATGGTACAATAACCTGATGGACTGAATGTGATCGCCGAGGGGACATCTCCCTCCGCTTGAATACTATTCCATTCCCCACCTTTAAAATTATATTCACTTAGGATATTCGTAGACTGCCAAAAGCCATAACCACCAAATGTGTATAATTTCCCCTTCCGCATAAATTGAAAGGACCTACAATTAGCCCCGCGGAAAAAAGTATGATCAATGCGTTCAAACTCCCAGGTAGTTTTATCAATACGATACACCTGCCCGGTACAATGAATGGTCAAATAGAATTGATTTGTGTTCGGAATGGGATACTCGTTCACGCCACGATCCGTGGATAGAAAATCGGTAACAATGACATTTTTAAATTGCGCCTTGCGTACAAATTGCCAATTGATTCCATCTGTACAGCGATATATTTCTTGTGATTCAAAGTCCAAACGTAAAAAACTAGACGTATTTGCTTCTTTCCATTTAATATATTGAGCTTGAATAGGGGCACTGAATAGGCAAGCCAACAAGAAAAAAAATAGCCCGATACGCCGCATAGGATGGTTTTAAAAAACCAAAAATGCAATTTTTTAATTTAAAAATTAAAAAAATCTTAGGTAGAGGTCGAGAATTTATGCCAAATTTTTCAACAAAAATGGCTAATTTTGAATCTTGTAATATACCCAAAGACACATGACGTTACACCGCGAAGGAAAATCACTCTTAATCAGTTCATTGCTAATTGTCTTAACAATCAATGGTCTGGTTGCTTATTTCTTTCCTGAAAATGTGTACTTACGTGAAGTAATCGTTGTTATTACGTCACTCTTTTATTTAATCATTCTTCAATTTTTCCGTGTACCTGCACGGCATACGGAAATCAATCCCAATCACATTATTGCCCCTGCTGATGGGAAAGTGGTCGTAATTGAAGAAGTAGAGGAACCTGAATATTTTAAAGGAAAACGTAAGCAAGTTTCGATCTTTATGTCACCATTGAACGTGCATGTAAATTTCAATCCAATCTCCGGAATTGTATCGTATTTCAAATATCACCCGGGTAAGTATTTGGTAGCGTGGCACCCAAAATCAAGTACGGAAAACGAACGTACTACATGTGTAGTCAAGCATGAAAATGGCACGGAAATCTTATTCCGCCAAATAGCCGGGGCGCTAGCGAAACGAATATGCTGGTACGTCAAAGAAGGAGATGCTGTGACCCAAGGACAAGAATTTGGCTTTATTAAATTTGGTAGTCGGATCGATATTTACCTCCCGCTAGACGCAGAAATCTGTGTGAACATTGGAGATAAGCCTGTGGGTAGCGAAACGGTTATCGCCAAGCTTCGCTAATTAATCCAAGTATTTTCTCGAGGCCTTGTTGGTCTACCTCCGAAAAATCGTTGAGCCTATCTGAGTCAACGTCCAGTACCATGGTAACTGTTCCTGCCTGATTTTTAACGGGTAAAACAATCTCTGATTTGGACGCGGATGCACAGGCAATGTGGCCTGGAAAGGCATCTACGTCAGGAACGATAATCGTTTCTGACGTTGTATAGGCGTGGCCGCAAACCCCTTTATGAAATGGAATTCGCGTACAGGCAACGGGACCTTGAAAGGGTCCGAGCACCAGTTCGCCGTTTTTAACTAGATAAAAACCGACCCAAAAGAAACCAAAGACCTCCTTTAAACCAGCGGCGATATTGGCCAGATTAGCTGTCAAATCTGTTTCATCTTGAACTAAACTTGCGATTTGAGGGTATAATGAGGCATATTTTTCAGCCCGACTTCCCGAAGGTATGTGTAAATCTTCCGCCATCTTAAAAATGTCTACTGATATAGGATTCGTTTGCAGGGCAAAGCCATTCATTCCGATAAGCGGCGATTTGCTCAGTTAAAGGGCGCAGAATGGTATCTGTTGGACCGATATTTCCCGCTTGTACCTGAGATTTTATCTGACCGATAGGGATAAGTTCTAAGGTTTCTCCCCGAAGAACCGCTAAATCCCGATTAAAGAAATCAATATGTAATTCGGACGCTAGCTCTTTAAACCAGCGCGTCGAAGCATCGATGGAACACCCAGAAGCCTGGTTGACAGACTCATTGACAGCAACAACCACCACTTGATTAAACCGAATTTCAAAAGATGCTTGCAGCGGAGCACCATGCGCTTCCCATCCTTTGATACCTTGCTCCATTGTTAGACTAATGCGTTCCAATTCGCTGGACGAAAGTGGTCGATTTGCTTGATAGATCCAAACCCGTGCATGGTCTGGCATTTGTTCAAAAGGTATATACATGGTTATTGGATACTTTGTTGGACGAGTTCAGCTAAATCCACCAACTGAATTTCGTGGTCTTTGCCGGTCTTGTTCAGTCCGTCTTGCAACATGACCATACAAAAAGGGCATGCCAAAGCTACTTTTTTTACCCCGGATTCGATAATTTCTTCGGTCCGTTTTACCTGAACATCTTGTCCGCCTGGCTCTGGTTCTTTGAAAACTTGGGCACCGCCGGCACCGCAGCAGAGGCCTTTGGTCCGACAACTCTTTA
>CAZUAZ010000059.1:0-11847 GCA_964618445.1 uncultured Aquirufa sp. | reverse complement strand
GCCTGAATGATGCAATGTGTTATATTCTCAAGTGATGCTTCATCACACAATTCAACGTGTAGATCTAAAAATACTTCTGATTGATTTTTTTTCTGAAACTTTAGTTGGCTTCTTGTCCCGTTTACTTTCCAATACACAAAGATGGATTGGTTCGGGTCTGTGGTACTCCAGGTCACCAACTCGCATGTTGGGTTATTTTTTTGCATCTCCAAACGAATCCATTCATTCGTTTCTTCACTTGCGCGATAGATTAGTTTTTTGCTATGCCGAAAGAGCTTTAATTTTTCGGTCAACTTTATTTTATCTGTTTCAAAATGTTGACTGTGCGCTTCGCCAAAATGTGTAAAAATACCATATTCAGGGTTTATGATGGGTTCTAGTTTTTCCATCTCATTCATTTTTGAAATTCCAGCTTCAAAAATACCTAGCGTATGATGCGATTGAATGGCCCATATAGATAGCGGGACGCCTATTTGAGAATTGAAGCTCTTCGGACTTCGCACGACATTGAACTCATTTTTGGTCAAGGTGTATAGCCACTCTTTACATGTTGTTTTACCATTTGATCCCGTAATACCTACTACTGGTAGGTTAAATGCGATACGATGCAAATGAGCTAAATTCTGTAATGTTTTGATGCTATTGTCAACGACCCATATCGATGTATTGGTCCATTGGCTTGCTTTTTCGGGGAGTTGGCCTACCCAACTACCTTTTTCAACGATAAATTCACGAACTCCTTTTTGATATAAAGTCTCCATATACTGGTGCCCATCATGGTTGATTCCACGTACAGCAACGAACGCTGTGTTTTCTGGATCGTAAATTTGCCTACTATCAAGACTAATGTAGGTTGATTTTAACTGTATAGGTTCGTTTGGATAGATCATTTCTAAAGTATGAGAACAATAAGCTAAAAATACAAAAAGGCGAGGAAATGTTTCCTCGCCTTCAAAAATAATACGTACGTTTTTTTACGCTTCTAAAGCAGCTACCCCAGGTAATGTTTTACCTTCCATATATTCCAATAGTGCACCACCGCCTGTAGACACATATGAAACGCGATCTCCATAGCCTGCATTGTTTACTGCTGAGGCTGAGTCACCACCACCAATTAACGAGAATGCACCATTTTCTTCAGTAGCTTTTACCACCGCATCGGCAATGGCATTCGTACCAATAGCAAAATTTGGAAACTCAAACACGCCCATCGGACCATTCCAAAGAATCGTTTTAGATTTAGCAATCACATCTTGAAACAATTTAACTGATTCTGGGCCAATATCTAATCCTTCCCATCCATCAGGAATCTCACCACGACGAACCGTCTGGCGATTTGCATTGTTGTTGAAATCGTCTGCACAAATATTGTCAACAGGCATAATTAAATTAACACCCTTTGCTTTTGCTTTCTCAATCAGAGATTTGGCTAATTCAACCTTATCGGGCTCAGAAATTGATTTTCCAATTTTTCCTCCTTCAGCTAGCGAGAAGGTATAGGTCATTCCTCCGCCAATAATCAGATTGTCCACCTTATCTAGTAAACGCTCAATGATTAATATTTTATCTGAAATTTTTGATCCACCCATGATTGCCGTAAACGGACGCTCAGAGTATTCTAAAATTTTCTTCGCATTATCTAATTCCGCTTGCATGACATATCCAGCTACTTTATCCGTAAAGAACTTGCCCATTACAGCCGTAGAAGCATGTGCGCGGTGTGCTGTACCAAATGCATCATTTACCCAAACGTTACCTAGTTTGGCTAATTTTTGAGCAAATGCCTCATCCCCTTTTTCTTCTTCCTTGTAAAACCGAAGATTCTCTAATAAAAGGATCTCGCCTGGTTGTAAATCTGCTGCTAATGCCGAAGCATCTTCTCCGATACAATCCGTAGCAAACTTAACTTTAACCCCAAACACCAACGAAAGTGGTGTTACTAAATGCTTTAAGGAATACTTTTCAGTTGGCCCATCCTTTGGACGACCTAAATGTGACATCAAGATAGCAGAACCCCCATCCGATAGAATCTTTTGGATTGTTGGAATCGTTGCTTTGATACGTGTATCATCTGTAATTTCAAATCGCTCATTAAGAGGTACGTTGAAGTCAACACGAACTAATGCTTTTTTGCCAGCAAAATTGAAATTTGAAACCGTTTGCATAAATTTTGTTTCGTTAAAATTATATGTTTTACCTGAGATATATCAAGCCTGCAAATATAACATCATTTCTGAAATTGTTGAAAAAATCTAATTTTCTGTTTAAAATCTTGAAAATTAACTAAAAATAGTCCTATTTTAGTGTAAATATTAGCTCCATTCCGCCATGCAGACCCCTGCGCAAACAAATCTTTCATCCGACTATTATTGGGATAACTATCAATTTGTTCTGCGTTACATCAAAAAGCATTATAAAAATTTGCTTATTGAGCCTGAAATCGAATTTCTCAATCAATTTGATTTACTATCAAAATCTGCACAATGCTTGTATTTGCGGCTCTGCTCACGTTCGACTCCTTGGTTTCAAACACATAAAATCAATTATCCTGAAATTGATTTATTACCCGATGCCTTGAAAGAGTTAATTGATTTTCGATTTTTGCAGCGCTATTCATCAGACATAATATTGCCTGAATTATTGCATGTATTGACTAAAGAAACATGTTTGGGAATTGCGCATCAACTTTTCCCCGATCAGAAGATTTCAAAATCATTAGCTAAACCTAATTTAGTTGACTTATTGCGTAATCAGCCGCATCTGGGTGTGATTTCAGGTGATGATTTTATTCAGCCAACCAATAAGAGTTATTATTTATTCACTACGTTCTTGTTTTTTGGAAGCCGGCATCGCGACCTGACTGAATTCGTTGTGCGCGATTTAGGTCATCGTCAATTTGTAGAAGTATCCGAGGAGGATTTAATCCCTTATTTTGCTTCGCGTAAAGAAATTGAGCAAAAATGGCAGCTTAGTTTATGGCGTGAATGGTTTTGGGAGATGAAAGAACAACCAGATTCAGTCATATCCATTATAGAGTCTTTTGAAGCGAATGTACTTCCTATGATTTCCGATTTGACTGAATTAGTCATTCCTGCATTTGAGAAGATGCTATTTCAAGTTGGCCGACACCTCGAACGAAACCTTCAGTTAGAACATGCATTAAACATATATACATACGCTTCATCCATAAATTCACTGGAGCGCCGAGTGCGCATTCTAGCTAAATTAAAACGAATCGATGAAGCTATTTATTGGGCTGAGTTTGGGCTTGAATACATCGAAAACCCTGCTGAAATCCATTTCTTTCAAGATTTTTTGGCTAAGCAAGCTTCAAAAAAACATATCAAAAAGGTAACTAGTTCGCTCAAACACGCAGAACTTATTGAAATCGACATCTCCTGGCAAGGTCATGTGGAGCAAGGGGTTGTTGACTATTTTCAAAATCAAGGCTACTATGCCACATTTTCTGAAAATCGAATATGGAAAAATATCCTAGGTTTATTAACGTGGGATTTAATGTTTAAAGAAAAGAAATCAGGGTATCATCATCCGTTTCAGTATGCACCAAGTCACTATGGCCAACTAGAGTTTGCGGCCTTAAGTCAACAGGACTTTGCGTCACGTTTGGAGATTCTCGATCATGCTGATCAGGCATTAGCGTTTATGCAGGAGGTGGGGGAACGCCAACAAGGTATATTGAATCCTTTGGTGGACTGGTACAGTTTGGATTGGGAGTTTATGGAGAATGCCATTAGGGTCATAGACCCAAAAGCATTAAGGTCTGTATTGACTTACATGTGGAATCATTTGGCTACGCATGCCAAAGGATTTCCCGATTTGTTTATTGAAAAAAATGGGAGTTATTGCTTTATTGAGGTTAAATCGCCCAATGATCATTTATCTGCCATACAGTATTTTTGGCATGATTATTTTAGGCAAATCGATATTCCCTTTCGATTGATTCGCGTGCAGTGGAAATAAATTGTCATGAATTACTTGACATCATTTCGAAAAAAATATACCTTTTCAACGAATCTAAAACGTTCTGTTTTTCGTTGGCTTTGCTAAGATTCCCAAAGCAACTATTCACCCTTAAAATTTAATGATTATGAAAGTGCAAGTACACGCCATTCACTTCAGTGCTGATCGTAAATTGTTGGATAGCATTCAAGCTAAGTTGAATAAGTTAGATACTTTTTACGATCGAATAACCGGAGGAGAAGTATTTTTAAAGTTGCTTACCGGAGAAGGGAAAATGCGCGAAAAGTTATTAGAAATTAAAATTGCAGTTCCTGGTGCGGTCTTATTTGTCAAAGAAACAGCCAGATCATTTGAAGAAGCCTTAGATCTAGCTCTCAATGCATTAGCCGAACAAATCAAGCGATTTAAAGCAAAAATTAGTCAAGTAAAATCAGCCAAGCTCAATTTGGCCATGGAATAAAAAAGAAAACACCCAATAAAATTTATTGGGTGTTTTTTTTAGAGTATGCCTATCAAGTCTTTGAATTCAAATCCATTCGTCAGTCGATCTTTCCCTAATTTGTGATGCTCCGCTAAAGCCCATAATAGAAATTCTTTGACAAAATACTGATCTTCCACTGCCGTGTCACCTTGATATTTTTTCACTAATTCATTGAGTGGTTTCAGTGAATCTAAGGTTTCTTGGTAGTCGGCATCCGTACTTTCATCATACAATACTAAACCTCCACCTGCATAAATGGCCTCCATTAATGCGGTGTAAGGGGTATCTTCGATTTTTTTCGATAACTTCTCTATTTTGGGGAATAAACCTGGAAGGAAAGTTTTAATGGCTGAACCAATTAATTGTTCTGCTACAAATGCGGCACCCTCTTGCTCTCCTTCATACACCAGCTCCACTTTACCGGTAATTGCAGGAATGATACCCATAAAATCAGCCAGACGAACCGTCGTATGCTGTTCTTTATTAAGCAACGATCTTCTTTCAGCGGTGCTCACGAGACTTTCTAACATCGATATACTCATACGGGCGCTGACTCCACTTTTGATGTCAATGTATTCACTTTGACGTGCTTCAAAAATGATTTGCTCCAGTAGATCATACGCAAGATTTGGTACGTACACGCGATCCGTTTGTGATGCATTCAGTCGTGCTTCCTGCGAGGATATTTTACGCGCAACAGCAATGCTCTCTGGATAATGGGTTAGAATTTGAGATCCAATTCGATCTTTCAGTGGCGTTACAATACTCCCGCGATTGGTATAGTCCTCTGGATTTGCCGTAAATATGAATTGAACGTCCAAAGGTAGGCGTAATTTAAACCCTCTGATTTGGATATCACCCTCCTGTAAAATATTAAACAAGGCTACCTGAATCCGCGCCTGAAGATCAGGAATCTCATTAATGACAAATATGCAGCGATTTGCACGTGGAATCATACCAAAATGTATCACACGGTCATCTGCATACGAAAGTTTTAAATTAGCCGCCTTAATGGGATCAATGTCGCCAATTAAATCAGCAACAGTCACATCTGGTGTGGCTAATTTTTCAGCAAATCGATCCGAACGATGTAGCCAGGCAATCGGTGTTTGATCTCCTTTCTCTGCGATCAAGTTAATCGCAAAGCGAGAAATAGGATTCAATGGATCATCATTGATTTCAGATCCCTCGACATACGGGATATACTCATCTAATAGATTGACCATGAGGCGTGCAAGTCGCGTTTTTGCTTGTCCTCGAAGTCCTAGTAAATTGATATTGTGGCGTGATAAAATAGCTCTTTCTAATTCCGGAATGACTGAATTTTCGAATCCATGTACACCCTCGAAAACAGTAGTACTAGCTTCCATGTGCTGGATTAGATTGTCTCGTAGTTCGTCTTTAATGGATTTGCTTTGGTACCCTGAGGCCTTTAATTCGCCTAATAATTTAATCATCTTATTTGAGTCTTTTCTTTCTATTCGTTTCGTAATCTTGAAATATCATTTCCCCTAAACCGCGTAATCCAGTATAGAAGGCTTTCCCTTGGTTTGCCTCAGTAAACTTATCTACAAACTGTTGGAGATAAGCGTCGCGGGCAATCATAAATGTCGTGATGGGTATATGTAATTTACGTGCTTGAGCCGCTTGTGTGTAACATTTTTCAGTCACATAGGGGTCAAGTCCATTACTGTTCATGTAATAGCTCCCGTCTTTTTCCTTGACACAACTCGGTTTTCCGTCGGTAATCATGAAAATCTGCTTGTTGGTATTGCGTTTCCGACGTAGAATATCCATGGCCAACTGTAACCCGGCGACCGTATTGGTATGGTATGGGCCTACTTTTAAATAGGGGATATCTTTGATCGAAATGCTCCAAGCATCATTGCCGAAAACTAAAATATCAATCGTGTCTTTGGGGTAGCGTGTCGTAATTAACTCAGCCAAAGCCATCGCGACCTTTTTGGCAGGGGTGATGCGATCTTCTCCATACAGAATCATGGAGTGACTGATGTCGATCATCAAAACTGTACTCATTTGAGATTTGTATTGAGTATCTTCAACGACTAAATCGTCTTCCGTTAATTCAAATTCACCTATTCCATGATTGATTTGGGCATTTTTTAAACTTTCAGTTAGCGAAATCTTTTCTAAACCATCGCCAAAATGATAGGATCTAAATTCACCTGTCAATTCATCTCCTTGCCCTGAGGCCTTCGTCTTGTGATTTCCAGCGCCACTTTTATTCAGATTGCCAAAAATGTTTTCTAAGGCCGTTTGCCGAATGGCACGTTCTGTTTTGCCGGTAATCCCCATGCCCGTTCCTCCATTTTCATCCACTTCTTCCCGTATGTAGCCTTTGGCTTTTAGGTCTTCAATGAAATCTTCAATGGTATAGTTTTCGTCGGTTAACTCATATTCCTTATCCAATTCCCGTAACCAATCTATGGCTTCATCGAAGTCTCCGGAGGTATGGGTAATGAGCTCTTTAAATATGCCAAACAGCTTGTCAAAAGGCGAAATGCTTTTTTCTTCAAATTCTTTGAAATAAAACCCTTTTTTACTTGATGTACGCATGAATTCTCTAACTCTTTTTCACTAATATTTGTTCAAATTAAGCGGAAAATACCCCATAAAAAAAGGTGCTCCGGGTAAGAGCACCTTTTATATGATCATTGGGGTTGATTAAATTCCGAATGCCGACTTAACTGCATCTACGTAATCTAATTTTTCCCATGTAAATAATTCCACTTCTTTCGTTACTTTTTGTCCACCTGGACCATGGAATGTTTTCGTAACAACTTCATTTTTACGACCCATGTGACCATAAGCAGCAGTTTCTGAATAGATCGGGTTACGTAATTTCAAACGTTGCTCAATAAAGTATGGACGCATATCGAAGATAGCTTCTACTTTACGTGCAATTTCGCCATCAGTTAAGTTAACCTTTGCTGTGCCATACGTATCAATGAACAAACCACATGGTTTAGCTACGCCAATTGCATACGAAACTTGAACTAATACTTGGTCGCATAATCCTGCAGCAACTAAATTTTTCGCGATGTGACGCGTTGCATAGGCTGCAGAACGGTCTACTTTTGAAGGATCTTTTCCTGAGAATGCGCCACCACCGTGAGCACCTTTTCCACCGTAGGTATCTACGATGATTTTACGACCTGTTAAGCCTGTATCTCCGTGCGGTCCACCGATCACAAATTTTCCTGTTGGGTTAATGTGATACGTAATCGCATCGTTAAACAAAGCTTGTAATTCAGGCTTTAATTTTGCTTTAACGCGAGGAATAACGATTTCAACGATATCCTTTTTGATTTTGGCCAACATATCCGCTTCCGTTGCAAAGTCATCATGTTGAGTCGAAACAACGATGGTATCAATACGTTGTGGTGTATGATCATCACTGTATTCGATGGTTACTTGAGATTTTGCATCCGGACGTAAATAACCAATTAAGCTAGGCTCGTTGTTACGGATGTACGATAATTCTTGAAGGATTTTATGTGCTAAATCCAATGCCAAAGGCATGTAGTTGTCTGTCTCTTTTGTTGCAAAACCAAACATCATTCCCTGGTCACCTGCTCCTTGCTCTTCCGGATTCGCACGGTCAACACCTTGATTAATGTCGGCCGACTGCTCATGAATAGCAGATAAAATACCACATGAGTTGGCTTCAAACATATATTCAGCTTTCGTGTAACCGATTTTACGGATCACATCACGTGTAATGGCTTGCACATCCAAATAGGTAGTAGTATTTACTTCGCCAGCTAAAACAACTTGCCCTGTAGTAACTAAGGTTTCACAAGCTACTTTAGAAGTGGGGTCAAACGCCATAAAATGGTCGATTAACGCATCTGAAATTTGGTCAGCTACTTTATCGGGATGTCCCTCGGATACTGACTCTGAAGTAAATAAATAAGCCATTGGGTATTGGTTGTTAGATTTAAAAACGTGCAAATTTAAGATTTATATTCGGGCAAGGCAATCATTTTTTAGGAAAAGGTAGATCAGCTAAGGCAATTTTAATTGCAGCCTGCATAAAGGGCAGAGTAGGGACGGAAGTCATTAATTTTAAATCTTCCCACATTGTCGTCTGCTCCTCTAGAAATCTCAAAATTAGTTGAGGTCTATTTTTTTGAAATAACGATTCAAACACCTTATTTCCTTTAATTTTTTGGTCAACGAGCACTTGTAAAAATACGCGGTCCATCCATCTCTTGAATGGTTTTGTTTCATTCACAGGTGCATCCCAGTGTTTAGTTTGCAAGTTGGCAACCAGCTCTTTTAATTTCCGCTGTGTACGCAAAAAGCTATATCCTGTGGTTGATTTAACAAATCCTCCTGAGGTGCCTATTTGAATCACTTTTGTATGTAAATTTTGAGGTTCGGCTTCCGATAAGGTCATTGGAATAATGCCTGATTCCTCTTCCAATACCAAATAATCATCTTCACCCAATCCATAGGCACCGAATAAATAAGCCTTAATTTGGTCCAAATAATGCTGTTTTTCTTTTAGTTGGCCTGAAAAGTAGGTGTGCTCAAACAACGCGATTCGATCCGACGTAGGGAGCACGTACATAAACTCGCAGGCAGGTGTATGCGCAATTCTAAAGTCAAACAAATGGGCAGCAGCTGGGTCAAAAATAGGAAAATTGGCTTCTATCGTCAGACCCACAAAATGTTGTTTAAGATGCTGTGGATTCTCAAGTTCGCAAGGAAAGGCACTGATACTATCAAAAATCTTTTCGGTTGCGGTAAAATCACCCGCCTCTGTTCGAACTTGCGCACAACGGCCTTGGTATGAAAAGCCAAGTACTTTGGTTTGGATAAACTGAATTTTGGGATTTTGCTTCAGTTCCTTTTGGATAAACGCGTACCAAGAATCACTTTGTATTTTGCGATAGCTGAAGGGTAAAATTGAAAATTTGTCACTACGATTATCGAACGAATGAAACCATAGCTGGTTCCAACTATGCTCTACCACCGCGTCAAAAGTCTCGGGTTGATCTGACCAATAACACCACGTTTTATCCCGCGTATTTTTCTCAGCCTGATCAATGATTAATATGGAATCAAATGGTACGCTGCTTTGATTGAGGTAAAATGCCAACGATAATCCGGCCATACCGCCACCCGCAAGGATATAGGTGTATGTAGGCTGATGATGTGATGGCATATCGCTCATTTAGATGTGTCGTTCTGCGTGATAACTTGAACGGACTAAGGCACCAGATTCTACGTAAACAAGTCCACGCTTCAGTCCTTCTTCTTTGTACATCGCGAATGTATCTGGATGAATCCATTCAATGACTTCATGGTGCATTTTCGTCGGCTGTAAATATTGTCCTAGGGTCAACACATCAAGTCCATGGGCCACTAAATCATCCATTGCTTGAAACACTTCGTCTTTTGTTTCACCCAGGCCCAGCATGATGCCGGATTTGTTGCGTTTTCCAAATTCTTTGGTTCGTTTGATTTGCTCCAAACTCCGCTCGTATTTCGCTTGTGGTCGTACATAGCGATACAAACGTGCTACCGTCTCCATGTTATGGGAAACAACTTCTTGCCCTCCTTCAATCATACGAATCAAGGCATCCCAGTTGGCCTTTACATCTGGAATCAATGTCTCAATGGTCGTAGCTGGAGTTGTTTCTTTTACTGCACGAACCGTTTGGTACCAAATTTCAGCTCCTTTATCTTTTAATTCATCCCGGTTTACGGAAGTAATGACCGCGTGCTTTACCTGCATTAATTGAATTGCTTCGGCGACACGTCTTGGTTCATCTTCATCGTATTCTTGCGGTCTACCGGTTGCCACAGCACAAAATGTGCAAGATCGTGTGCAGACATTGCCTAAAATCATAAATGTTGCTGTTCCCTCTCCCCAGCATTCGCCCATATTTGGGCAGTTACCCGACTGGCAGATGGTATGTAATTTATACTCGTCAACCAATTTGCGCACTTTTGAATAATTTTCTCCAATGGGTAATTTGACACGTAACCAATCAGGTTTACGATTGGAAGAGGTAGGGCTTATTTGTGGTAATTCAATCATGATTTAGGCGTTATTTCTTGTTTTTTCCCATGGAAAAACTGATGTAACCGGTTGTGTAAACTTGCCGACCGGCCGTAAGGTTTAACATGTCAATTGGTTTTGTGAAGTAATCCACCACAAAACCGATTTCAATACCAATGTTATTTTGTTTTAAAGTTTCAATTTCCATGTTGACAGCCGTTTTAACGTGCCAGCCAGGAACAATTACGGATTCATTAAGTCCTTTCAATACACTGCTTTCCCCCATGATGATCACTTTTTTGTACGTATTGTCTAGTGTTTTGGCATAGGGTACTTCAGCGGTGGCTTGACCGCCATTATCATACGAGATTTCCACATAATATGGCTTTTGAAGCCCTATGCTAGGGCCAGTGGAAAATAAACCCATTAGTTTTTGCCCACCTTCAGAGGACTTTTGCAACAAGGTCCATTGCCGTCCAAAGGCAGGTCGAATAACAATCAACTGATTTAGTTTTCCGTCTTTGTGCGATCGTCCATTGTAGGTATAAGGGGAAGTGAACTCACGGTAGTCATTTAAAATGGCAGCTTCTAGCCCCACAAAATTTTTATTTTCTGCTGTACCCCATGGTTTACGGAATTGTACGCCTCCAAGTATGCCGGAGTTCGTTGATGTAGATACACCTACAGACCATTCACTTGTTGACGTGGAAACGGTTTTTTTAGGGGCTTGTATAACGGTATTTTTCCGTTGGCCTAGTAAAACCAGCGGACAACAAACTACCAAGAAAACTCCCCAAAATTTTCGCATGGTTTAGGCTAAAAATGGCTTTAATTCATCCATGGAAATATCCCAATGGGTGGCAGAATAGGTGCATTTCCCTTGATCAATCACAAGAACCTGAGGTGATTGATGCTCTACATCAAATTTTTCAGCGATTAATCCTGAAATAGGACGATAGGCAATTAAATCTAAATAAAATGCGGGTGTTTGATCGGCATCCCATGCACGCTCTAGTCGGCTTAATGCCGTAGATGAAATCGAACAACGGGTACTGTGCTTGAAAATGACAACGGGTTTCTCCGCCGATGTCTCTATTATTTCGTCCAGTTGTTGTTCTGTTGTTAGTTGATTCCAATTCATGGGATGGTGGCAAGTGCCGCTAATTTTTGTAATTTTATCAATTCAACATCAAATTTAGTAAAAACTTGAGAGTTTGGCTTTATTCTTTTGCCTTGTTTTTATATCGCCAAACCATGCGTTTGGCTGCTTTGTTTCATCCCAAAGCTAAATTGTGGCATGAAGGCCAACAAACCCTTTGGGAGGGATTGGAGTCTGCCATGCATTCGAATG
>CAZUAZ010000058.1:3952-12133 GCA_964618445.1 uncultured Aquirufa sp. | reverse complement strand
ACTGCCCACTGACTACTGCCCACTGACTACTGCCCACTGACTACTGACTACTGACTACTGCCTAATCCTTTTCTCCAACTGCCTTAATATCCCAAATGCTGTCTCAGCCATTTTGTTGCCTTTGTTATCAAGCAAAGGATTAATCTCGGCGACTTCGAGACAGACAACCTTCCCTGTTGCGAGAACTAAGTCCAGAATAGCTGAAACCTCCTCAGGCTTAAAACCCGACTTCACGGGTGTTCCGGTACCGTATGAAATTTGGTCACAGTCGAGCGAGTCAACATCAAAGGAAACAAAGATGATATCTGTGTCCCGTAAGCGATCGATCGCTTCTTTCACACACTGATTTAATCCCGCAGCGCGGATTTGTTCTACTTTATAATGTAAAATGCCCAATTGATTTATAAGGTGCTCCTCAGCAGATTCAAAATCACGCAAGCCAAAAAACACTAAGTGATTGCTCGAGAATTTGGATTGTGAAAGACCAATGTTCTTTAACGCATTCCAAGAGTCTACGGTCTCAGGCGAAACATCGTTTACAGCACATGACAAATTATCAATTTGCATGGCAGCAGCTAGCGGCATGCCATGAATATTTCCAGATGGTGAGGTGTAGGGAGAATGTAAATCCGCGTGAGCATCTATCCAAACCACACCTAGTTTTTTATCCGGATATGCTTGCTTAATTCCACTAATTACGCCCAAAGCAGAAGAATGATCTCCCGATAAAACAATGGGGAAATAGGCTTGCTGCAGATTCTTAGAAACAACTGAACAGACACGATCACATTGCTGAACAACATGTTCTATGCGTTTAGCAAAGCTATTGGTGTTTTTTTGGTAAATCGTTTCGTTATGCGTCTGCACATCTTCATGTACATGGCGATGAAAAAAATCATCTTCCGCATTGATGGCCGCAATTTCTAAGGCGTCAATTCCCATGTCAGAACCTCTCGTTCCGGCTCCGATATCCGATCGATTCTTGATTAATTTAATGTCCATGGTACGAAATTTTGAGACCTAACAGGCAGAAAAAGTCTACAAATAAAAAAGCGTTTAAAAAATCACACCGAAGCATAATTAGTTAAACGCCTTTAAAAAAATCTGTCTACCAAAAATACGTATACAAGCCCAATAGCATCATTACGATGATCACGGATCCCACGATAAACGAAGGAGTTAATTTGAACATCGAAGCATCGATTTCCAATCCTTTCGGGTTGTTTTTCGACTCTGGGTCTAGTAATGAAATAACAACCATCGACGTGATACAGAAGGTAAATACCCATCCCATACGATCAATAAATGGAATCACATACATGCCATCAGCATCAGGGAATGAGCTGTAGAAAATACTATCGGTCACTCCAGTCCAGGTAGGAATGTATTTGGAAATGATGGAGAACGATACCCCACCCAAAAGTGCGAATAAAGCGGCCTTTGACGTAGTACGCTTCCAAAAGAATCCCATGATGAATAAAGCAAAGATACCCGGTGAAAAATACCCAGTATATTCCTGAATGAACTGGAAACCACCTTTCTTATCAATTCCCATAAATGGAGCGATCAAAACGGCGATAACCGTAGCAGCAACGACAGCTATACGGCCAATAGAAACCAATTGCTTCTCCGTTGCATTAGGATTAATATAGTTCTTGTAGATATCCAAGGTGAAAATCGTCGAGATCGAATTTGCTTTACCCGCCATGGAAGCAACAACCGCAGCTGTTAATGCGGCAAAGGATAAACCTTTTAGGCCAACGGGCAGCAGGTTCAATAAAACAGGGTATGCATTATCCTTGCTCAATACACCATCCTTCATCATTTCTTGTTGGAACATACCATCTTTCCACAATAAATAAGCGGCAATACCAGGCAACACCACGATGATAGGCATCATCATTTTTAAGAAAGCAGCAAACAAAATACCATTACGGGCTGTTGGCAAATCTGCTCCCAATGCACGCTGCGTAATGTACTGATTACATCCCCAATAGTTTAGGTTGACAATCCACATACCGCCAATTAACACCGCTAAACCAGGTAACGAAGGATAATTTGCGTTGTCTTTGTTAAAAATCATGTGAAAATGATCTGGAGCTTTGGTCATTAAATGATTCATTCCATTCAATACACCCTCGCCTCCAAATCGTTGTGAAACTAAATCCAAGGCCAAATACGAAGTTACCAAACCTCCCAATACCAAGAATACGACTTGAATTACGTCTGTATAACCAATAACCTTCATACCACCGAGCGTGATGACAATGGCAAAAACAGACATCGCAATCATACAAACCGTGAAGTCTAATCCTGAAATCGTAGAAACCGCTAAGGCACCCAAATACAAAATAGAAGTTAGGTTAACTGCGATGTATAATAACAGCCAGAATACCGCCATAATCAAACTCACCGTCGAATTATAGCGTCTATTTAAAAACTGCGGCATGGTAAAAATCTTGTTCTTCAGGTAGATGGGCATGAAGAAAATCGCAACGATTAAGAGCGTCGCTGCCGCCATCCACTCATAGGTGGCAATGGCTAAACCCATTTGAAAACCATCCCCGGAGGTACCAATAAACTGCTCTGCAGAAATATTTGAGGCAATTAATGAAGCACCGATCGCCCACCAAGTCAATGAACCTTCGGCTAAAAAGAAATCATTGGAATCAGCAATTTTTGACTTTTTCTTATTGTAAATCCAATAACCGTAGCCTGAAACAACAATAAAATAGAATAAAAAGACTAGGTAATCGAGCAGCTGTAGACTATGTGCTTGCATAAATTAAGGGATTAGTTTAGGTTAACAGCTACGAAAATAGGGGATTTCAAGAGAAATTAAAAGGAATTAATGGAATTATACTATTCCCAAAAAGTAGGCTTCACGAGCACTACTTCTTCCTCTCGGTCTACGATGACTTGCCCGGGTAAAAGATCTTTGGTCTTGCGCACATATTTTTTGGAAGTGACAATCACTGGACATAATGACTCGGTAGCCCGCTTCGAAAAATGGGCGGCAAGCTCAGCGGCTTTCTCGACAACATGTTTAGGCACCGTGCGCTGTTGGGGATTCCGAATAACCACGTGCGAGCCAGAAACATCCCGCGCATGTAGCCAAATGTCAAATTTCTTCGCATATTTCAGCGTCAACAAATCATTATTCTTCGCGTTTTTTCCTACCCAGATTACCCAGCCATCCGTTTCAAATTGCTTGAAAGGCAGATCAGGAGCATCGGCCACCGCAGCAGTTTGCACACGTAACAAGGGTAAAAAGGGTTTTAATTGTTTGCGATTTTCGGCCACTGAAATTTGGCTTAACTGCTCGCCTAGTAAGCCTATTTCAGCTTGTTTTCGGTCAACATTGCTTTGCCAATGCGCAATTTCTTTGACGTAATTCTTAGCCTTTCGGTAGTAGTTCTCGGCATTTTCAGGACCCGACAAAAGTGGATTCAATTTTATTTGGATCGTTCCGCCGTGGTAAAAATCCTCGAGCTCGACGGATTTGGCACCAGCAGGAATGAGATGCAAAAAGGCCATTAAAATATTTCCAATCTCCTCGTAGGCTAGATTAACTTCGCGCACATGCTGTTGCTTGGTTAAGCTCTCCAGATAATGGATGGCCTTTACGCGTTGTTTCGTTAGCAATTCGATCAATAAGCCCTTTTCCCGACGAAATTCACCGATGGAATAATGCAGACTATAAAATTGATTGAGCGCTTCCACGGCATCCTGGCTTTGAAAAAGCGCTTCGCCATGGATTGGGAAAATCGTTAGACCAATCCCTTTGGTTGTTTCAACGATCGAGATGAGCGGTTCGGATAGATTCTCTAGGGTTTGTTGTAAGAATTCCCATTGTCCCTGGAGCGATTTCGTGGCATAACCAAAGGCATCAAAATAGGCTGCACCTTCTTTTCCCAGCGTGGGATATAATGCTTTATAATCACCTTCTGCAGCTTCAAAAGCCTCAAAATCCTGATCAATCGACCGGTGCAAATCAGGTAAAACAAGCTCATAATCCTTACTTAATTTCTTTTGAAACTGCGCAACATGTTCGCCTTCCTGAAAAAGAATCACATTCGACCGATTACCAAACAATTTGAGCACAAGGGTTTGTTGGCCTAAAAAATCCAACCCAATCGCCCGTTCATTCTCAAAAACATAGACATCTTGTACTTCGTGCAGCAACAAATCAGAAAATAGGTCAATGGAATTACGCCCTGCGCGGTGAAACTGCGAGGGAAATTGAAGCGTAGAAAACTGGGAACTAAAACAGCATTTGATCCAAAAATCATCGCCATTTTGGCGTTCAAACCCGATAACCAATTCATCTTTTTCCTGCGAAAAACACTGCTTCAAACGCGCATACGTCAAAATTTGACGCAGCTGCTGAGCTAGGATGCGTAGGAAAAAATGATTGTTATGCATAAATTGGATTTTAAAATTCGCGCATGTCCCTACCCGATTCCTATCTTTCCGTATCACAACCAGCTGAGGGACTCTACAAAGATAAAGGAAGTAAATTCATCGGGTATGTATTTCTGGTGAAAGATCTCGAGGATATCAAGGAACGGATAAATACACTGAAAGAATTGCATCCCAAAGCGCGGCACGTCTGTTATGCCTATCGGCTCGGTTTTACGCCAGAGGAAGCCAGGTCGAACGACGATGGTGAACCTTCCGGAAGCGCGGGAAAGCCTATTTTAAATACCATTCTTTCGAATAATGTCCATTATACGTTGGTTGCTGTCGTTCGATATTTCGGCGGCACCTTACTCGGGGTACCCGGTTTGATTCAGGCCTACAAAGAGGCTAGTCTCGAGGCTTTCGCCGCCACTGAAATCATTGAAATCGAACCCATGGAAACGTTGGAAGTTCGTTTTACCTATGCCCAAATGAATGAGGTGATGAAGGTTATCAAAAAATATCCGATTCAAATCGTGGAGCAGGAGGTGAATAATGATTGCTGGTACCTGCTCCGTTTTGCCAAACGAATCGCTTTTGAGGTCAAATCAGCTTTGGACAAAGCACTCACTTCATTTTAATCTAGTAAATGATAAAATATTTCGATTATCAGTTGGCCTGCGCAGATCCAATCAAGCTTTTGTGTACTTGTGAATTATTTTCATCACCAATAGTTTACATATATGTAAACTATTGGTATCTTCACAAAGGATTTTGAACTATTTTGACATACTAATTTTAGAGGAAGCATTTAACTTCTTACAAAAGATCGAAAAAAGGCATGCGGAGAAAATCCTTTACAATATCCGTAAGGCTCAAAAATCAAAAGATCCAAAATTATTCAAAAAACTAAATGCTGAAATTTGGGAATTTAGAACGCTTATCGATCGAAATCAATACAGGCTTCTCGCTTTTTGGGATAAATCAAGTAAGAATACAAGGGTCATAGTAACGACAGGGGTACTTAAAAAAAGCAGCAAATTACCAGAGCGAGAAATAAATAAAGCCGTCAGCATGCGATCAGAATATTTAAAACAGAAAAAATAAAATGAAAGCATATACCTTAGAAAACGTTCAAGACGAAATAATTGGTAAAAAGGGAACACGCAATCGAGATATTTTTGAGCTTGAATTGCAAATGGATTTGATAGGAAGCGCAATCAAAAAATCCAGAAAAGAGCGAAAAATGACACAATCTGAACTTGGTAATCTAATTGGTGTTCAAAAATCACAAATTTCAAGAATTGAAAACAATCCCAAAAATGTAACACTCGAAACGCTCGTACGCGTTTTTACTGCACTTCAAGCGACAATTAAGTTACAAATAGAACTTCCAAAAATTCAGATGAATTAAAATGACAGCACGTACATGCCATTAAGGGCGAAACCGAGGTGAAATATTGGATTAGTCAGAAATTGAATATGATATCTTATGCAAATTCCTGTAATTTGAGCCCTATGAACCAGCGTGACATAGAGGAGATTTTAATCGATCAATTGCCCATCAACATTCAAACTTGGCATATTCATTTCAACATTGACCTATTATGAAATCAAATCAAAAACACATTTGGGAAATTCGATTTGAAGGAGATCTCATGATCATCCAAGGCGAAAAAAAATCAATCCAATCGGCCATTGCTGATATTTCACAAAAATTGATGCATGCCACCACCATCGAACGAAATACGTATGAAATAAGTCCATCAGGTTTCGGGGTGCATTGGCCGCTCATCGACGAAGACCTTTCTTTCCCAAATTTATAACCCTTCCCCTTTCCCCTTCGCCCACGATTCAGTAGATTTGTTTTTCACATATCCGTATGTAAAACTAAACCTATGAACTATTACAAAATCTACCGCGTCGCAAACGGTATTCAAATCGAAAATAAGGAAGGGAAATTCACTAGCCCTCACGCAGGAAATTGGGATGATTTCATTAATCAGCCTGAGCTATTTCAAATCTGCCAAAAGCAAGTCTTTACAGATTCCAAACTTGAAGCCATCCAAACACCCATTGACTCCCAGGAAATTTGGGCAGCTGGGGTAACGTATTTGCGCAGCAAAGTGGCTCGCATGGAAGAATCCAAAGAATCCGGAGGCGATACCTTTTACGATAAAGTATACGATGCGGAAAGGCCCGAAATATTCTACAAAGGCAATAAACTGCGTGCAGTAGGCCAAAACGGCCAGGTACGCATCCGCAAAGATTCAGCCTGGAATGTACCCGAACCTGAATTAACCTTGTTTATCAATAAACAACACCAAATCGCTGGCTACCTCATCGGCAACGACATGAGCTCCCGCGATATCGAAGGCGAAAATCCACTCTACCTCCCACAAGCTAAAGTGTACGACGCCTCCGCAGGTATTGGACCTTGTTTATTGGTCACCGAAAAACCCCTAGCACCTGAAACGGTCATTTCCATGCGCATTTACCGTTCAAAACAAGAGGTCTTTCAAGGAGAAACACACATTTCGCAAATGAAGCGTAGCCACGAGGAACTACGCGAATATTTAACCCGCGAAATGAGCTTTCCATTAGGTGCCTACCTAATGACCGGAACGTGCATCGTTCCTGATCCACCTTTTACCCTCCAAGCACACGACGAAATACACATTCAAATCGAACCCATTGGCACATTGGTTCAAACCGTACACCCATGAATTTAACTGGAAAACAACTCATTGGCTTTCAAACAAAAGCAGCCGGACACCGAAATTTTCAAGGCATTCAAGCTGCTTCAGGCGAGGCACTACCACAGGTTTTTGTAGAAGCAACGGCCGATGAGGCCCATGAAGCCCTAACCAAAGCCTCCGCGGCCTTCAAAGTTTATCGGAATGTTTACGACGCAGAAAGGGCCAAGTTCCTTAACGCCATCGCCGAGGAAATTATAGCCATCGGGGATGTGCTCATTCAAACGGCTTGCGCAGAATCAGGTTTACCCGAAGCGCGCATCACCGGAGAACGTGGACGGACCATCGGCCAAATACAAGCATTCGCGAATTTCATCTCCAATCCCTCATGGAAACGAGAAATTGTGGATGAAGCGATGCCAGAACGCCAACCGCTCCCTAAGCCACGGTTAGTTCAGAAACAGATTCCATTGGGGCCAACGGTCGTTTTTGGGGCAAGTAATTTCCCCTTAGCTTTTTCTGTAGCCGGTGGCGATACATTGTCGGCCTTAGCCGCCGGTTGTCCCGTCGTCTTCAAAGCACACCCCGCCCATCCCAATACGTGTGATTTGGTGGGTCAAGCGATCCAACGAGCAGCCCAAAAAACCGGTATGCCCGACGGCACTTTTTCGTTAGTACATGCGCAAGGACATGAAATAGGTGGGTATTTGGTGACACACCCCTTAACAAAGGCAGTCGCATTTACGGGTTCTTACCGGGGTGGAAAAGCACTATTTGACCTAGCCGTACGGCGCGAAGTACCCATTCCAGTCTATGCAGAAATGGGCTCCATCAACCCCGTTTACCTATTCAGCGATCGCCTAGCGACGCAAGGGGAAGGACTGGCTGACGCGTTTAGTCAATCCATCTGCTTAGGCGTGGGCCAGTTTTGTACCAATCCCGGATTGATCGTTATCCTAGAAAAAGACCGTGAATTTTTAACCTCTTTAGCTGCCAAATTAGATCAAATGCCTTTAGGGACGTTCCTAACAGTAGGAATTAAGCAGTCATTTGAACACGGATTCAATACCTTGAATCATCATCC
>CAZUAZ010000058.1:0-3852 GCA_964618445.1 uncultured Aquirufa sp. | reverse complement strand
CAGTAGGAATTAAGCAGTCATTTGAACACGGATTCAATACCTTGAATCATCATCCAGCTACCCAGCGCTTAACCGCATCTTCAACACCCGCACCAAGCTTATTTAGCACAAGCGTTCGGGAGGCTATGGCGCACCCAGAGGTGTTAGAGGAGGTTTTTGGCCCGTGCACAGTGGCTGTGGTTTGTCAAGATTTGGCAGAAATGATCGCGTTTACAGAGCAATTGCCAGGCCAATTAACCGCTACGATTCAAGCGGAGCCAAGTGACTTAGTGCATTTAGATGGTTTAATCGATGAGGTAAGCCAAAAGGTAGGCCGCATCTTGTTAAATGGTTTCCCAACCGGCGTGGAAGTTTCACCTGCGATGGTGCACGGCGGCCCTTTTCCCGCTACTTCCGATGCGCGTAGCACATCTGTGGGAACCGAGGCTATTTACCGGTTTACGCGGCCGGTGTGCTGGCAGAATTTTTAAGGTATAAGGTATAGACGCGATACCTCGCGTCTATAAAAATAAAAAACCCCAGACTTTAGTCTGGGGAATCGGCGCAATGCGCCTCAAACTTTGGCAAAGCTTGAAGCTTTGCCAAAGAGACACCCCGCATGCTTTTTAGCTAAATCTCTACCTCCACATTCTCGAAGGTTAAATTCCCCTCCTGATCCACATCCATCAGTACTGCTGAATCTTTCTTAATCTTTCCAGACAAAATGGACTTCGACAATTCATTCAACACAACCCGCTGGAGCACACGCTTCATCGGTCTACCGCCATACAAAGGATCAAATCCTTCTTTGGCTAATTTAGCCAAGGCCTCCTCCGTCGCTTCAATCGTGATGTGTTGCTCCGCCAAACGGTTTTGAACTTCCTTAAATTGAATCGTCAAAATCTTCCGCGCATGTTCCACCGTCAATGGTTCAAACAACACAATCTCATCCACCCGATTCAAGAACTCCGGACGCACCTGCTGTTTTAATAGGACCATCACTTCTTCCTTTGCTTCCTCCAATAAGATCGCATTGTTCCAGCCCTCCATTTGGCCTAACTTTTCCTGAATGATATGACCACCGATATTCGATGTCATGATGATGATGGTATTCTTGAAATTCGCCGTCCGACCTTTATTATCAGTCAAACGCCCCTCATCCAAGACCTGTAACAAGATATTCCAAACGTCCGGATGCGCCTTTTCAATCTCATCCAACAACACCACCGAATACGGCTTGCGACGCACGGCTTCGGTCAACTGGCCTCCTTCGTCATAACCAACGTATCCCGGAGGCGCACCGACCAATCGTGAAACGGCATGGCGCTCTTGGTACTCCGACATATCAATGCGAACGATGGCGTTCTCATCATTGAACAAATAGGATGCTAAAGACTTCGCCAATTCCGTTTTACCTACACCCGTCGTTCCCAAGAAGATGAAGGAACCAATCGGCCGGCGCGGATCTTGCAAGCCCGCACGCGAGCGACGCACCGCATCCGAAACCAATTCAATTGCTTGATCTTGACCAGCAACTCGCTTGTGCAATTCATCTTCCAGATGTAATAGCTTTTCAATCTCCGTCTGCAACATCTTGCTCACCGGAATACCCGTCCACTTAGCTACCACCTCGGCAATATTCTCCGCAGTTACTTCTTCCTGCAACATCCCTTTCTCGCCTGGTGAATTCGCCTGCAAATCCTTTAATTTTTGCTCAGACTCCACCAGCCGACCATAACGAATCTCAGCTACCTTACCGTAATCTCCTTGGCGCTCCGCTTGATCTGCCTCTAATTTTAACTTATCTATCTTCTCTTTTTCTGCTCGGATCGTGTCTAGAACGCCTTTCTCCGACTGCCATTGTGCCTTCAGCGCATCGCGTTTTTCAGACAAATCAGCTAACTCACGATTAAGGCTAGATTCTTTTTCCTTATTATTTTCCCGACGAATCGCCTCGCGCTCAATTTCCAGCGACATAATCTTCCGCTGAATATCATCAATCGCCTCGGGAACAGAATCTATTTCTAAGCGCATTTTGGCAGCCGCCTCATCCATTAAGTCGATGGCCTTATCTGGAAGGAAACGATCTGAAATGTACCTACTGGACAACTCGACCGCAGCGATAACCGCATCGTCTTGAATCCGAACACCGTGGTGCAATTCATACTTATCCTTGATACCACGCAAAATCGAAATCGCATCCGCCACATCAGGCTCATCCACAATCACGGATTGAAACCGACGTTCCAAAGCTTTGTCCTTCTCAATGTATTTTTGGTACTCTTTTAACGTCGTAGCTCCTATCGCATGCAGTTCTCCTCTTGCCAAGGCTGGCTTCAGTAAATTGGCCGCATCCATCGCCCCTTCTCCACCGCCACCCGCGCCTATCAGCGTATGGATCTCGTCAATAAACAAGACGATCTCTCCGTCTGAATCCGTCACTTCTTTGATGACAGCTTTCAGACGCTCCTCAAATTCACCTTTATATTTGGCACCAGCAACCAATAAACCCATGTCCAGCGACATGACGATTTTTGATTTCAAATTCTCCGGTACATCCCCCGAAACGATTCGTTGGGCCAAACCTTCGACGATGGCGGTTTTACCTACACCGGGTTCACCCACGAGCATGGGATTGTTTTTGGTCCGACGCGATAGGATTTGTAGGACCCGACGAATCTCTTCGTCTCGTCCAATCACCGGGTCGATTTTACCCGCCTTCGCTAATTCATTTAAATTCTTACCGTATTTTTCCAAAGACTGGTAAGTACCTTCTGCATGTGGATCGTTCACTTGTCTATTTCCTCTTAGTTCGATGATTGCTTGTTTAAAATTCTTGGTCGTTAATCCGAGCTTTTTCAGGGCATCGGCCACGGAATCGTTTCCATCCAATAAGGACAAAAACAAAACCTCCACACTCACATACGTATCGCCAAAATCTGCTTTTAATTTATCCGCCCGCTGCAAAGCCTGCTGCAAGGAATTACTGGCATAAGGCTGCTCTCCCGATACTTTCGGGTAGCTGGTCAAAATGGGGCCTAAAATAGTTTGAATTTGACTGGGAGAAACACCTAATTTCTTGAGCAGAAACGAGGCCGTTTGCGTATCATCCTGTAGAATCGCGAGCAACAAATGCCCAGTTTCGATGGCTTGTTGGCCCCGCTCCTGCGCAATTTCCATAGCTTGCTGAATGATAACACTCGCTTGGGAAGTATAATTGTTTGGGTTCATGTGGTTAAAATTGTTGCGACCACTAGCTGCAATTGCTTGGCCATGCACAAAACCCGGAAAATTTGTCGGTGAATTAAGGTACTCGGACGCGAAAAACGTGCCAATATGGCTTGTATTAGGCGAATCTGTCCGAAATCACTTGTTTGAATGTAGCAAGTGCGTCCTTCAGCTGTACAATCTCCACCGGGAATTGACTGAACTCGCAGACTTTGGCCTTCAGCTCAATTTGCTCACAGATAAGATGTACTTGCGCAGCTCCCAAGGTCCCCGAATTTCCTTTTAGCGTATGTAACTCAGCTTGAACACCCTTGCAATCGTTCGCAGCGTAGGCTTGTTCAGCAGCGGTAATTTGCTCCTCGGCTTCGGCAATGAATTCGGTCAACATCCCATCCATAAAGGCTGGATCACCGCCAACGGCATCCGAAAGAGATTTAAGCACCTCTTCGTCTACAACCTCGTATGACGTATCGAGCACCACATCTTCAGGAGCATGGCCATCGTGTACCCATTTGCTGACCATCTGAATGAGTTGCTGCGCGCGAATAGGTTTGGCTAAATAATCATCCATGCCCACAGCAAGGAATCGCTCCCGATCTTCTTTCATCGCATAGGCCGTCATCGCGACGATAGGCGGCAATGCCT
>CAZUAZ010000057.1:0-12881 GCA_964618445.1 uncultured Aquirufa sp. | reverse complement strand
AATACGCATTACTTAGTTTGGCGTTAACCTTAAGTATAGGTACCCTGAACGCACAGACCCCGGCCAAATACATCGACCGATCGAACATGGATCTTCAGGCAAAACCAGGAGATGATTTCTCTCAATATGCAAATGGGAATTGGGTGAAAAAAAATCCAATACCAGCCAAAGAAACACGCTGGGGCACATTTAACCAATTACGTGATTTCAATAGCAATGCCATAAAAACTATTTTAGATGAAACGCTGACATCAAAAGCTGCTGCAGGAACCGTTGAACGTCGCGTGGCTGATTTCTATGCCGCAGCGATGGACAGTTTGACGATTGAGAAACTAGGTTATTCCCCTATTCAAGCTGATTTAAACCAAATCAACGCGATTCAATTCAAGTCTCAAATCATCACGGAAATTGCCCGGATGCGCAAAACAGGTGCTGGTTCTCCCCTATTCAGTTTCTATGTAGGTCAAGACCGCAAGCAAGTGGACAAAATGGTTCCGCAGTTGGGCCAAGGCGGAACATCTTTACCAGATCGCGATTTGTACTTAAAATCGGACGCACGTAGTTTAAAGATTCAAGAAGGATTTAAAACCTACGTAGCGACGCTATTTGAACTGATTGGCACATCTCCTGCTCAAGCGAAATCGAATGCAGAATCTGTTTTCCAATTGGAGAAAAAATTAGCTGAAGCACAAATGTCACGTTTGGAAATGCGCGATCCATATAAGACCTATAACAAACTTGTCTTTGCGAATTTTAACCAGAAAACACCGGCATTCAATTGGGCATTGACGTTCCAAGATTTTGGCACAAATGCACCTGATTCGGTCTTGGTATCTGCGCCTAAATTCTTTGAGTCTGTCAACAAAATGTTGATTGAAACACCTGTGGAGACATGGAAAACGTATTTGACTTGGAATCTATTGAAGGGTTCTTCTAGCTACTTAAGTTCTCCATTTGTGAAGGCTAGCTTTACATTCAATCAAATCGTGAGTGGCCAAAAAGTTCAAACGCCTCGTTGGCAACGCATGGCATCCCTAACTGATGGCGTCGTAGGTGAATTATTAGGCCAGTTATATGTAGCTAAATATTTCAAGCCAGAAGCGAAAGTGCGTATGGAGGAATTGGTTAAAAATCTACGCAAGGCATTTGAGATTCGCATAAAGCAATTGGATTGGATGAGCGAAGAGACGAAGCAAAGAGCCTTAGCTAAATTATATGCCTTTACACCGAAAATCGGTTATCCAGATACGTGGAAGAATTATGAAGGTTTAGAAATTTCACCAAACACCTTCTACCAAAACATGCGTAATGCAGGTGCATGGGGTTTCCAAGAGAACATCGCTCAGATCGGAAAACCGGTAGATCGCACGAAGTGGGGCATGACGCCGCCAACGGTTAATGCGTATTACAGCCCGGTGATGAATGAAATCGTATTCCCAGCGGGAATTTTACAATTCCCATTCTTTGATGCCAAAGCAGATGATGCGATTAACTACGGTGGAATTGGCGCGGTGATTGGCCATGAAATGTCACACGGTTTCGATGATTCAGGTAGTAAATATGACAAAGATGGAGCCTTACGCAATTGGTGGACAGAAGATGACCTAGCCAAATTCAAAGCGAGAACGGAGTTATTAGTTAAGCAATATGACGCTTACACCGTTTTGGATACGCTGCATGTGAATGGGAAGTTTACATTAGGAGAAAATATCGGTGATTTAGGAGGCCTAAACATTGCTTACGATGCATTCAAAATGACAAAACAAGGCAAGTCCAAGTCGAAAATTGATGGATTTACGTCGGACCAACGATTCTTCTTAGCGTATGCGCAGGTTTGGAGAGGAGCATCTTTACCTGAAACAGCGGCTAACTTGATCCAAACAGATCCACATTCACCTGCTAAATACCGGACCATCGGAGCACCTGTTAATATGGATGCATGGTATCAGGCGTTTAATGTAAAACCGGGTGATAAATTGTACAAGAAGCCGGAGGATCGGATTAAGATATGGTAAAGAGAGGTAAGAGGTTAGAGGTAAGAGGTAAGAAGTACAAAATCCTCTCACCTCTCAATTCTTACTTCTCACCTCTTAAATAAGTTAAAAAGGCGACCGTTGGTCGCCTTTTTAACTTTATTTAAGATACTTCTCTAACCACTGAAACTGTTCCCACAGCAAGTGTAGGACATTTTCTCGGCCTCTGTAGCTGTGGGCTTCGTAGGGTAAATACACAAAACGAGTTGTGCCTCCATTTCCTTTTAACGCGGCGTATAAACGCTCACTGTTGATTGGGAAGGTACCTGTGTTATCATCTTGCTCACCGTGCACTAATAAAATCGGTTCCTTGATTTTATCTGCATAACTGAATGGACTCATCTCAAAATACAATTGAGGTGCTTGCCAATACGTACGATCTTCATTTTGGAAACCAAATGGCGTTAAGGTACGGTTATAAGCACCACTACGTGCGATACCCGCCTTAAACAAATCCGTATGGGCTAGTAAATTAGCTGTCATAAAGGCACCATAACTATGACCACCTACAGCCATGCGCTTGCGATCGCCTACGCCTAATTGAACCAAATGATCAATCGCCGCAGAAGCATTTAAACGTAATTGATCCACAAAATTATCGTTTGGCTTCTTAGAAGGATCCGTAGAGACAATCGGCATTTCCGCGTTATCCAAAATCGCATAGCCTTGTGTTGCATAGTAAATAGGCGAAGCCCAGCTCAAGGTCGTAAAACGGTCTTTGCTACCACGAATCTGCGCCGCATCTGCTGCCGAATTAAATTCACGTGGGTAGGCCCAAATTAAAACTGGCAACGGACCATCTTTTTCTTTGTTATAGCCTTTAGGCAGATATAAATCCCCCGTTAAGTCTACACCATCAGCCCGCTTATACTTGATTTTCTCCTTCGTGATCCCGACTAAATTTGGATATGGATTTTCAAAATGAGTCAATGCTTTATCTAGGGCAGGATTAAATAGGTTCTTGATGTAGTAGTTGGGCACCTCGGTTTGAGATTCCTTTCTACTTAATACAATACCTTTTTCCGCGTCGATTACTTCTTCTACTTGTTCGAAATGGCCCGGCTTCGCACGCCAAACAATCTCGTTTTTCTTCGTAGCTAAATCGAATTTGGCGATAAATGGAAGGTCACCTTGATCTGAAGAGCCCACTGGGTTGTTCATCAAAATTTTAGTTCCGCCATCCGTTACTTGAATGACATCCCGTCCAAACGCATTTTTTGTCTGAACAGGACTTCCCGGATTTCGGTACGCATCTGTCAGATTACGCTCATACAAAACTTCCATCGCACCCGTCTGTGGCGTGTAGCGACTCACTTTAGACGTTTGCTTCCCGCGCAATACTTCGGTTACGAGTGCGAGATTTTTATCTCCCCAAGTCACACCGGCAAAACGCGTTTTGGTTTTAAACAACTCCTTCGCTGCTTGCGTAAATGGCGCAGCTAAGCTATAAACTGCATCATGAAACTCAACTTGCTTCTTGATGAAACCACTATCCAACGGCATCGCATATACGATCGAAGCTGGCTCGTCATCACGCCACTCAAATCCCCTTGGGACATTTTGCACGTTGTCATTTCCTGATGGAGCGCTCTCTGCAGAAGGAAGCTTAGCTAATTCCTTGATCACTTTTCCTTCCAGATTCATCACCGAAACAGTGGATGTAAATCCATACGCCGGCACCGCATATGAGAATGGTTTTGTTAAGGTACGCGTCATCACATACTGGCGATCGGGCGATAATTGAAAGGAATTGGTCAGCTCTGGCTTACCTACTTTCTTATTGACCCCATTTTTGTAAAGGACCAGTTGGCTCTCCGCATAATACGCAAACAGGCTCTCATCATACGGCGACTTGATCAAATCTTGGAACGTTGGACGTGGAGCCGCCTTGCCAATATTTTGTTGGATTGTTGGCCCCTTCGGCGTAATTGGACGCTTAGGTGCACCAGCTGCATCATGTGTGGTAGCTTTGTATAAAATGGTTTGATCGTCAACCCAGGTAAAGGCATTGCCTAGGACTTGGTTAATCGGATCCACGTTCACACGCGTCGCTTTTTTGGTGGCGATATCGATTACGTATAGATCTACCCGATTCAACTCGGATTGGGTAAATGCAATTTTAGTTTCGGAAGGATTCCAAGCTATTGCACCGGCAGCTAGATTCTTGGGCAAGCCAGCAATCTCGATGGAAGCACCGGATTTGATGGACTGCAACGTAATACTACTGATGGGGCTTTGTCGGCTTGGAGAAAAATTAAGGGGATTCAAGCGCAATCCCGCAATCTTCATTTCCGGTTGGCCTAATTCCTCCACACTCGGATACGAATTACGGCCAAGTAATAATAAATATTCTGCTTTGGAATCAATGCGCACAAAAGGCGTTGGCTTCGCTAAAAGCAAATCGGCAATTTCCTTAGGCGGCAATTGGTACGTATCGGTATCTTGCGCGTGGCTTACGCTAACAGCACCTAACAATAGGGCTACCGACAAAAATAAGGTTGATTTTTTCATAGGATAAAAAGGGGATAAAAAAAGGTGGCTGATTTGTCAGCCACCTTTTGAAATTCAATTTAAAGTGGATTTTGTACGATCGCTGGATTTGCATTAATCTCACGACGTGGGAATACGAATTCCCAACGTACATCTCCTGCAGGTACATCGAATAACAATACAACTGCTGGAATCGCATTGGTACCATTCCGATTCAATGGTGCATTCGTACGCTTTAAGTCAAAGAAACGGTGGCCTTCACCCCATAATTCAATACGGCGTTGGATCAAAATTTCATTCACAAGTGCATCACCTGTTCTTGTGGATTGCACGTAATTTGGATCACGG
Organism: uncultured Aquirufa sp.; assembly: GCA_964618445.1. Lineage (GTDB taxonomy): Bacteria > Bacteroidota > Bacteroidia > Cytophagales > Spirosomataceae > Aquirufa. The sequence continues at coordinate 8,010 of CAZUAZ010000057.1, read as the reverse complement.
GCTTTCACTAAATCGAATAACACGCGGGAAGCTCCAGCTGCATCATTCAGTCTTGCTCTTGCTTCTGCCTCGATCAAATACATTTCAGCTGCACGCATGTAAGGTACATCACCCATAGCTGATGTAGAAGGAACACCTGGCAATCTGAACTTCTGATTCAAGAAACGAGGACGAACTCCTCCTGGAGGAACGATCGAATTCGCAGCTGTTGGATTTTCAACCCACATTCTCGAACGCACATCCGAAGCTGGAATCTGAGCATACAATAAGTTGTTGATGACTTTAGGATAGGTTCTAATTACCGTTGAGTTGTAGTTACATGAAATATACGAGTGGTAACCACCAAAGAACTCAGATTGATCCTCTAGGTGATCAAATCCCCACATCCACTCTGGATTAGCGATATCTTGAAATCCATCTTGGTATTGTGCAGGGGTCATTGGAACATAACCTGCACGTGCTTCTGCCGCAAATTTAGCTGCATTTGCCCAATCTTGTTGTACTAAAGCAACACGCGCTTGAAATCCGCGTACCACATTCAAATTGATATGTGATTTGTTCAGGCGTGAAGCTGACAACAATAACGCTGCATCCGCTAGGTCTTTATTGATTTGTGCATACACTTCCTCTACGGTATTACGTGGTTTTCCTGTGGTCGTAGGCTCTAAAACCAATGGCACACCTAATTGTGTATTAGGTTTCGCACGAGACTCGTAACGCTTACCGTACAATTGAACCAAGTTGAAGTATCCAAAAGCACGTAAAGCTAGGGCCTCCCCTTTTAATGTATTCCGATCAGCAGCAGGACCTACGGCCTTATCAATGTTCGCAATACCAATGTTAGCATTACCAATAATACGGTAATACATCTCGTAAGGGAACTGTGAAAACGTACCTACGTCGGTACGGTGCGCTACCCATCTTGATTCACCTGCATGCCAGCCGTTTGTGCCGGCAGTCGTACCAATCAAGAAATCTTCCCCTAGGTGATCTAAGGTAATCATCATCGCTGGGTGACCTGAGTGACCTTGTGAGCTCAAATAACGAACGACAAAGGAACGGTAGATACCGTTAATAGCTGCTGCTGCGTTTTTTGTTGTCGCATAAGCAGAACCTGCATCGATACTTGCCGTAGGCTTCGTATCCAGATATGTTGTCTCACATGATAAAGAAATCATGCTGAGAAAGAAAGCGAAAATTATTAAACTTTTATTTTTCATGATTCTATTAATTATAAGGAGAATGAAAGACCTAATACCAATGATTTCGCAGGGCTATACACGTTACTTGTCGTTCCTCCAAAGTTTTGTTGGACGTTCATACCGCTTCTGCGAGACAACATCAAGAAGTTTTCACCACTCATGTATACTTGGGCGTTATCGATTTTGAATTTATTCAGCACCGACTTTGGCAAACGGTATGCCAAGGTTACCGTACGAATATTCATGAAGCTACCATCGATTAACCAACGGTCTGACGCTGCATCAAAATCGGCCGTACGACCTGCATCCATACGTGGCACCTCAGTGATATCACCTGGATTTTGCCAACGCTTCAAGATATCCACGTGTTTTGCATTGTGGTATCCAGCACCCATTAAGCTAGCATAAGCTCCGTCATAGATTTTTCCACCTACTTGGTATACCATTAATGCCGTTAATGAGAAGCCTTTATAGCTTACAGACGTATTCACTGATCCAGTCAAATCTGGAATAGATGATCCGTTATACCAGAAACGTGCGTTCGTAATGTTGTTCGTCAAGGTGTCACCTGAAGCTGTAATACGCGAGTTTGAAGGCACGAATGAAATCGCACGATACTCAGCTGCTCCCGTTTCTGGGTTTACGCCTTTGTACTCACGTAACCAGTAGTCATACAATGAACTTCCTTCTTTCAACTTCTTTGTACCGTCGATAATCTCCTTGCTCTCTTGTGGCATTTTGGTGATTTTGTTCTCTAAACGAGTCGCATTCAAATCAATGTGCCAGTTGAAGTCTTTCGAACGGATGATATCATAGCCTAACTGAAGCTCGATACCTTTGTTGTACATCGATCCAATGTTACGTGTCTCAGAACCGATACCCACAGAAAGTGGCAAAGGAACAGCAAAAATCAAGTTGGTCGACTGACGATTGAAGTATTCAATGGTACCCGATAACCGGTTTCTAAATAAACCAAACTCAACCGCCACATCAAATGCCGTATTTGTTTCCCACTCCAATGACTTGCTACCTAACGAAGATTGCAAGATACCTGGCTCCGTAGCATTGTTCCAACCTAAAGCGTATAATGGCTGCCAAGCGTAGTTGCTGATACCACCATCATTACCGGTTTGACCCCAAGAACTTCTTAGTTTCAAGTTATCGATGAAGCTAAATTGCTTGATAAAATCTTCTTGATCTAAACGCCAAGCCGCTGATGCTGAGTAGAAAGTACCCCAACGTTTGTCTTTGTAGAATTTAGAAGATCCATCGCGACGTGCGGAGAAAGACACGAAGTATTTCGAGTCATAATCGTAATTCAAACGAGAGAAGTAACCTTCTACGCGACGAATATCCAATTGAGATGTCAAGTTAGTCGTTGTCGTAAAGTTGATCAACTCGTAATTCCCATCTAAAATTTGCTGCGAACGAGAACCGTCTAAGCTATTGCTTACCAAGTTGTAGTTTTCATGACCTAGTAAGGCATCCACATTGTGCTTGCCGAACGCGTGATTGTAGGTCAACAACTGGGATAAGTTGTAATTCGTAATATTTTCAAATGAATTAGATGCACGACCTGCAGGAGCACCGTCACCGATTTCTGGATTACCAAATACAACTGAATTGGCATTGGTAATATCCACACCTACGTTAGACGTAAATTTAAAATCTTTTAAGAACGTGATTTCTGCATACGATCGACCCCCTAATAAGTTTCTACGGAAGAAGTTTTCGTTCAATTCCGTTTCAGCAACTACGTGACGGCCACCATATTGTGGACGATTCGATAAACCTAATGCACTTAAGTTACCGTAGTCATAACGACGACGACCATCTTCCAAGCTTAAGAATGATCCTGGATTTTTAGGATCAATCGCATATACAGGATAAATAGGCGCCATACCACGCGTAAAGAAGAATGGGTTGACAAATGAAGTTCCACCATCAGCCGTTGACTGATTCGATGTAGTCACCGTCGTGTTCATGTTGGCACCTACCTTAAACCAAGAATTCATTTGGCTATTCACGTTTAACCGTGCAGTAAATCGATCGAAGTCAGATTTGATTTGATATCCTTTATCGTTCAAATAAGAAACAGATAAGAAGTAATCAGTTTTGCCGTTCGATCCGGAGAAATTCGCATTTACCTCATCACGGATACCTTGGCGCATCACTGCTTTTTCCCAGTTTAAATCATCTGGATTATAAATCATTTGGGCAGATGGATTAAGTTTACCGTCTGTCCCTACCAATCTATCGAACGGTACATTATATACGTTGTAGCTGGTTCCGACAATCCCCCCTAAACCCGCTGAAGCGGTAGAGCTTGCTGTGGCAATTGGCACAGGGTTAGCTGCGCGATAAGCTAAGTTATTTCGATTAGCTTCCCACATTAGCGGATAATAATCAGCAGCACCTACACGGTCATATTCCGGCATGGCGCGTGTGTTAAAACCTTTGGTGTACTTGATATTAATGGAATTTTTACCAGCCAATCCTTTCTTCGTTGTGACCATCACCACACCATTCGCGGCACGAGCACCATATAGGGCTGTAGAGGCTGCGTCCTTCAACACAGTAATGGACTGAATATCGTCATTGTTTAGATTCGCAATACTGGCTGAATAAGGAACACCGTCCACGACATACAATGGATCATTCGAAGAAGAAATCGAACCGAAACCACGAATACGCACGGCTGGAGATGAGCCTGGCTGGCCTCCCGTCGAAGTAGTCGTCACACCGGCTGCAATACCTTCTAAGGCTTGGCCAATATTGGTAATCGGACGTACACCTAATTTTTCTGCTCCGATAGACGCAGAAGAACCTGTAAATGATGCCTTTTTCGCTGTACCAAAGGTCGTAACGATAACTTCATCGAGTTGAGATGTGTTTGATTGAAGTGAAATGTTGACAACCGAACGATTTCCAATGCGAACTTCTTGCGACGCGTAGCCTACTGAGCTAACCACAAGAACTGCTGAAGGTGCTACAGATAGTTTAAATCCACCATCAGCATCGGTTGTTGTACCCTTTGTTGTCCCTTTAATCGCGATATTCACGCCAGGTAATGTAGAACCATCTTCCGTGGTTACTTTTCCTGAGATCACTCGATCTTGTGCTAGCAAGGGGACTAATGCTGTAAGCCACAAGAAAATACTGACTAGTAAAGTTTTTTTCATAATGTCTTTAGTTTAAACAAATAATGAACAAATAATAATTTGGCAAATTAATTGACTGCAGTTTGGGTAACAATTAATTCATATAAATTGTTTTTATAATTATCATAAAAAAAATAGGCGACCTTTTTAGGGCCGCCTATTAAAATTATCCGTGAGATATCTTACTTACCGATACTTGGGTTTGTTTGAACCTCAACTAAAGGAATACCAAAGATATAACGTGGGTCAGATGGCTGAATGATTGCACCTGCACCGAACGAGTTCAAAGGCTCGCCACGACGTAATACGTCATTGGCACGGAAACCTTCTCCCAATAATTCAATACGACGCTCAGTCAAAATTGCGCGAACAACTTCTGCCTTGGTAGCTAACGATGGAAACACATACGAAGCATCTGAACGCGCGTGCACCGCACGTAAGATGGCTGTCGCACGTGTTAAGTTACCTAACTCAGCTTCAGCTTCTGCTACGTTTAACAATACCTCTGCATAACGAATGTTAGGAACAAAATCCACGAATGGAGCAACACCACTAAACTTAGTCAATGATGGTGCATTCGCAACTGCTGTTCTTGGAACAGTCAATTTAGTCTTACGATCATCATTAGCACCAAACTGAGCATTATTGTAAATACCTGTTGGACCCGTGTTCAAGGTATATTCTACGTTACCCGCATTCCAGTAAAAACCTAATTGGTTTTGCGTTCCAGGAGCATTAGTTGCATCCATTGGGAAAGATAAAACTGATTCCGTAGTTGTGTACGGAGCCTTGAATACATTCGTAACATCAGCTTGAAGCGCATGTGCTACACGAGTCGTTGAACGGAATGGTGCGGTAGCAGAAACAATTTTATTGCTTTCTGTGATTACTGCAGCGTAATCGCCCATGGCCAACAATACACGTACTTTCAACGCAATAGCTGTGTTTTTATGCGCACGTGTTGTGTTCAACAAGGCAGTACCATACGAATCTGGCAATTCTGCTTCTGCTTCATTCAAATCCTTTAATACTTGTGCATACACTTGCGCTACAGAAGAACGAGCTAAATCGTTATTTGCAGAGGAAGACTCCCCTTTTAAACGTAAAGGCAAACCTGCTGATGCGCCCTTGTCTAAGATATAAGGCTTAGCAAAGAATTGTACTAAAGAGAAATAAGTCAATGCACGCAAAAACTTAGCCTCACCACGGTAATTCGCGGCTAATACAGGAGTAACCGCCGTTGGATTAGCCGTTAAACCCTCTAAAAACAAGTTGACACGGTTAATTGTCAAATACCCTTGAATCCAGAAGTTGGCAATATACGAATCCGAAGGATCTTGATTTCCTTGATACGTTCCATACCCTGTTACACCGTTTGTTGTCCGGTTAATCCACTCCTCGCCACGGATATCATTATAAATCAAATAACGACCACCGAATAAACTTCCGCTTTTCGCAGAACCATACAAACCATTTACCTGAGAAAGAACACGTGCAGGCGTATTAAATACGGTTGCATCTGATAAATCCAATTCAGGAACTGCATTAAGGAATTCCTTATTGCATGAAGAAACAGTCATCGCAAGTGCGACAGACAAGATTCCTATTTTTGTTGTGAATAATTTCATTTTATATCTGCGTTAAAATTATAGACCAATGTTGATACCAAAAGTAAATGCACGTCCTTGAGGAATTGAGTTACGCTCAATACCGGAAGCCAAGTTCGAATCACCATTTGATGAGATTTCAGGGTCAACACCTAAGTAAGGAGTGAACAACAATAAGTTGGTTCCTTGTGCATACACACGAATAGATGAAATTCCCATCGATGATAAGTTCGTAGGGATTTTATATCCTAAGGTTGCAGTCTGCAAACGTAAGAAATCCCCTTTTTGCACATTGGAATCATTCAAGAAAGCTGAACCGTTTGAAATATTATCCCCATAGATTGCACGTGGTATTTCAGTAATTTGACCTGGTGTCTTCCATGAATTCAATACATCTACTGAATTGTTCCATACACGCTGGTCACGAAGACCTGCTTGTGAACCATTGTAAATGTAATTACCACCTGAGAATGTAAAGTTCATACCCAAATCAAATCCTTTGTAACGGAATGTGTTGTTGAAACCACCATAGAATGTAGGCAACGTATTACCTAAAACTTGTTGCTGGTTTGAAGGCGAAACTGTTGGCTTACCATCTAAGGTTGTCCAAGCGTTCGCACCACCTAAGTGAAGGTATTGTACTTTAGTTCCATCACGTGTAACGAAGATACGGCGACCATTCTCTGGATTAACTCCGGCAGTCTTCACACCATAAATTTGTGCTGCAGAATAACCTACACGTGTAATACTTGTTGTCTCTAAACCTGATGTAGCAGTCAAAATTGGCGTATTTGCATCAACCAATGATGTTACCATGTTTTCGTTTGTTGCAAAGTTTACGTTCGTTGTCCAAACAAATCCATTTTTATCAATTGGCGTTGCTGTAACAGCTAATTCATATCCTTTGTTGTACATCGAACCTACGTTTGCCAAGATTGAGTTTCCTGGAATACCTTTCGAAGGTGACTGAGGTACGTTCAAAATCAAGTTATCAATATCCTTGTAGTAGTAGTTTGCTTCTACTTGAACACGATCATTTAAGAAACTAACATCCAAACCAATATTAGTTTGTGTAGATGTCTCCCATCTCAAATCCTTGTTTCCAGCTTGGTTAAACGCTAACGTTGGCGCTGCTCCATATAAACCAGACGCAAACGTTGAATAAGAACCGTAAGCATTCGGTACGTTACCGTTACCTACTTTACCATAACTAGCCTTTAAACGCAAGTTTGAGATCTTGTTTCCTAGGTTCATGCTCTTGAAGAATTTCTCTTCTGATACAGTCCAACCTAAAGAAGCTCCACCGAAATCACCCCAACGGTTTTCAGAAGATAATGCTGAGTTACCATCGCGACGAACGTTTGCACTAAAGAAATACTTGTTTGCGTAGTTGTACGAGAAGCTAGTAAAATATGCTTCGTAAGCCACCTGTGAGATACCGTTACCAGCCGCTAAATTCGTTCCGTAGTTTCCTTGGAAATCTGTAAAGAAGAAGTCAGCTAAACCTTGACGTTGTGCACCCCAGTTTAACACACGTGTTTTCTGAACGTCAGAACCTGCCACAATAGAGATATTGTGCTTCTCAGCAAATATCTTGTTGTATTGCAAGGTGTTAATTAAGTTCCAGTTATCTGAACGTGCGGTGTTGTTATATGCATCACCACTTACTGACCAGCCATCACCATTGAATGGGTTGAAGAAACGAATGTTCTCAGTATTACGACGATCCCAAGAATAACTTGTTTTCGCAGTTAAACCTTCCGCCAAGCGGAATTCAGCACCTAAATTAGCAATCAAACGTGTGTTTTCAGATGTAATCTTATCCAAATCACGTACAACAGCTGGGTTAGGGAACTGTGCCGGCAATAAGTTGTTTAAACGACCAATTGTATTGTTTTCCAAATTGTATGAACCATCTGGTAAACGTGCAGGTAGGTTAGGTACTTGCGCTACTGCAATACGACCTAAACCTGATGTATTAAATGCACCACCTGCATTCGAACCTGACATCGGAGCCTTGTTAAAGGTATTCGAGTAGTT
>CAZUAZ010000056.1:6809-13105 GCA_964618445.1 uncultured Aquirufa sp. | reverse complement strand
CGTAAATCAGTTCACAAAACCGCCCAAGGGCAGATGTTGGCCGCCAACGTTGACCAGGCAATTTTTGTCATGACCTTAAAATCGCCCAAAACTTCACTTGGATTTTTGGATCGTTTTTTAGTGACAGCTGAAGCATTTCGCATTCCTGTTCATATTGTTTTCAATAAAATGGATTTATTGGATGCGGAGGAGCAAGATCAAGTTTTTGAATATGCTGCGTTGTATCAAGAATTAGGTTATGGAATTTTATTTACCTCGATCCCGAAAAATCAGGGGGTAGATGAATTTAAGGCCATGTTTCAAGGAAAAGTATCCTTGATTGCTGGACATTCGGGTGTAGGCAAATCTAGTTTGTTGAATATTGTAGCCCCGCATCTTCAGATTAAAACCAAAGAAATCTCTGATTTTGCTCAGAAAGGTGTGCATACCACGACCTATTCGACCATGTGGGAATTAAGTGCCGGAACCTATTTAATTGATAGTCCGGGCATCAATGAAATGGGAATTCATGAGATTGAAAAAGAAGAGCTAGCCCATTATTTTCCAGAGATGCGCGCCTTGTTGGGCGCGTGTAAATTTAACAATTGTGTTCATATTTCAGAGCCAGCTTGTGCCGTTATCAAGGCGGTTGAGTCCGGAGAAATTGCATCTAGTCGCTATTTAAGTTATTTAAGTATATTCGAAAATGAAGACAACAGGCGGTAATTTATGGGGTGTTGATTTAGGGGGAACCAAGATTGAATGTGCCGTATTAGATCGGCAGAATCCTACGCGTGTGATCCTACGCAAACGCATTGACACAGAAGCTTCGAAAGGTTATACGCATATTCTACAGCAAGTTAAATGCTTAGTGGACGAGGTGGCGACTGAACTGAATGAGTCACCTGTCCAAGTGGGCTTTGCCACTCCAGGTGTGTTGGATCCACGTACCCAAACCATGAAAAACTGCAATACGGTCTGTATGAATGGACAGGCCATGGCTTCGGATTTGGCGGCTATTTTAGGGTGTGAGGTGTCGCTTGCCAATGATGCGAATTGTTTTGCATTGGCAGAAACTCATTTAGGTGCTGTATTGGACGTTCAGCCCGGAGCCGAAATTGTCTTTGGTGTGATTATGGGTACTGGCGTTGGAGGAGGATTGGTTGCGCATGGCAAAGTGGTTAAAGGTGTACATGGAATTGGAGGGGAATGGGGGCATAATATTTTGGAAGAGGGGGGAGATCCATGTTACTGTGGGAAAGCTGGATGTGTTGAACATGTGATTTCTGGACCGGCATTGGAGTTATTTTATGAACGCCAGTCGGGTCAAAAGATGCGCATGCCGCAGATTATGCAAGCTTATTTTGCAGGAAATGATCCTGTTGCTTTGGCAACCGTAGACCGCATGTTGGAGAATTTCGGTCGGGCCATATCTACGTTAATCAACGTGCTTGACCCAGATGTCATTGTCATCGGTGGCGGGGTAGGCAATATTGACTTGCTATACACCGAAGGCTATAATCGGATAAAGAAATACATTTTCAATTCTGGGGAAGTAAATACCCCGATTGTCAAGCCCAAATTAGGCGATAGTGCGGGGGTATTCGGTGCGGCGATGTTGTTTGCTTAAACTTTCAGAAACCATTTTCGCTTGTAGCAAACATAGCAAAGGGACCAACAAACCAGCACGAAGCAGATTGCGTACGCTAGTGATCCGTTGAATTTTCCGAATACGGGTTCGAAAATGTGCCAATAAATCCAATCGTTTAGTGACGTTGTTCCAGATCCCTCTTGTATTTGGACATGTGACATTTGAATCGTTAACACTTCCGAGATGGCGTAAGCTAAAATAGAATTGGTACCAAAAACCAAGAAGAAGGTATTCGCAAAATTCCTTTCCTTGACTTCAATCCACCAATTCAATAAGCCAATCAATACAAAATCTATCCCTGCACATAAAAGAACAAACGAACTCGTCCATAATTTTTTGTTGATGGGAAAGCTTTTGTCCCATATCAGGGCCAATACGATTAGCCCAATTCCATAAACAAGTAAACCGGTTAAAGCAGGTTTTTGCGTGTCCCTTTGTTTCTCTAAATACAAGCTTACTTGGTAACCAAATAAACAGGTACTCAAGGCTGGTAATGTGCTCAAAAAGCCTTCTGGGTCAAATGGAATCCCATTTCCGTCATATAAGTGGGTAGGTCCAAAGAGAAACAAATCCAATTTGAGAACGGCATTTGACCCCAATTCATAGGCTACACCTGTGTCGCCAAAAATGGCCATAATAGCCCAGTAGGCGAGTAAAAAACTGATATTTATCGTGGTAAGCCAGCGTGCTGGGACACTTAAGGTGATAAATGAAATGGCACAATACGATAACGCAATGCGGGGCAATACATTTAAAAAGCGCAAATTTTCCCACGTAAAATCAAGGAAAGGAAAATAGAATATGATGTAATTGATGAGGAATAATAAGACCGTTCTTTTTAGAATTTTTGTTCGAACGGCAGGAGTTAAGGTATAGTTGAATGCTTTAAATGAGAATCGCATCGCAACGCCCACCATAAATAGGAAGGTAGGAAATACGAGGTCCGTGGGTGTGAAGCCGTGCCAATCAGCATGTTGTAAGGGACCGTAGGTATATGTGCCATTGCCGGACGTATTAACTAAAATCATAGCGGCTAATGTAATGCCGCGGAGGATGTCCAACGATAAAAAGCGAGATTTCATTTTTACAGGTTTAGTAGTACAGGAATCACTGTGACAAGATTTCCGTGTGTAAATCTAAAATAATATTTTCCAGAAACGAAAGGCGCTACAAAAAAATCAAATTCTGTATTTTGGAAGCTAAGTGATTGGACAATAGCTCCTTGAACATTCAAAATGTCTAAGGTTCCTTGGGTTATTCCACTTGTTGAAACCTGAATTTTTTGACCTACAGCAACTGGGTTGGGATATACATGAAACTGATTAACAACAGGTAATTCATTTCCCAAGATGGGGTTTATGATTTGATTGGCTCGGTCGAAATTTGGAATGCCATAACCGAGTAATTGGTCAGGTTTTGACGACTGAGTACCTGATTTTCGGATTCCTTGAATAATTTCTTGTGCGGTCTTTTGCGGGTTCGCTTGTATGATTCCAGCGACCAATCCAGCTATTAAAGGCGCAGAAAAGGATGTTCCACTAATTGAACCAAATGAGCCGGAAGGTAGGCCAGCAATTGTGGCTAAACCCATAGCCGCGACGTCAGGCTTAATTCGTAAGTCAGCCGAGGGACCTATCGAGCTAAATGAAACGCGTAGCCCATTTCGATCCACTGCACCTACGCTTAAAATTGAGTCGGCATCTGCCGGAGCAGTAATGTATTTCCAAGCGTCATTCCCTTGATTTCCCGCCGAAATAATACACACAATTCCTCTGCTCGCTGCAAACGCTGCAGCTTGGGTGACTAAAGTAGTCTTGCCATTCATATCTGCATAGCTATGATTGTATTGACTATTATCAAATTCTGAATATCCCAGCGATGAAGTAATGATATCCGTTCCCAAACTGTCCGCCCATTCTGCTCCACGCATCCAATTAGCTTCTTCAACCAAGAGCTCATGATTCCCTTCCTCTGTTTGTGCCAAGGCGAATTGGGCTTGAAAAGCTGTGCCAATTAATTTTCCAGGTGATTGCGCGGCTATCGTACTCCAAACATTGGTTCCATGTGCCCCACCCACATATACAGAACGTAGCCCAGGATCAGTCACTAGTGTGCCTAATAGCCGTTTTTCGGTATACACATTTTGTAAATAGCCCACTTGGTCAGCTTGTGAAAAGCCATCATCCAATAAGGTGATTTTAATGTCTTTGCCCGTAAAGCCTTTCGCATGCATGTTGTTCACGCCCAATTGGCTTATCTGCGCTAATGAGTTCCCGTAATCAAGGACCGCGGATTCGTTCGAAAGATTTTTAGCTTGCGTTTCAAGACGGAGATCTGAACTTGAATCCAAGGGCATATTTTTGTAAAGCCCTATCACTGATTTTAGTGCTTTAATTTTGGCGATGTTTTTCGGTTTTTCCTTAATCAATACCCCATTGACCCATTTAAGGGGATAAATAATCTGAGCTCCCGCTGCCTTTAATTCCTCGATGTAGGATGGGTTTACAGGTAAATCGTGTTCCCGAATCTCAATTTTGTTTTTTAACCTGCGATTAATGGCAGATGCCGACAAAAATTTGTCTGGCGCAGTGATTGAAAATGGGGAGTTTTTTTTGTCCTTAAAGAGTACGAGGTAGCGGTAACGAGTTTCTTGGGCCATACCTTGAAACACACCTAATACCAAAACAATAAAGAGATACACCCGTTTAATCATAGCAACTGCAAAGAAAGAATATTTCTATGGCATTGACTTATATATTAACGTTTCCTTTCGTAATTTTCCGCGCTTGTTACATGTACCCATGACGAAAATATTGAAAAAGTCTTTCGTACTATTCTTTGTTTTTTGGCTTCTTTTAGGCCAAACAGGCTTCGCGTGGAAATCTGCCACCTGTATTTTTACTGGAAGTGTTTCTTACGGATGGGGTAATTACGTAAGTTGTTGTGCAAAAAGCAAACCTGTCACACGCGATGTTGTATCTCGTGCCTCTTGTTGTACCTATGACCAATTTCAGGTCAAATTAAGCGCTGAGCAGCAGTTGAAATTTATTGATTTCGATTTTGTAGCGACCGCTCCCTCAGGCAAATTGTCGAACTTTTTCGATAGCTACACACATTTCGAACCCAGTTTATTTCTTCAAGAATCTGATTTTTCACCACCCGCTTCTGTCAAGCGCGCATGCATCCAAGTATATTTGATTTAGGCCATTTAACGACCATTAAAAACATTTCGTTTTACGTTAAATCTATTTCAAATGAATCGATTATTGCTTATAATTTTTTGTTTATGGGGTTTTCCCCTAGTGGCACAGGAGCTCAATGGCCGCGTGATGAGCTTGGATGCTCAGGGCAACATGGAGGATATTCCTGGAGCTACGGTCTATTATTCGGCCGATAAATTAGGTGCCACCTGCGGTGTGGATGGAGTTTTTAAATTGCGTGTACGTACGTTTCCCGGTTGGCTCACCATTCGTGCGGTCGGATTTAAGTCTGACTCTGTTTGGATAGATAAACCTAAATTTGTACATGTTCATTTGACGGCTAATTCGAGCGAATTAGCTGAGGTGAGTGTACGGGCATCGCCTGGCGGACATGATGTTCAATCCATTCAAAGTCGAGAAATCTTAACGATGAAAACCCTTGCCAAGGCAGCATGTTGTAACCTTTCCGAAAGTTTTGAGACGAATGCAAGTGTATCTGTCAATTTTACAGATGCCATCACAGGCGCGAAACAAATTTCACTTTTGGGGCTTTCAGGTACCTATGTGCAAACCCAAGTAGAAAATGTTCCTTCCATTCGCGGCTTAAAATCAACCTATGGGTTGAATTACATTCCAGGTACGTGGATTCGTTCGATCGATTTAGCCAAAGGCCAAAGTTCCGTGGTGAATGGATATGAATCTATGACGGGAGCCATCAACATGGAATTGGTTAAACCGGATACCTCAGAAGTATATTTTTTAAATACCTATGGAAATTCGCAAGGGAGATTTGAGGTAAACCAACAAGCCGCACATAAATTTAATGGAAAGCTTTCCACGGCATTGTTGACACATTATTCCCAACAAGTATCCCGCCTCGATGGAAATAAGGATGGGTTTATGGATTTGCCTTTGTTCAATTTGGTCAATGTCATGAACCGATGGAAGTATGCAACAGATAAGTGGATGGTGCAATGGGGAGGAGGTTATTTGCGTGAACAACGCGTGGCTGGCCAAATGAATTTCGAGGAAAAAACATCAAATCGGTATCGCGTGTATGGTTTTGGAAGTGCAACCACCCGTTTTGAGAGTTTTGCCAAAATTGCCCGCTTGTTTCAAACCAAACCTTGGAAAGGTTTAGGGCTGATTCTGTCGGCAGCCGACCACCGAAACGATTCCTATTTTGCGTTCAAGTCGTATGTCGGGCGTGAGCAAAGTGTGTTCGGTAATTTAATTTATCAATCCATCATCGACAACACAAATCATACTTGGAAGGCTGGATCGAGCTTTTTGTATGATTCATACCAAGAACGTTATATTGATTCTACCTATGCGCGAACGGAAATAGTTCCTGGGTTTTTCGGCGAATACATCTGGACAATTCCGAATCGATTCACGTTGGTCGTAGGTAATCGCATTGATTTTCACAATCAATTGGGAACCAAATGGGTGCCACGTATGCATGC
>CAZUAZ010000056.1:1161-6709 GCA_964618445.1 uncultured Aquirufa sp. | reverse complement strand
TAGCTGGGCGGATGGTTTACACAGGAATACGTTATAAAATCAACTAAATAATAATTATATGAAAAAGGTCATCTTAGTTTCCGGAATGGTTTTTGCGATGTTTGGAACATTTGCGCAAACGCCATCGTCTAAAAAGACGAAAACGGAGGAGAAAAAAGAAGTGTATCAGTGTCCCATGAAGTGTGAAGGGGCTAAGACTTACGCGAAAAAAGGAAAGTGTCCTGCGTGTACGATGGATATGAAAGTGGTAAAAAAATAGTTTAGGCTTCTCAGGCTGACGCCTGGGGTTAAATAAAATAGTATGAAAACATTATTATTAGTACTGCTCTTTGGATTTTTGTCAGGACCTACTCAAACAGTGAAGATTAAAACTTCCGCTATTTGTGAGATGTGCAAGGAACGCATCGAAAAGAATTTAGCCTTGACTAAAGGGGTTGAAAAATCGGATTTGAATTTGGAGGATCAATCAAACATTACCGTGGTGTATAATCCAGATAAAATCGATGTCGCGAAGATTAAGCAAGTGATCGCGGAAACAGGATATGATGCTGACGATGTAAAGGCAATTAAAAAGAGTTTCGATAAACTCCCTAGTTGCTGCAAAAAGTAAATTGAAAGGCCATCCGCGGATGGCCTTTTTTATTTCTTCATACTTAAAGCGATGCGCTTTCGTGCTTCATCCACCTCGGTCACGGTAACCATGACTTTTTGAGCTACTTTGACGATTTCGTTGGGGTCTTTGACAAATTTGTCGGCCAACTGGCTTACGTGGACTAATCCGTCTTGATGTACGCCAATGTCTACAAAAGCGCCAAAATTGGTAATGTTGGTTACAATCCCTGGTAGTTTCATACCGATGCGTAGATCCTTGATTTCATTTACACCTTCGGTAAATTCAAAAGCTTCGAATTGTTCGCGCGGGTCACGGCCGGGTTTAGCTAATTCAGCCAAGATGTCTGTGAGCGTAGGCATTCCCACTTCGCTAGTCACGTATTTCTGTAATTGAATTTGCTTACGAAGGGATTCGTTGGCCAATAAATCACCCACCTTACAATTCAAATCTTTCGCCATCTTTTCTACGATATCATAACGTTCTGGATGAACAGCGCTGGCATCTAACGGATTTTTCGCATGCCGAATGCGTAAGAAAGCCGCGGCTTGTTCGTAGGCTTTTTCACCTAGCCGAGCCACTTTTTTCAAGTCAGATCGCTTGATGAAGGGGCCGTTTTTCGTACGGTAGTCGATGATGTTTTGGGCCAACTGCGGTCCAAGTCCAGAAACGTAAGAAAGAATTTGTTTGGAGGCGGTATTTAGTTCGACACCTACGGAGTTTACGCACGAAATTACAGTGTCATCCAATGATGCTTGTAATTTTTTTTGGTCGACATCATGTTGGTATTGTCCCACGCCAATCGACTTGGGGTCAATTTTAACTAATTCCGCTAAGGGGTCCATTAATCTACGACCAATGGAAACTGCTCCACGTACCGTAATATCTTTATCTGGAAATTCTTCACGTGCTGCATCGGAAGCAGAATAAATGGATGCCCCACTTTCGTTGACCATGATGATGTTTATCCCTTCCAATTTCAAGTTGCGTACAAAGGCTTCGGTTTCCCGACCAGCCGTTCCGTTGCCTATTGCGATGGCTTGCACCTTGTATTTCTTTACCCATGCACTGATGGTATGAGCGGCCTCTTGTGCTTGTCCAGGACCAGTATGTGGGTAAACGGCTGTGTTATCGAGCAGTGTACCTTGCTCATCTAGGCAGACTAATTTACATCCAGTACGGAATCCTGGGTCTAGTGCGAGTACCCGTTTTTGTCCGAGCGGTGCTGCCAAAAGCAATTGACGCATGTTTTCAGCAAAGACACGAATCGCTTCCTCGTCGGCACGTTTCTTTGCTTCCGCCCGCATTTCATTTTCCATAGCTGGCAAGAGCAAGCGTTTATATCCATCTTGGATGGCCAGCGTTACTTGTCGGGCGCAGGCATTGTTTCCTTTAATGAACCGACGGTCTAATTTGTCGAGTACATCTTGGTCTGGCCCTGCCAAGTTTAAGTTTAAGATTCCTTCGTTTTCTCCTCTAAATAAGGCTAAAATGCGGTGGGAAGGTGCTTGAGCTAGGGATTCGGACCAATCGAAATAGTCTTTATATTTAATCCCCACTTCTTGTTTTCCTTTGGCGACGGTGGATTTAATGGTTGTTTTGCGGGAGAACAACTGGCGAGCTTCTTCGCGTGCTTCGGCTGTTTCCATCATTTCCTCTGCCAAAATATCGCGTGCTCCTGCCAAAGCTTCTTCCGTATCATCAAGGAACTCTGCGGCTAAGACTTCTGGGTCAAGCATGCGTTGTTCGAATAGTTTATCTGCCAAAGCCTGTAGTCCTTTTTCCCTTGCGGCCATCGCACGTGTTTTGCGCTTGGGTTTGTAGGGAAGGTAGATGTCCTCGAGTTTGGCGAGGGTTTCCGCTCCGCGCACGGCTCTTTCGAGTTCGGGGCTTAGTTTATCTAATTCTTTAAGTGATTTTAGGATGGCTTCACGGCGTTTTTCTAATTCCATCAATTGATCACGCAAGTCGCGTATTTGGGCTACTTGTACTTCGTCAAGGCTTCCAGTCGCTTCTTTCCGATAACGGGAAATAAAGGGAATTGTGGCACCTTCATCGAGCAGTTCAATGGTTTTACGTACTTGGTTTTCTGGAATGCCTAAACTGGAGGATATTTTTGCAAGCATGATTATTAGACGTTGGACGTTAGACGCTGGAATCAAGAGGTAAGAGGTAGTCCGAAGTCCGAAGTCCGGAGGGGTAATTGTTTAAGGCCTCCCTTCGGACTAACTGCCTACGGACTATTTCCCTTCGGACTCATTTGCCCTTGGCCTTTTATTGCCTTCGGACTTCGGACTCATTTCCTTCGGACTTGCTTGGAAAATCACTATGAAAATACCCGGCGAACTTCCAGATTTCTTGGATTTCAGAGCCTAGGATCGGGTAGGGATCGTAGGTTTTGTTGGTCGAATTGAGGATCAATACTTTGCGGTCGGCCAAGTGATTAATGACTTGTTTCAATACGACACCGTCTTCACGCGTCACCACAATACAAATCGTTCCGTCTTTGATGGCGGTCCAGTCTTCTACGTATTCTGCGAAGACAAGTGAGCCGGGTTGTAAGGGCAACATGGATTCGCCTTTGATGGGGAATACACGGTATTTTTTATCGCGAGGTAAGAAGGGAACTTGGAAGGTAGGTAGTTCTTGGATGAATTCTACGTCGTCATAGGAAGCGGTATATCCTGCCAAAGCTTTGACGGGCACCATCTCGATATTCTCTTCATTATTGGAATCAACCGTGGTGGCTAAAATACGTAGCTTAGGCTTGTTGGCCATCCCGGGAAGTCTTTTCGAAAGATCTTCTTTAAGTAATTCATCCACCTCTACCTTAAAAAACTCAGCTATTTCGATGAGATCGGCATATTTAGGTTCTGCTCTGCCGGATTCGTACGAGCCCAAGGTGGGCTTCTTGATGTTGATTAATTCAGCCAGTTTTTCTTGCGATGTTTTCTCGGACATCTTGCTGCGTAAAAAACGTAAATTCTGACTAAAAAAAGTGCTCATGCGATTTGCTTATTTAAGTAAAATGAATAAAATTCGTATCCAATATTTAATCGTATACTCATCGAAGTTACGAAAGGTATTCGAATTACCCAAATAGCTACCAATTTTATGCAAGATCGCGCCATTGTGCACATGGACTTAGATTCGTTCTTTGTCTCCGTCGAGCGACTCCGAGATCCGCGTCTCGTGGGGAAACCCGTGATCGTGGGAGGCTTGTCGGACCGAGGAGTTGTCGCAGCTTGCAGTTATGAGACGCGTGCGTTTGGGGTACGTTCGGCGATGCCCATGCGGATGGCTTTGAAGTTATGTCCAGATGCGCTGGTGTTGCGGGGAGATTTTGAAGCGTATGCACAGCATTCGGATTGGGTGACGCGGATGATTATGGATCGTGCACCCGTGGTAGAGAAGGCATCAATCGATGAGTTTTATTTGGATATGACGGGGATGGAGCGGTTTTTTGGCTCGTACCAATTTGCGACAGATTTACGTCAAAAGATTCATAAGGAAACCGGTTTGCAGATTTCCTTTGGCCTATCCGTTAATAAAACAGTTTCCAAAGTCGCGACGAATCACGTCAAACCTGCGGGCCAATTTCAGGTATTACCGGGAGAAGAGAAGGCTTTCTTAGCTCCGATGGCCGTTGGCAAGATTCCCATGATCGGAGCCGTAACGGCCCAAACCCTCCGAAACATGGGTATTGTGCATGTGGGTACCCTCAGCCAAATGCCACTGAAGATCTTGGAACGTACTTTTGGTAAATCCGGTGTGATGTTGTGGGAGCGCGCCAATGGCATCGATTTACGTCCTGTCGTCCCTTATTCCGAACAAAAGTCGCTCTCGAAGGAGATTACGTTTGAACAAGACACGACGGATGTACATTTGTTGCATCGGATTCTGGGCTCCTTAACAGAGCAGTTGGCCTACGATCTCCGCAAACTCGGCCAATGCACTTCTTGCATCACGGTTAAATTACGCTATTCGAATTTTGATACGCATACCCGACAAATCAGTATTCCGGCGTCTGCGAGTGATCATCGCCTGATTCCGGCGGTGCATGAATTGTTTGAGAAATTGTATGATCGCCGACTGTTGATTCGGCTGATTGGGGTACGCTTTTCCAAATTGTTGCAAGGCCAGGAGCAGTTGAGTCTGTTTGATGATGGGGCGCGTCTGGTGCCTTTGTATGGGGCGATGGATAATCTACGAAATCGCTATGGTGACTTCTCGGTTTTACGGGCGAGTGGACTGATGGAGCGCGGAGAGCGTCGAAATGCCTTAGGACCTAAGTCGGAATAGCCCATGTACTTGAATTGTCACTCCTTTTATAGCCTCCGTTATGGAACGCTTTCGCCTGAGCAGCTGGTGGAAGCGGCGGTGGCGCGTGGCATTCAGGTATTGGCCTTAACGGATATTCACCGCGCTTCTGGGGTTTTCGATTTTGTGCAGGCCTGTACAGAAGCTGGGATTAAGCCAGTCGTGGGGATGGAATTTACCAAAGGCTATGTTTGCCTGGCGCGTAACCCCGCAGGTTTGGCACAAATTAATGCCTTTGCTTCTCAGATTTTATTGGCTGGCGGGGATTGGCCGGAGCGTCCTCCGGAATGGGAGGATGTGTGGACGATTTTTCCGTTTAGTCGGCGACGGAGCTTGCAAACCCTCGGTAAAAACGAGCGTTGGGGTGTTCGTGGAACCGATTTGAAGGCCTTGTGGAATGTGAAGGATTTGGGTGGGATGGTGTGGTGCCAACCGGTCACGTTCTTGAACAAGCAGGGTTTTTCGATGCACCGTTTGTTGCGTGCGATTGACCAAAATGTCTTGTTGAGTAAGCTTTCACCCAAGGCGCAGGCGCAGGAGGATGAGCGCATGTACACGCCGGAAGAGTTGCGGGAGATTTGTCGGGATTATCCGGGGTTATTGGATGCCTCGGAACAG
>CAZUAZ010000056.1:0-1061 GCA_964618445.1 uncultured Aquirufa sp. | reverse complement strand
TCGATTGTGGCCTATTGTTTGGGGATTACGGATGTGGATCCGGTGGCCTTGGATTTGTATTTTGAGCGATTCATTAATCCGCATCGGACGAGTCCGCCGGATTTTGATATTGATTTTTCCTGGGATGAGCGTAATGACATCATCGATTATATCTTTAAGCGTTACGGCGCGAAGCATGTTTGTTTGTTGGCGACCTATGTAACCTTTCGGGATAAATCCATTTACCGGGAATTGGCAAAGGTTTTTGGTCTTCCCAAAGCGGAGATTGATGCGTGGTTGGACCCAGCCACGGCGATGCGGGAGGTGAGTTCGGAGATTCACATGTTGATTGTGAAGTACGGGAATTTGTTATTGGACTTCCCGAATTACCTGAGCATTCATGCGGGTGGGATCCTGATTTCGGAGGAGCCTTTATTTGCGTATACGGCCTTAGAGCCTATGCCAAAGGGTTTTCCCATCTGTCAGTTTGATATGTATGTGGCGGAGGAGATTGGTTTTGCAAAGTTTGATATTTTGTCGCAACGCGGGTTGGGGCATATCAAGGAGTCGGTGGATATCATTCGCGCGAATCGTGGGGTGGATGTGGATGTGCATCGGGTGCAGGATTTTATGCAGGATGAGGGGATTCGTGGGCAGTTGATGCGGCACGAAACCATGGGTTGTTTTTACATTGAATCGCCCGCGATGCGGCAGTTATTGAAGAAGTTGGACTGCCAGGATTACATAACCTTGGTCGCTGCCTCGTCGATTATCCGACCGGGTGTCGCGTCGTCTGGGATGATGAAGGCTTATATTGAGCGGTATCATGCGCCGGATTCGTATGAGCCGGTACACCCGTTGATGGGCGAGCTGATGCGCGAGACCTATGGGGTGATGGTGTATCAGGAGGATGTGATCAAGGTGGCGCATTATTTTGCGGGGTTGAGTTTGGCGGAGGCGGATGTGTTGCGGCGAGGGATGTCGGGCAAGCACCGATCGCGGGCGGAATTTGAGCGGATTCGGGAGGCGTTTTTTACGAATTGTGCGGCGAAGGGCTATGCGGAGGCGGTGTCGCGGGAGGT
>CAZUAZ010000055.1:0-13300 GCA_964618445.1 uncultured Aquirufa sp. | reverse complement strand
AAGGCATATCCCAATGCGAATTTTCCACATCCTTTGTCCATTGAAATCAGCTGGCAATCTAGCTTACTTTTTCAAGGCCAAAATTCATTTACCAGTCTAATCTACAACAACCCAGATAACTTTTACAAGTTGATGAATCCATTTGTCAACACCTATCCGGAGACGTTACAGGGCTCAAGATTGGCGTATTTACAGTTAATAGGCCGACAGTCCCAAGAATATGGAGCTGTGGTTCAAGCGGCTTATCGGGCAGGTACGACGCCTCATCCGTTTGAGGAAAATGATTTAGGGAATCAGTTTAAGATTATTCACCGCCTAATTTCAGGAGGATTGAATACGCGGGTGTATATGTTGCGCTTGGGCGGTTTTGACACGCATGGCCAACAAGTGGACACCCAGGATTTTACGAAGGGTCAGCATGCGGTTTTACTGAAGCAGTTGAATGATTCGATTGTTACGTTCATGAAAAACTTGGATGCGCAGAATTTGGGCGATCGGGTCGTAGGTGTAACGTTGTCGGAATTTGGCAGAACGATTCATTCGAATGGTAGTTCAGGAACGGATCATGGAACTGTTGCGCCGATGTTTGTTTTCGGTAATGCCGTGAAAGGTGGTGTGATAGGTGCGAATCCTGTTATACCGACGAATTATAAAATGAATGAAGATTTGCCAGTGTTATATGATTATCGACAAGCTTATTCGTCTTTATTGAATCAATGGATGGGGTCGCCTGCATCCATGAATAAACAGATTATGTATCGTGAGTTTGAGAAGATTCAATTGATTAAGGATACGTTTGCGGATTCAGATTCGGATGGCGTTCCCGATTTATTTGATCAGTGTGCGAATACGCCGCTCGGGACGATGGTGGATATTAATGGTTGTCCGGTTTTTAAAATGCCATCAGACAATTATTCGATTCAAGTAACGGCAACCACCTGTCCAGGCACCACCAATGGCGCGCTTCAAATGACATTTAAAGATTTGAAATACACCTATTTGGTTGATATTAAAGGGCCTTCATCGTATGCCAAATCACTCAAGGCTGTGGCCGGTGCGAAGCAAGTCTTGGATAATTTGGTGATCGGAACATATACGATTTCTATCACGATTGAGGGGCAAAAGGATTATGTGCAGTTGTTCGATGTTCAGGTAAAACAGCCAGATCAATTGGCCGTACAAGCAATTTTGAGTCCAGATAATCAAACCTTGAAACTGGATTTACAGGGAGCGGATACCTATTTCATTCAGGTGAATGACACGAAGTTTGAAGTAAAAGCGGGAACATGGTCGACAGATTTAGTCACCGGGAAAAATCAAGTCCGTGTATGGACATCGCAAGGTTGTCAGGGTGAGTTTAATCGGGAGATATTCCGTTCGGAACAGGTTCAGTGTTTCCCGAATCCGACGATGGGACCGATGACCGTTTACGTGGCAGGACAAGATCGCGAAGTGGAGATTGGGATCTATGATTTACAAGGAAAAATGTTTGCGCGTGCGCTGCATGCGGTGGATGCCATGCGGATGGTCTCGTTAGATTTGAGTTCGTATGTGACGGGAACGTATCTGCTGGAAGTATCAAGTAAAACGGTGCAACAACAAGTTAAATTGATGAAACTATGAGGCAGTATATCGCATTGATTTTGGTTGGGATTTATTTGATGTCTTGCAGCGCTAAGAAGGAGGTAGAGGTTGTACCAGCCGTACCTGAAAAGGCACCGGAGGCGGTGGAGTTGAGTAAGCCAACGAACAATTCGGTTTGTTTGGTGGGAGGGAATACGCGTGCGGATGAAGTTCAGTTTACATGGGTTCCTGCAGCGGGGGCAACGAGTTACGACTTAAAGATTACGAATTTAAAGACCAATACCACGGAGACTAAAAGTTTTCCAACGAGCCCAGCCACGGTTACGTTGGCGACGGGATTGCCGTATGAGTGGCAGATCGTTTCTAAATCTGTGAAGACTACGTTGACCGCAAGTTCGGCTAAATGGAAATTTTATTTGACGGGTGCGGGAGAGGTTTCTTATGCGCCATTCCCGGCAAGTTTGACGTTTCCGGCCTCGGGCCAACAAGTCTCTGCGGCGTCGGGACAGGTGAAATTAACTTGGTCGGGATCAGATCCTGACACAGGAAATTCGTTGTTATCGTATGAGGTATTTGTTGACACGGATATCGCCAAAGTTAGGAATCGTGAGGTGGCCGCGCAAAAGACTAAATCGGAGACATTAACGATTCCGGTGAAGTCGGGTGGTACGTATTTTTGGATGGTCAAAACCTCTGATGGGACTTCTACGAGTTATTCGGCGGTGTATGGGTTTCGGGTTAATTAAGTTTCACCCATACCATGTAGGGGGATTCTCGGAATATTTTCCGTACTTGTTGGCCTAAACCCCAGCACCATGGCCAAAGGCATGAATTCCAAGAAGGCGGAGAAGAAGGAACCCGCGAAGACTCCAAAGGAGAAAAAAGAAGAAAAGAGAGAAAAAAAGAAAGCAGGCTATCAATAGATGGCCTGCTTTTTGATTTAAGCATTCAACTCATTTTACCTATCGCACAACTCACGTACGATTTGGCTTCTTTGAAAAGTGTATTATTGCCTTTTTCTGGATAACCCAGGCCATCTAGTATTTTAGCAATGGTAGCTCTCTTTAGGTGATCTCCTTCAATGGTGATTTTTTCTTCAGTTAACGCAATGTCTACATGCGTGACTCCCGCTAATTCGAGAATTGCTTTTTTGATGCTCGTCATGCACCCTCCACATTTAATGTTTTCAACGAATAATTCGAGCTTTTTCATGATGCTTATTTTTTCTGCAAGGTAGTGGGAGGTAGGGTAAAGAATCGTGATTAGCATCAGGATCGTGGGGAATGCCAACTGATTATTGCCATAAAATATATGTTTGCGAATGCGAATAACATATATTTTTTGGAGCTCACATGTAGGTTGTTGTATATTTAGTATGAATAATTCTAATCTAATCTATGCGCTTCCTTTTTAGCTGTTTACTATTTCTCTTGACTGTCAGTTTATTCGGCCAAAACACCATGCCAAAGGTTATGGATTTGAGTGCCAAAAAGATTCTCACGAAAAATGGATACGAAGTCTACCGACTTCCCGTTCCCTACAAAGAATTTGGTTTTTCAAAAAATGCATTACCCGTGCCGTTTGATCGTGGTTTGGTTGCACTCGATATCAATCAAGATGGGTTACAAGATATAATCGCTAGTTATGGGCCAATTGCAAACGGGGAGGAGATTGGCATGGGTCACATGGCATTACCCTTGTATTACATCAATCAAGGAAATTTTAAATTTAAGAGTTACGTCAATCCCAATTTTAAAGATTATTCCATTTTTCACGCGCTCCAAAACTATATTTTAGAGGATGTCAATGGTGATAAGAAGCAGGATATTTTATTAGGAGGTGAGCATTATCATTTGGAAAACATTATTCCAGGTATGGAGCAAAAGTCCATTAAGTGGCTGGCAACGAATGCTAATCATGTCGAATCCCGTGATTATAGTAAGTATCAATTTAAGTTAAACCGTTATTATTCCTTTGATGAAAATGGCTTGATGAAAGATCAAGTGGGGAAAATTGATATCTCCTCCGTGAACACAGATTGTGAAGGTCAGTTTAACTCCATTCAATCGATTGGTTCCGGGGATTTTGACAACGATGGCGATGTGGATTATGTGACCATGGCTACGACCCACTGTCAGGGTAACGTGATGAATTATCTTCAAAATGATGGTAAAGGCAATTTCAAGTTGACCCGCCAGCCTTCCCTTTATTTTTTAAATGAAGGTCGAATGATCAGCTTTGATGTTAATCGTGATGGAAATTTAGATATTATAGCCATCGGGGATCGAACAGAAACCGGCAAGAAGAGTGATGTCGTATTTTACCCAAATAAAGGAAAGGGTGTTTTTGATTTTTCTAATCCGATTGTCATCGAGACCATCACATCGCCCAACAATTTAAGTCAATGTTTAAGGTCGTTTAAAATTACCGATTTGAATAATGATGGGAATCAGGAAATTATCATATACAGTACGAACATGTATGCCACCATCGGGAATGATATCATCAATGACCCCGTTAAGCGTGCAACCTATGAACCATTTAATCGGATTTATGTATATACACATCGGGGAAATGCACTTAGCAATGTCAGTTCACAGTATATTGGTGATTTAGGTGGCTTTGATAAAATTTATTTTAACCACAGTGGAATGCAATTTGAGGATATCAACCAAGATGGTTTTCTTGATTTGTATCCATATACCACGCAGCATACGTCGGTAAGTTGGAATGCCAAAGACGACATCAACTATTTTGAATGGGATCCATCCCAAAGTAAGTTTATATTCAAAAATCTAAATGGCTTCAACTCATTCTTTACCAATAATGGAATCTATCAAGGAATGTTCCAAAAAAATAGTTTTGATCTCGTTGATTTAGATAATGACGGCCGCGTGGAGTTCGTGCGTACACATGGGGATAGTTTGACGATAGTTAAGAAAATTGTTGTTTCAGATGTGGATAAGGATGGGATAGCAGATGAGCTAGACAATTGTTCCAAGTCTTATAATCCGGATCAGGCGGATGCCGACAAAGACGGAATAGGAGATGTTTGTGATGTGATTAATTCCTATCTCGTAAATCCAATTAAGCTAAAAAGTACAGAGACAGTTGATATTTATGCCATCAATAATCCATTTGCATTCGAAAATGAGACCGGACGGATGGTGAACGGAATAGCGGATTTTCATCCACCTTTTGACCGAGGAACCATTCCTATGGATTATAATCAGGATGGGAAAATGGATATCATTCACTCGAGTACGTTCATCAGTGGTATAACGTCACCTATGGCATTGGGGCATTTGTCGGTGCCCATCTACTTTAAAAACAAAGGAAACTTTAGTTTTGATGTGTATCGAAATCCAAATTACCTCGATTATTCGATTTTTCACGCGATTCAAAACTATGAGCTGGTTGATGTCAACAAGGATGGTAAACTAGAAATATTTCCTGGAGGAGAGCATTATCATGCGGAACAAGTGGGTGCGGAAAATTATAAGCAAGTACAATTCTGGTTGGATAAAAATAACAACCATCGAGTTGGAATTGATTATAGTAAGCCAGAGTTTAAGTTGAACCGGTATTATTCATTCAAAGATCAAAGTTATTTGATTGATGAAGTGAATAAGATTGACATTAGCGCTGAACGGGCAAAAGACCCTAGTAACATTTTTGATTCCATTCAGTCGATTGGTTCCGGAGATATTGATAAGGACGGAGATATTGATTTGGTTCAGATGGCGCAATCCATGAATGGTTGGTTTTTCTCCGTCATGATTAATGACGGAAAAGGGAATTTTACTTTGACGAAAACTAAGACCGACATTATGTTTTCAGAAGGTCGATTAATCTTAGATGATTTAAACCAAGACGGCAGGTTGGAGCTTATGGGCATTGGTAAAAAAGAAAATACTAAGTCATTGCATCTCTATGCCTTTGAAAATGTGGGAGGAACGAGTTTTGATTTTAAAAATCCGAAGCAGATTGATTTGGTCTATGAGTCCAAAGATCCGATTAACCCTGGGAATCAAAGTTTGCGCGCTTTCAAGAAACAAGATTTGGATGGAGATGGGAATCCGGAATACATCTGTTACTTGACAAACCAGTACTCAGGTTTGGGGAATTTGGATTTTCAGCCCACGAAATTAGCGCTTATCGAACCTCACAATCAGATAATTATTTATACGAATACCAAAGGTGTTTTAAGTAATACGACGTCCAAGTTCATTCCTGATCAGCGGAATTTTGGCAAATGGTTTACCAATGAAAGTGGGATGTATTTCATCGATTTAGATGCTGATGGGAATCTGGATTTGGTTCCTTATGTGAACACGCTGGAGCCTAAGTATTTGTGGAATGGATCAGCTGATTTTCAGTATTTTTCATTTAATGCGGGCACGAAGAAGTTTGAATATAAAACTAAACCGAACTACATTTCCTTATTTACCATGGCGGAGAAAAACTATGGTCCTTTAGCCAATAACCTCGGGCGTTATGCCTATGACTATGCAGATCTAGATGGTGATGGAATCTTAGAAGTTATTCAGCCCTCCATTAAATTGGATTTGGATCCAGCGGTGAAAGGGAGCGAGAACTATATGTTGATTATTAAAGATAAGGCGCTCGATAAGCGACCAGACGATGATAATGATGGGGTAAAAAATGTGATGGATAAATGCCCCAATACCGTGGCTGGTGCGAAGGTGGATGCCAATGGTTGTGAGATTGTATTAGCTATTACGGAGGAAGATAACCCGTTTTCAGTGGCCCCAAATCCATTTGTCCACCAAATACAAGTGTCATTTCCTAAGGATTGGGGACCTTCGGTTCAAGCTTCAGT
Organism: uncultured Aquirufa sp.; assembly: GCA_964618445.1. Classification (GTDB taxonomy): domain Bacteria; phylum Bacteroidota; class Bacteroidia; order Cytophagales; family Spirosomataceae; genus Aquirufa. The sequence continues at coordinate 6,873 of CAZUAZ010000055.1, read as the reverse complement.
GATTAATATTTTAGGTCAAGAGGTATGGTCGAAAGGGCAAGTGTTCGATGGAGAATGGGTTGATTTGGGTACTTTAGCTCCTGGTACTTATTTTATGCGTTTAGATGAAAAAGTTTCGGGTGTTTTAAAAAGTGTGAAACTTGTTAAAGTTAATCCGTAGTTTAGTTCCGTTTGATTTAACATGCTAATTTTATTAAGTTCAAAATCGAATCAAGAGAGCCAAGTTATTAAGGTAAGTAAAGAGTGATTTTCTGATATTATATTTTCGAAACATCGAATGAACAAACGCCAATTCCTCAAATCATCCCTTGGTTTAAGCCTCATGCCGTCGCTGGCTGAGCTATTGCGCCAACCGGCCACTGCGGACGATGAGGAATTTTGGGTACAGGTTCGGAAAGCATATCGCGTTAAGCCTGATTATATCAATCTGGAAAGTGGATATTACAATATCCTTCCAGAGGAAATACTTGAAAAACATCTCCAACATATTCGCGATGTAAACTACCATGGGGCATATTACATGCGTACGAAGCAGTTTGACGACCGCAAGGCAATGAGTAAACTTGTTGCCGATATTGTAAACTGCTCTCCCGATGACCTGATCTTAACACGCAATACCACCGAATCCCTGGATATGATTATTGGTGGATATCCTTGGAAAGTAAGGGATGAAGCTGTTTTTGCGATTCAGGATTATGGCGCCATGCAAGATATGTTTGACCAAGTTGCCCGGAGGCATGGTGTGATCTTAAAAAAAATATCTGTCCCCTTGCATCCGAAAACTGATGCGGAAATTGTCCAGGTTTATGCGGATGCAATCACCGAAAAAACGAAACTTTTGATGGTCTGCCACATGGTCAATGTGACGGGCCAAATCCTTCCCATTCGTAAAATTTGCGATATGGCTCATGCGAAAGGGGTAGAGGTGATGGTCGACGGCGCCCATGCCGTAGCGCATTTCGAGTTTAATCTTCCTGATTTACACTGTGATTACTATGGCGCCAGTTTGCACAAATGGTTAGCCGCTCCACTGGGTGTGGGGATGCTTTATGTCAAACCTGAACATGTATCCAAAATATGGCCTGTTTTTGCGGAAAATGAGGCAGCTGCCAAAGGTATCGAACGTTTAAATCACCTCGGCACAAATCCAGTTCATACCCATTTGGCGATTCAAGACGCGGTACATTTTTATCGCCAATTAGGCCCAGCTCGAAAGGAAGCACGCCTTCGTTATTTACAGCAATATTGGACTAGTCAGGTACGCGGCATACCCGGAATTCAGGTAAATACGCCTTCGGATTCTAAACGCCATGGTGCGATTGCAAATGTGGGAGTAAGCCGATTGAAACCAGCCGAATTAGCGAAGACCCTTTTGGAAAAGTATAAGATCTACACCGTAGCTATCGATGGGAACGGTGTTCATGGCTGTCGGATTACACCTAATGTCTTTACGAGTCCCCAGGATTTAGATCAATTAGTTCGTGCATTAAAGGAACTAGCCTAAAAAAGGCAGCCCTCTCGAGCTGCCTTTCATTTTATTTCCCTTTTTTCTGGGCTGCCAGCCATTCCATAATCGTCACTGGTTTCCCGTTGATGCGAACTGCCGACCCATCTAAATCAGTTCGTGGTAAGTTCTCATGTAAATAAACCCACGACCAGTGGCCATTGTATTGGAAGCCTTTTCCGCCATAGAAATTCGTGATGTCATTTACCTGATCATAATAGGTAAAGTGGACATTCTTCGCTCCCGCTGCACGCAGGCGATCGAAAACGGGTTCTACGGTCAGCTTGGGAATAGTCGTCATGTCGTCTTTGGAGTGCACAAACCACATAGGTACTTGCTTGATTTTCTGAATATCAGCGTCAGTAATATATTCTGATCGATACGCCAACGCACTGATGTATCCCGCCGCAAAATAATCTGGGTACAACAAAATCAATTTCAAGGCCATATAGCCTCCATTTGAACAACCGCCTACATAGATGCGGTTGGCGTCAATTTTCGGATTGGCTTTGACATAATTCTTAATCAAGGCCATTAATCCTTCATTGTAGATATCGTTGTCTTTACCCTGTGTGCCCACGCCCTTTTCATTGTGCATCCAAGCGCCCGGGCATTGTGGAGATAACACATAGGCCCCATCAAATATGGCTTGAATTCCTTCAGACGCATAATTAGCTGCCTTGTTGCCCAGTAAAGGGATCGTTGGGTCAGTGCCGCCCTCACCGCCACCATGCAACCAAATCACCAGTGGAGACTTCTCTTTAGTTGTTTTTGGTGCATAGGACGCGTACGACATGGTTAATTTATCATTAAATGTAAACTTCCCCGTCAAGTCAAATTGATCGACCAATGGCATGATTTTGCGCTCAGGCGTATCCCAAATTTGTTGGCTTTTCGTATGCATCACCGTCATCGCATAATCGACCCAGACATTTCCTTTACCGCGCAGGTATTGAATAGGTGAGGTGATCGGAGCCGTAGGGCTAACCGCTAACACAAGCGTGATGTTTTTACCTGTTTTTACGCGATTTCCTTGTTCGTCGGAGACATAAGCCGTGACGATGTCCCGGGTATTTTGAAGATCAGCAATAGGACCTGCGGCTGATTTCCGACTGGCGAAAACCTGGTATTCGGATGCCGACACTTTCGAGGTGGTGTCAGCTAGATGAAGGATCACTTTATTGACACCCGCGCCCCAGTCAAATCCTTCAACAACATAGGAATAGGTGCCGGTGGGCTTACCTAGCACACTCAGGCAAAGAAAGAGCATGAAGCTCAGAAGCAATGATTTTTTCATGTTAATAAGGTTTGGTAGCCAACAAATAAACATAAAATATACCAAATACCTACCCCGAATTTTGATTAGACCTACGAGATTTCTTTAGATATTCGGCTGAATCACTAAGGTCATGACGGAGAATGCAGGTACTTGAATCTTTCCATTGCGAACAGATTGAAATGTTAAATGCTGATTTTCTGCCGTGGTGTAGGTTTTGATTTCATGTTCGCTCGGCCAATTCATCTCAAATGCATTCCCCGTATTTACAAGCACAAATACATTTGATTTTTGATCCGTAAATCCAGTAATCAAACAATCGGATTGTTGGATATTTACTTCGAAGCGTTTCATGCCTGGCCTGATGAATCTGGAATAATTGCCTAAAACCCAAAGGGTCTTGGAATCATATAGATCTGCATCCAATTTGTTGGCTTCATTTTCTCCTTTCGTTCCCCCATTAAACGTATAAATCAGCCCATCTTTAAAGTCATTCGTACTCACGGCAAGCCACCAGCTCCAGGATGTTGCGTTCGCATCATGAATATCTGCATGGATGACTTTGGCGACATAAAGCGCTGTTTTCATGCCTAAATCCACTCCGTTGCCTTTTATTTCACTTGCATTATCCCCTAGAATGCAAAATTCAGATTGCCAGTAATTGATTTGCGCTTCTTGTGCTTTTTTGCCAACGGCCTGTCGGAGTGCGACACGTCTACTCGTGGGCGATGTGGTAAAGTAACTATGTCCGGCGATGATCTTTTCCACCGCGGGTTCATTTCCGAGGTAGTTCGGAGAATTTGCGCTGAAGAAATCATCTATTTGGCCATCCTGATTAGGTCGATTGCTCTTGGTGTCCACCAAATAATTCAGTTGGCCCGCCTCCGGAATCACAATCTTAGTTTGGGTATTTGTTTGTTGGAATTTCTGAGCAAGCTTACGAGTCGCCCAGGCCAAATCCTGATTGTTGATAGGTGTCCCTTCTTGCGAAGCCTCGCCCGATTTTCCAGGTCCCCAATCCCACTGGGGTTCATTGAACGGGCTTAGGTAGGTGAATTGAAAATGGCGTGAAACGTTCGTGATGAAATCAGTCCACGCATCTATTTTCGCTTTATTGAAGTTCCATTCAGCTAATTTTCCACTACCGATCGCTAATCCACTTTGGGTCATTTGAACGGGAGATGAATTCAAAAATCCCAACGTATACGGAACACCGTTTTTCTTTGCCGCGTCCAAGAAATATTGTTGGCCTTTTTGTTTCTCCCAATCATACGTGTTGTCAGGTAGAAAACTTTCGGCGCGTCGCCATTCGTTCGTGATTTTACTGGCTTGTCCTTGCTCAAAACTTCCTGCTCCGATATTGAATCGCCAGAGCGAAAGTCCGATTCCTTTGGGGTTACCAGATGCATCTGTTTCCAGACTAAACAGCCATTCGGCAATTTGCTTTTTTTTGCTTTCGGGATAGTATTTCCCGATCATGGCCATGGACCAGCAGTCCGATGCGCCGAAACTGTGCATCGTTTGAAAGGTCTTTTGAGTATCGAAGGTAATTTGTTGGCCTTGCGCATGTAAATACATCAAAACCAAACCGATCCAGGCGTATTTTTTCATTTAAATCGGGTCGAATCGATGACTAAGCATAGGCCTGCTTGGAAGACGATTAATGCGCCGGTTCCGTACCAGAACCATTCTCCGCCTTGCATTTTATTCATTCCAGCATCAATGGCGAGGGAAAGTCCGCTTCCTGTGAGGAGTAGTCCGCTGGTGGCTTGAAGGACCCAGCGGGTCGTAGATTTATTATTCATCAGTTTAATAAGTTAGAATAGATTGGCTTTCTAGTGTAGGTATCGTCAAACAAAAGTGGATACTCTTTGGGTCTTTTAAAATATCCTCGTAACCAGGAGTCACGATCGCTCACATTCCAGAACGTAATGCCGTATTGTTGTTGCTTAGGCAGCTCTTCATAGGCCTTGAAAACAAGCTCAAATTTTTCTTGTTGGGCCTTTTTGGCCGTTTCATCGTAGACGAAAGTGGAATCATTTTTTGGATTCACGGCGATGTCTAATTCAGAAAAATGGATGGTCAGCCCTGTCTTCGCAGATTGATTAATCACATCAACAAGTTCTTCATTTTTGGAGTTAATATTGATGTGCATTTGTAGCCCTAGTCCATGGATAGGGATATTTCGGGCTTGCAGGTCTTTGACCAGATTCATTATGGCTTGCATTTTTTTAGGCTTGCCGTCTTGGCCATAATCGTTGTAAAATAAGATGGCGTTGGGATCGGCTTCATGGGCCCATTGAAAACTTTTGGCGATGTAATCGGGGATGTTTTTTGACCAGACCGTTGGCCGTAAACTCCCATCATCTAAGAATGATTCATTGACAACGTCCCAGCCAGCCACTTGGCCTTTATAATGTTTGGCAACGGTTTGGATGTGATTTTTCAGCATTGCTTCCCAGGCTTGGGTATCGCCTGAAAATTCATTCATCCATTTGGGTACTTGATTGTGCCAAACCAGCGTATGTCCATGGATGCGTTTTTGGTGGTCTTTGGCAAAAGCGACAATCTCATCCCCTTTACTAAAATCGAAGCGATTGGCTTCGGGGTGTACCAGCATCATTTTCATGTGATTTTCTGCCGTGACGCTCGTAAATTCAGTGATTGCCACGTTTCGATAGGCGTTATTTTCTGCCAGTAATCGGGGGTTCATGGATGCGCCGATGGGAAAATGATATCGGTCTTTGAGGAACTGAGCTTGTCCGTAGGAAATATGGGTCAAGCCAATGAGCAGGCCAAAAATGAGTGTTTTCATATTCAAGAGGTTTCTGCAAGATAGTTAATATTGTCAAATCTCATGAATGGACTATCGGCTTGTTATTGTCTTTTTTTTCTGCTAACTCGCTAAAGCTTAGCTGATAAACCTATGAAAAAAACTTTTCCCATCCTTGCTCTGTTAGCCTGTTTGATTTCCGCATCATTACATGCTCAATCTCCCAAAGTTCTTGTAGTTACTGCGCATCCCGATGATGAGACCGGCTTTTCGGTCACTATGTTCAAGATTACGCACGAGTTAAAGGGTATTGTGGATATGGCTGTCATGACGGATGGCGGTGGTGGATTTGCGGATTCGCAATTGGGAGCCATGTACTATAATTTAGATTTGACGGACTCTGTTGTAGCTCGTACGCATTTACCTATGTTGCGTAAACAAGAAATTTTGAATGCTGGAAAAATTATGGGTGTGCGCAATATCTATTTTATGGAGCAACCGGACGACTGGTATACCTTGGATGTAAAGCCATATATCTCGGGTAAAAATTGGGACATTGCCTATGTAGAACGGCGAATGGATCGGCTGTTGGCCGATCGCGATTATGACTTCATCATCACCATGTTGCCACATGCGGGCCAGCATGGCCACCATAAGACTTCGGTGCTAATGGCATTACGCGCGGTGCAACGTTTCAAAGGTCCAAACAAACCTATCATTATCGCCGGAAGTCCTATGTCGGCAACGAGTAAGCCCACCGAATTCACTCAATTGGAAGGCTATCCTGAAACAAGAATCAATCCCAATACACCTACCGTTACGTTGAATCGTGCATTTCGGTTTAAGGAGAATGATAAAGTGAGTTATAAGATTGTTGCCGACTGGGTGATAGGTGAGTATAAATCACAGGGAGCGATTCAAGAAAATGGTATTCACAAGACTGATTTGGAGGTATATCGTTACTATGATATCAATGATCCGAAGGGTTTAGCGAAAGTTCAGAAATTGTTTGAGGCTTTGGCGAAAAGTGGTTTTGCGGCACCTGGACATTAAATATTTTATTAGGTTGACATGAACATTTGTTCCTAAATCGGAAATTGGAACAATATGCTAGGTTAGGTTTTCATTCCATGCGTTTTATTGTAATTATTTAGCGGATATTTTAACTCAAAAAATAATACAATGAAAAAATTCATGATGATGATTGCTGTGGCAACTGTCCTATTCTCTTGTGGTCAAAAACAAGATTCATCTGCTACCACTGTGGATGCTGCAACGGATGCCTTAGGTGGAACGATGACAAGTTTGGATGATAAGACC
>CAZUAZ010000054.1:2980-13864 GCA_964618445.1 uncultured Aquirufa sp. | reverse complement strand
TACTTTCAAAAAGCTTATTTTGAAAGTAATTTAGAATATATTAAATTAGCTAAATAAGTAATTAAATCATGTCTATTGAAGTTATAAGTAAGGCGATAGGTGATGAATCTAGAAGGAAAATCATCGAACTACTGAAAGATGGTGAACTTCCTGCGAGTGCCATATTCGATCAATTTGACTATGCTGCACCTACGATATCAAGGCATTTATCGGTGTTAAAGGAAGCTGGCATTGTAAGCACACGACGCAATGGTGTATTTATATATTATGCATTAGAAGTAAAGACGCTGGCTAATTTAGCGGATTGGTTGTCTCCCCTACTGCCAGGTAGTATTCCTGCAAAAACGAACAAAGAGCGAATGGTTAGAGTAACCAAACAAAAACCAGAAAATCCTTTTGATAAATTTCAAAGTGAATTTTAAAACTAAAAAAGTACAATTTAAATGAAACGATTTGTTATCATTATTCGAGGACCTGTAGCTGGAATTTCTAGTGAAAATAGTCTAGCATCGGCAGCGGAATTAGATCAAATTCGGACATGGTTAAAGTCGGTGAAAGAAAAATATCAAGACATGTTATACCAGAAATTTTCGGGTCAAAGTCTATATCTTTCAGCCAGTGGAAAAATTGAACAAAAGATAGTTCAGCTTATTGATGGAGGAGAGATCTCCCAAGTCATTACTTTAATTATGTCTACCTGGGAAGAGGCAACTGCTGTAGCAGAAAGTTTTCCGTTCCCCAACACCTATTATTCAGTAGAATTACGCGAAATGGCATAAAAATGCCCCATATGGATCATATGAGGCATTTTTTCGATAAAGCCGCGAGAATCGCGTATTTTTTATCTACTTATACATTGATCTCTCCTACCATATTCTCAGGCCGAACCCACGCATCAAACTCCTCAGCAGTCAAGTAACCTAATGCAATAGCTGTTTCTTTCAATGTAGAGCCATTTTTATGGGCAGTTTGGGCAATTTCAGCAGCTTTGTAATAACCTATCTTCGTATTTAATGCCGTTACGAGCATCAACGAGTTATTTACGTGCTTAGCGATGTTTTCATGTAATGGTTCGATACCCACGGCACACTTATCGTTAAATGCCACACATACGTCACCAATCAAACGTGCTGAATGCAAGAAATTATAAATCATTACTGGTTTAAAGACATTTAATTCAAAGTGACCCGAAGCTCCACCAATATTTATAGTTACATCATTGCCTAAAACCTGCGCAGCAACCATCGTCATGGCCTCGCACTGTGTAGGATTTACCTTACCTGGCATAATAGATGAACCCGGTTCATTATCAGGAATGTATATCTCCCCAATACCAGAACGAGGACCTGATGATAGCATACGCACATCATTTCCAATCTTCATTAAGCTAACAGCAACTGTTTTTAAAGCCCCGTGAGCCTCAACAATCGCATCATGTGCAGCTAGTGCTTCAAACTTATTTTCAGCTGTTCTAAATGGCAATCCTGTCAAGGTTGCAATATGCTTCGCAACATTCTCTGAATAACCTTTGGGGGTGTTAATTCCAGTTCCAACTGCCGTCCCTCCTAGCGCTAATTCCGCTAAGTGATCAAGACAATTATTAATCGCCTTCAACCCATGATTTAATTGAGATACATAACCCGAGAACTCTTGACCCAATGTCAAAGGCGTAGCATCCATAAAGTGGGTACGGCCAATTTTAACAACATTTTTAAAGGCTTTAGCTTTAGCATCTAAGGTATCTCGCAATTTTGTGATACCAGGTATGGTTACTTCCATCAAGGCTTGATAAGCAGCAATGTGCATGGCCGTTGGGAATGTGTCATTGGAAGATTGAGACTTATTTACATCATCATTTGGATGTACAAACTTTTGCTCATCCATCAAATCACCACCTTGAATTACATGCGCGCGATAGGCAATTACTTCATTACAATTCATATTCGATTGCGTACCGGAGCCTGTTTGCCACACGACCAAAGGAAATTGATCCGCCCATTGACCCGCTAAAATCTCATCACAAACTTCTGCAATTAAATTTTTCTTTGCTTCCTCTAATACACCCGCCTCGAAATTCGTGATAGCCGCTGCCTTTTTCAAATAAGCAAATGCCCGAATAATTTCCTTTGGCATCTTATTGATATCTTGAGCAATGGGAAAATTCTCGATAGAACGCTGCGTTTGTGCGCCCCAATATACATGTGCAGGTACCTTCACCTTGCCCATCGTATCTTTTTCAATTCTATATTCCATAATGGCTATTTGTATTATTTTTGTAAGCAATTCACAAAAATACCACCAAAACCAACAAGGTGGGAATGATTTTAAATAAAAAATAACATGCTAACGGTCTACGGTATTCCCGCTTGTAATACAATGAAAAAAACCTTTGAATTCTTAGAGGCAAAAGGCATTGAATATACCTTTCACAATTATAAAAAAGAAGGCATCACGCAACCCATTTTACAAGGATTCATCGATACACTTGGGCTTGAAAAGGTACTAAATAAGCAAGGTTCCACGTACCGACAATTACCTGATGAAACTAAAGCATCTTTAGCCGAAAACTCCGATGCATTTTCCTTTTTGTTAGAAAAAAATTCAGCGATCAAACGTCCCATCATCACAGATGGAAAACGAATCATCGCTGGATTTAATTCCAAAGAATTAGATAAGTGGCTAAATAACTAATTACCCCTTATAAAAAAGCCATTTAGACAATTCTTTCCACGTGGCTTTTTTACCATACATTAATATTCCTACGCGGTAAATACGCGCTGAAATCCAGCTACAAGCTAGAAATCCTACCAACAATAGACTCATCGATAGCGCTAATTCCCACATAGGGACCCCATAAGGCAGACGTACCATCATGTTGATCGGTGAAGTAAACGGAATCATCGATGCCCAAAAAGCAACTGTACTGTCCGGGTCTTGCATGGTGTATTGTGCCAACAAGAATGACAGGATGATGGGGATCATGACGATAAACGTGAATTGTTGCGCTTCTGTGGCACTCTCAACGGCAGACCCGATGGCTGCAAACAAAGAGCTGTATAACAAATACCCAACGAAAAAATAGAATAAAAAGGCCACTAGAATCAGTGGAATATTCGTACTCTCCAGCACCTTCGTCACCTCTCCCATTGGAGAATCTTGCATGGCTTTACTGATATCAGCCGAGGCCTTTCCTTGGTCTACCGCAATAGTTGCTTTCACCTTAGAAGTATATATTTTCCCGGTCACTTGCGTTAATCCTATCGTTAATACAATCCATAAAAGGAATTGCGTTAGACCCACGAGCCCTACCCCAATAATTTTCCCTAGCATTAATTGATAGGGCTTCACGGAAGAAATAATCACCTCAATAATCCGATTACTCTTTTCTTCAATGACACCATTCATCACTTGAGAGCCGTAAAGTAAGAGCGTGACATATAAAATCAAGCCCATAATACCCGCCAAAATCATCGCCCCAGCAGAACTGGAACTTGTTTCTCCCCCATTTTCAGACACCGTAATTGTCTCACTAGCAATATCAACCTGCGTATCCTCATAGACCTTCGCTGAAATCCCAGCCTTATACATCAGTTCCTGCCGTACTTTATTCTGAATCAAGCGCTCTATAGATTCTTTTAAGTTAAGTCCAATATTCTTAGATGAATAAATATGTACACCTTTCGGATTTGCTAATACGTCCACCGGAATACTCACAAAGGCATCATAACCAGACTTGGCAAACTGGGTCTTGTAGACCTGTTCGGGCACATTTGTAAAGGTGAACACCAACTCCTTATCTTGTAAATCAGCCGATTTAAGCAAATGACTTTGATCGAAAATTGCGATTTGTTTCTGCTCCTTATCTTTCATGGCTAACCAGATAGGAATCGCATAGATGGCAGTGATTAAAACGGGAGCCAACAAAGATGAAATCCAAAAGGATTTTTTCAACACACGTGTTACGTATTCACGCTGAATAACCAGTAAAATCTTATTCATATCAATTGGTTTCGCTAACTACTTGAATAAAAATATCATTAAATGATGGAATCACTTCCTTGAATTCCAACAAACGAATGTGCTGAATCAATAAGGCAATCGCCTCATTGGTTCCCATTCCTTCCGAAAAACGCAATATTGCATGACCTGCAGATTCATGGGAAATAATCTCAATCCCAGGAATCGACAATAATTCCCCTTCAAAACGAATCGAGAATTGATTCTTCTTATATCGATTTTGGACTTCATTCTTATTACCCGATAACACCACCTGTGCATGATTAATCAAGGCAATTTCATCACATAACTCTTCCACAGACTCCATACGATGCGTAGAAAACAAGACGGTTGTACCACGCGATTTGATGGCCAAAATCTCATCCTTCAACATATTGGCATTGATGGGATCAAAACCTGAAAATGGCTCATCCAAAATCAGCAATTTCGGCTCATGTACCACCGTAGCAATAAATTGAGTCTTTTGCTGCATTCCTTTGGATAAATCATCAACCGGCTTATTCCACCACTCCTTAATATCCAAGCGAATAAACCATTCCTTTAATTTAGCAATTGCCTCATCCTTAGGCATTCCCTTTAATTGGGCCAAATACAAGAGTTGCTCACCAACCTTCATCTTCTTATATAAACCGCGTTCCTCAGGCAAATAACCTATCTGATCCGCATGCGCTAACCGAAGAGGCTCTCCATCAAAAAGTATCTCACCGGAATCTGGTCCCGTGATTTGGGTAATTATTCGAATTAAGGATGTTTTCCCAGCCCCATTAGGACCTAATAAACCAAAAATCTTCCCTTTGGGGATTTCCAAGTTCACATCCGACAATGCCACATGGTCCGCATAACGCTTCCCTAAATTCCGTATAGATAATAACATAAGTGTTTGTCATGAATGAATATTCAAAGATAAAAAAAAGCGTTCACCCCAATTTAGATTAGGGATGAACGCTTTAAATCAGTGATAAATTTATCTATTTACTTTTTAACAGACTTAGATGTAGACTTTGTAACAGACTTAACTGGTGCCTTTGTAGCAACTTTCACAGGAGTAGATTCTGTTTCTTTTCGCATCAACAAAGTGACTTGCTTTAATTCCTCTGCTTTTTTGGCTAGCTTTTTCTTTTTCTTAGCTTCCTTCTCTGCCAATTTCTGCTTAAGCTTATCCGCTTTAGCTTTGACCTTAGCTGCTTCTTTATCTTGCTCTACAGTTAATTTCGCGTATTTTTTTACGATTTCACCAATAGACTTCTCGACTTCATGGAGAACCTTCTTTGCATTTTTCTCCGTTAATCCTGTTAATTTGGGTAAAATTAGTGAACTCAATTGTCCTTCTAATACCTTTTTATTCTTATCCATAATCTTAACATTATAATTTTGTTAAATCTAAGTAAAGAAATGACAACTAAAAACTTATCGATGTTAAGTTTTTAAAACAATGGAAAAATTTAATATTAGAATTTTTTTAGAACAGATTTAGATACAAAATCCCAAGCCACAATACCCATGGTTACAGACACATTTAATGAATGTTTTGTGCCAAACTGTGGTATCTCTATAGATCCCTTTGATTGATTAATCCAAACATCATTTACCCCAAAAACCTCATTACCAAACACAAATGCATATTTCTTGCCATCCAATGGAACGAATTCTTGCAAGGGTATAGATTGGTCTACCTGTTCGATACAATAAACTTCATATCCACTTTCGACTAGATGGTCAAAACACAGCTCAGGTGATTCAAAATATGACCAATTAACGGATTCATCTGCCCCTAATGCAGTCTTTGAAATCTCCCGATGTGGGGGTTGGGCAGTAATTCCACACAAATAAACATGTGTACAACGAAATGAATCAGCTGTTCTAAAAGCAGATCCAATGTTATTCATACTTCGAATATCATCCAATACGAAAACAAAAGGGAACTTTTCTACCTGCTTAAAGGACGTAACATCGAGCCGATTCAACTCATCCAATGACAACTTTTGAGGCATACAACTAAACGATCCAGCTAAACGGATAGGCTAATTCAGGAACTTTTACGCGCTCCGCTAACCGCTCTAAACGCGCAGGTAAACTAATCACATAATCTCTAGCCTTTTCTGCTTGATCATTCAAACCACGAATACTTTCTAAATCCCAATCTTGAATTAAACCTCGCATAATGGTCGTATAATCTAATGTAGTATATACGCCGATACGTTGAGCCGCATCTGAAAAATGATCAAACAAAGAACTCTTCGCCCCATTCATCTCCCGTAGAAAGTGAGCAGGCATCACAATTTTCTTTTTCATCATGTCAGCAAATGCCAACATCATTTCAGATGGATCCAATTTAAAAATCTCCGCTACAAAAGCTTTATAAGCTTTCGCATGTCGTAATTCATCTGCCGCAATTTGAGCACACATGCGCGATAAATTCGAATTCCCATGTTGCTTAGCCAAAGATGCAGTTCTACGGTGAGAAATGTTAGTCGCCCACTCTTGAAAAGAAGTATATATAAAATTACGATACGGATCTGCAGAAGTTCCAATATCAAAACCATCTGCAATTAAGTGCTGTGTGGAAATAGCTACAGCGCGCATATCAACTTTACCTGACAAATAAAGATAGGTACCTAATAACTTACCATGACGATTCTCCTCTGCAGTCCAATTACGAATCCATTTAACCCATCCATTCTCTTGATCCAATTGATCAACAGTCTCCATACCAAGTAACCACGATTCGTACGTTGGCAAAGCCTCTTCCGTAATGGTATCTCCAATCAAAACCGCCCAATAATCATAAGGCAATTCATTCGCTGCTTCTTGCAACAATTTCACTTCTTGGAAAAAATTATCCTTGGTAGAATCCGGAAGCATATCCGAAGGCTGCCAATTAGAATCAATAGGATTTAAAAAATCCTTCATGTAGCTATCCATATTTTTGGCTAGCTCAGACATTACTTCAAGACGTGTGTGAAATTGAGACATAAAGATGCTTGGTTAACAATAAAGTCTCAATATACGAGAAATATTAGCAAAAAGGCTGAAATTTTACAAAATCAAAACCAGCTTCACTTATTTGCAATACATAGGCTTGCTTAAATTCTGGACTAAACCAATCTCCCAAGTTATAATATGAAACGCCAGCAGCTAAAGGTAATTTAATCGCATGATGCCGATGACCACAAATATAAGCTTGTATTCCTTTTTGAGTGGATTGATCAGCCAACAAACGTTCTTTGATGGCTATTACGATATAGTCTGATGCTGAATCAAATAACACCTCTCCATTTTTTATGGCAGTAGTTTTTCGAGTACCTGACCATAAATGAGCCAATCTTACCCCAAAATCAGGGTGCAGATAACGAAACAAAAATTGAGCAAGTGGATTTAGAAATACCTTTTTAAGTAATTTGTAACCATAATCACCCGGACCAATCCCATCACCATGTCCTATGCAAACGCGCGTAACATGATCTGTAAACTGAAATTCAAAATCAGTCAATGTTCGATAAATTTGAGCGTTGCACTCCTCACTTAGATAATCATTCATCCAAAGATCATGATTGCCTACAAACACATGAATGCGTACACCCGAGTCAGCTAAAGATGCTAGCTTTCCAAAAAATCGAATAAAGCCTTTCGGAACAACAAGCTTATATTCAAACCAAAAATCAAAAATATCCCCTACCAAAAATAAGTCGGATGCATCAGCTGAAATTTGATCCACCCAAGCGATTAACTGATTTTCTCGAATGCGCGATTCAGCAGCATTAGGAAAGCCCAAATGCATATCTGAAATACAATAAATTTTTTTCCCTTCAGGGATTGGTAAGGTAATCATATACAAAAAAAATGGGGCGGGAATTCCCACCCCATTGGCTAATCTTCTTTTTTAGGAGTCCGCTTTCTTGGCGCCGCCTTCTTAACAGGAGTTGGTTTAGAATCCGCTTCTTTCGATTTAACAACCGTTTTCTTGGCTGTTTGCTTCTTCTCCTCAGCTAACTGTCGCTCATCCTTTGCATCTTGACGCTTCTTCTCTGTTTCTCCTTTAATAAACTCTTGGTAAGATGTTAATTGTTCAAAAGGACGTGGGCCAACTAAAGCTTCTAAATCACTTTGGAACAACACTTCTTTTTCCAAAAGTTGCTCAGCCAGAATAGTCAACTTATCTTTTTTAGATTGCAATAACTTCTTAGTTCGCGTATATGCCTCTGCAATTATTTTACGAACCTCTTCGTCAATTTCGCGTGCTGTCGTCTCTGAATACGGCTTATTGAATTGATAATCTGAACCTTTGGAATCGTAATATGAAATATTACCCAATTTTTCATTCATACCATAAACAGTTACCATCGAATAAGCCAATTTAGTAATTCGCTCTAAATCATTCTGAGCACCAGTAGAAATCTTTCCAAACACAATTTCTTCTGCAGCACGGCCACCCAATGTCACGCACATCTCATCCATTAATTGTTCTGTACGATATAAAAATTGCTCTTTAGGTAAGTATTGCGCATAACCCAATGCTGCTACCCCACGTGGCACAATCGAAACTTTGACCAATGGATTGGCATGCTCTAAAAACCAACCAGCAATCGCGTGGCCAGCCTCATGAAAGGCTACAATTTTCTTTTCTAATGGATTAATGATCTTATTCTTCTTTTCTAATCCCCCAATCACACGATCCATAGCCTCTTGGAAATCATCCATATCCACAGCTGTCTTACTACGACGAGCAGCAATTAGTGCCGCCTCATTACATACGTTGGCAATCTCTGCCCCTGCAAAACCAGGTGTTTGTGCCGACAACTCTTTAGGATCAATATCAGCAGCTAATTTCAACGGCTTTAAATGCACCTTGAAAATTGCTTCACGTCCAATAATATCAGGTTTGTCAATCGATATTTGGCGATCAAAACGACCTGGACGTAACAATGCCGCATCCAAAACGTCAGGACGGTTAGTTGCCGCCATGATGATAATACCTGAATCTGTTGCAAATCCATCCATTTCCACCAACAATGAGTTGAGTGTATTTTCGCGCTCATCATTTGAACCCGGCATCTGCCCACGTCCACGAGAACGACCTACTGCATCGATCTCATCAATAAAAATAATACAAGGAGCTTTCTCTTTGGCTTGCTTGAATAAATCACGTACACGTGCTGCACCCACGCCCACAAACATTTCTACAAAATCAGAACCAGATAAAGAGAAAAACGGCACACCCGCTTCGCCGGCAACTGCTTTTGCTAACAAGGTTTTACCTGTACCTGGAGGGCCAACTAAAAGGGCGCCCTTGGGTATTTTACCACCTAGATCCGTGAATTTCTTCGGAAATTTTAAAAACTCAACAATCTCTTGAATTTCCTCTTTGGCTTCATCAAGTCCAGCTACATCATCAAACGTAACTTTCACTTTTGACTCACCTTCAATTAATGTTGCTCGACTGCGTCCAATATTGAAAATCTGGCCGCCACCGCCACCGCTGCCTCCCATACGGAAAAACAAAAAGTAAAAACTGAGACCCATCAGGATAAAGAAACCCCAAGTTCCCAACCAATCCAATGGACCTGTA
The DNA here is from genome assembly GCA_964618445.1 of uncultured Aquirufa sp. Classification (GTDB taxonomy): domain Bacteria; phylum Bacteroidota; class Bacteroidia; order Cytophagales; family Spirosomataceae; genus Aquirufa. The sequence goes on along the minus strand of CAZUAZ010000054.1, from coordinate 4,281 downwards.
CGCGTCTCTGGAGTAGCAAATATGCGTTCATTTCGAGGAAAATCTTTTTGTCTATCTTCTAAAAAATGCTCGAAACCTTCCTTTGAAATAATAGAAAATTCAAAATGCGGGCCTTGTTTGACAGGAATTAATCCTTGCGGCGAATTTTTGAAATACTTCGAAACAAAACTTGGCTTTAAACTTACCTCAACTAACTTATCATTAACAATGACAACTGACTCTACCTCTTTTTGAATCACCATAGACTCAAATTGACGTTGATTAATCTCTTGTAAGGTGCGTTGCTTGGTGAAGAAAAACATACTGACCATCGCAATCATTAGACCGATAATCATCCAACTCTGCATTCCTCCAACTGGTTTTTTGGGTAAACGTGGGGGCATCCCCGATAGTTTTTTGTTTTTAAAACTGTTTCCTTGTTTTGCCATTAGTTTGTTTAATTTGGGCTATTAACACACATCGAAGCCATAATAGTTCGATGACTGAAAAATTTAAGCTTCAGGTATGTACGTGAACTTTGCGTCCCCCCACAGTTCCTCTAATTTGAAAAATTCACGCTTGTCCTTTAAAAAAACGTGAACAATCACGTCATAATAATCCATCAAAATCCACTCGCGATTCGCTTTCCCCTCTACTGTGTGCACATGAATCTTACCTGATTCCCAAACTTCTTTATCTACCGAATCCGCAATCGCTTCAATCTGAGTATCTGATGTACCTGAACAAACAACAAAAAAATCTGTAAATGCATTGTGTACTTCACGCAAGTCCATCACGACGATCTCTTGTGCCTTCTTTTCTTGCATTCCTTTTACCACCCAATTTGCTAGTTCTTCAGATGCTTCCATGGTGGGGGTTTTTAGGGTACTTTTGGCCATAAATAAGTATTAAATTATAATAAACGGAATCATTCAAGACCGTATAACGAATAAACAATTAAATTTGTTCTTGTAAAGCTAAAATTACAAAGAAAAGTTGAACAATTACCAAGCCCCCTCACGGTTCATCGGCAAATTCACAAAATATATCGAGTCCTGCGCGTCCACGAATGTGCTTGCTTTTGAAGAAACATTAACGCTCAATTTACCGGAAGGATTTGCCTGGATAGCTGGACATCAAACAGCGGGAAAAGGACAAAGAGGAAACAAATGGCTTGCCGAACCAAACCAAAATCTACTTGTATCTTATGCACTAAAGCCGCCACACGAATTACTCTCCGATCAATTCTACTTGAGTAAATGTGTCGCTCTTGGAGTAATCGAAGGAGTCCAAAATTGGGCTCAGCAGGAAGTTGGCCATCC
>CAZUAZ010000054.1:0-2880 GCA_964618445.1 uncultured Aquirufa sp. | reverse complement strand
CTCTTGGAGTAATCGAAGGAGTCCAAAATTGGGCTCAGCAGGAAGTTGGCCATCCAATTCCCGTATCGATAAAATGGCCAAATGATATCTACATTGACGAATTTAAACTTGGAGGTATTCTCATTGAAAGTAATTTCCAATCTGGTAAATGGGCCTTTGCGATTATTGGTATTGGTCTTAACATAAACCAAACTGCTTTTGATGGACTTCGCGCAACATCGCTACGCCAATGGACTCCCACCCAAAATTTAATCAACGTGTCAAATGTGTTTGATTTTGTTTCCCTGGGGATCGAAAATTACTATGATCAATTTATCAAACAGGAATTTCAGCTGATCGACGAAAAATACCATAAAAATCTATTTAGAAAACAGGAATGGCACACATTTCGTGACACAGCTGGTGATTTTAAAGGAAGGATACTCGAAGTGGATGCCAAAGGACTCATACAAATCGAAGTAGATGGGCTAGTAAAAGGTTATGATATCAAAGAATTAAATTTTATTTTTAGCGAATAAAATCTCTAAACCGCGTGCTCAAAACCTATCAAAGCAATTTGTCCAATTTTCTTCATTGGGCCGAGTTTACTCCGTCAAATGTGTTCCTCAAGCAACCATACGGCGACCAATATACTGATTTTACCTATCAAGAATCAGCGAATCAGATTAGAAAAATAGCTTCTTGTTTCAAAGAAATACTGGAAGAGGGTAAACCCAAACATGTAGGAATACTGTCAAAAAATTCAGCCTATTGGATTCTTTCTGATTTAGCAATCAGCTATGCGGGTGCAATTTCGGTCCCTTTTTATCCAACACTCACAAGTGAACAATTCAATCAGGTACTTGTTCATTCTGATTGCCAAATTTTGGTTGTTGGGAAACTTGACAATTGGGATGAAATTAAACAAGGAATACCTTCACATATTCATCTAATTTACACACCAGACAGCCCTTGCAAAGAAGGTACTGCTTGGCAAGAAGTGATCGAATCAGAAAATACCTTAGACACTCCAGCGGAAGCCAATCCTGATTCAATTGCGACTATTGTCTATACATCAGGTACCACTGGTACGCCCAAAGGAGTTATGCTGACCTTCAAAGCAATTACTATCGCATTGAATTTAGCCCGCGATTTGGCCTATTTAGAAAACCGAAACACACGATTTATTTCCTACTTGCCACTTTGTCACATCGCCGAGCGAAATATTGTTGAATTTGCTGGAATAGCCGCTGGAGGAACCATATATTTTGTTGAGAATCTAACTAGTTTTCAGCAAAATTTAGTATCTGCTCGACCAACGCACTTCTTAGCCGTACCCCGTATTTGGGCCAAATTTCAAGAGGGAATTCTTCAAAAGATAGGTGGTGAAAAGAAATTAAATTTATTATTGAAGATTCCAGTGCTCAATAACCTTATCAAGAAAAAAATACAAAAAGGACTTGGCCTCGACCAAGCCTACTTCTTGTTGACCGGTGCCGCACCCATGCCACCAGAATTAAGTGCATGGTTTCAAAAAATAGGGCTACACATACAAGAAGCTTACGGAATGACCGAAAACATGGGACTCAATACGTTTATGCCCCGCCATGATATCCGCCTTGGGTTTGTAGGCAAAGTACATCCAATTTGTGAAACGCGAATAGTTCCAGAAACAGGTGAAATACAAATGAAATCCGCTTACAATACAACCGGATATTACAAAGCAGATCACATTACAGCTGAATTATATGATGGAGAATGGCTAAAAACAGGTGACATGGGGGAAATTGATGCCGACAATTTTTTAAAGATTATCGGTCGAGTAAAAGACAATTTCAAAACAGCTAAAGGCCAATATGTCTCACCGGCACCAATCGAAAACCAATTATCGCTTAGCAATCTTGTTGAGCAAGTTTGTGTGGTAGGAATAAATTTACCTCAGCCCATCGCATTAATTGTACCAAGCCAATACGCAAAATCTTTGTCCATAAATCAGGCAACAGAAGCCTTTGAAGCATTGCGCATTCAAATCAATCCACAATTCAAAAAATACGAGCATATACAGAAGCTTATCATTTTAAAGGATGAATGGACAGTAGAAAATAAGTGCTTAACGCCCACATTAAAAATTCGACGGATGGAAATTGAACAAAATGTCAATAGTTTAATTGAACCGTGGTATGCCCTAAATGAATCGATTATTTTCGAATAATTTAATTTCTGAAGCAGCAAGTTTTGTGTAAATTGGTACAATGCGCCCAAAGTACCAATTAGCCGTTTATTGTATTTTTCTTTTAGTCATTGGGAAAACACTTCCAGCTTTAGGTCAAAATATTGCAATAGATACCATTATTTTCAAAGGGAACGAGCGCACAAAATTGAGTATTTTGCGTAGAGAACTCGATTTTTTCGAACGAGATTCACTCCAAGTTTCAGAATTACCCAATCGTATTGAATTCAATCGAAGAAAGTTGATGAACACAAATCTGTTCATTTGGGTAAAATCTGATTACCATCAACTACCCAACGGAAGGATAAGTGTCATTTTTGAATTTCTCGAACAATGGTATGTTTTGGCCTATCCCTTGTTCCAATTGGCCGATCGAAATTTCAATGATTGGTGGTCAAGGGGAAAGGATTTTGATCGAGCTATATATGGGCTCAATTTTAGGCATAACAATTTCATGGGACGGAATGAAAAAGTGTTCTTAAATGCTGAAACTGGATTCAATAACAAATATGAATTCGTATACCAAAATCCTTACCTAGATCGAAAAAAGACCATTGGGCTACTTTTGAACTGGCAATATGCTTCACTTAAAAACGTCCCCTATAAAACCATTTCCGATACGCTTGCCTATAAAAATTCAAATCAATTTATAGCAGAAAAATGGACCGGTA
>CAZUAZ010000053.1:0-14624 GCA_964618445.1 uncultured Aquirufa sp. | reverse complement strand
ATTGCCTATTCTACACTTGGTGGCAAGGTATTGGCGTTTGGGGATTAAATAAAACCGTTGGTTGGGCTTGGGATATCACAAACTTCGTTTGGTGGGTTGGTATCGGTCACGCGGGAACCTTGATCTCTGCCGTGTTATTATTATTCCGTCAAAAGTGGAGAACTTCCATTAACCGTTCTGCAGAAGCGATGACGATCTTTGCCGTTCTTTGCGCAGCATCGTTTATCCTGGCGCACATGGGCCGTCCTTGGTTAGCTCACTGGGCTTTACCATTGCCAAATGCCTTCGGTTCTTTATGGGTTAACTTTAACTCTCCGTTAGTTTGGGACGTATTCGCGATCTCGACGTATTTATCCGTTTCATTATTGTTTTGGTATATGGGTTTGGTGCCAGATTTGGCAACGATTCGTGACCGTGCGACAACAAAGGGTCGTAAGTTTTGGTATGGTTTTTTCAGCTTAGGTTGGACTGGATCTTCGAAGACTTGGGCACGTTATGAATACATGTCATTAATCTTAGCAGGTATCTCTACACCACTTGTACTTTCGGTACACACGATTGTATCGATGGACTTTGCAACATCTGTTATCCCAGGATGGCATACGACAATCTTCCCTCCATACTTTGTGGCTGGAGCGATTTTCTCTGGATTTGCGATGGTACAAACATTGTTGTTAATCACACGTGTGGTTTTCAAATTAGAAGATTATATCACGATTGAGCATATCGAAATGATGAATATCGTTATCACGGTAACGGGTTCAGTCGTAGGTATCGCTTATTTAACTGAGTTCTTTATTGCTTGGTATTCAGGTGTGGAATATGAAAGCTATGCATTCATTAACCGTGCAACGGGTCCATACTGGTGGGCTTACTGGATGATGATGACGTGTAACGTAATCTCTCCACAGCTATTCTGGTCGAAAGCAATCCGTACGAATTTGATGGTATCATTCTTCTTATCGATCGTGGTAAACGTAGGTATGTGGTTTGAGCGTTTCGTAATTATTGTGACGTCATTGCACCGTGATTATATTCCTTCATCTTGGGCGATGTTCTCCCCTACGATGTATGATATTGGTGATTATATCTTCTCATTCGGTTTATTCTTTACACTGTTCTTCTTATTCGCGAAATATTTACCAGTTGTCAATATGGCTGAGGTGAAGTCGGTCATGAAAGGTGTTTCTACGGAATTTACGATTAAGCGTATTAAGCCAACAAAAAAAACTGAAGAGTAATTCTATTTAGCAAATTCGAAATTAAAATAATATGAGTTCGACAACTAATTACATTTTAGGAGTTTACGACGATGAGGATGAGGTTTTACATGCAGTATCTGCGGTAAAAGCCAAAGGAATCAAAGTTGAGGATGTGTATTCTCCCTTCCCTATACACGGATTAGACGTTGCTGTGGGCCATGCACGTACACGTTTGCCAATCGCGGCTTTCATGTTTGGTTCATTAGGATTAGTCAGTGCCTTATCATTAATCAGCTATACAATGGTTTTTGATTGGCCTATTAACATTGGAGGTAAAGACTTTTTCTCATTGCCAAACTGGATTCCAGTAACATTTGAAGGAACGGTGTTATTCACGGCTTTTGGCCTGGTGACAACGTTCTGTATCTCGAATGATTTATGGCCAGGTAACAAAACGCTACCATTAGATATCCGCACAACAGATGATAAATTTGTGATGGCTATCAATGTAGACAAAAACAAAGTAAGTGCAGCAGATATCAAGAAAGCCTTGAAAGAGTCTGGTGCAGTGGAAGTAAATGTTAAATAATTAATCAGAACAATTGTTCACGAAGAAGCATAACAACATGTTTAATCCAAGAATAAAATTCATTTTCGTAGCCAGTATAGTAGCAGGATTGATGTCTTGTGGATCTGACCCAAATGATACAGGAACTGAATTCGCTCCTAATATGTATCATTCAGTTGGCTACGAACCTATGAGCCAAACAGCAGGTGACTCCAATACCGTTAACCCTTTAGGCATGAATATGCGTTTGCCAGTTAAAGGTACAGTTCCACGTAAGTCTTATACGGGTTCAGATAGCCTAAAGCAAGCCTTTTTAACGCAAGAGCTTATTGCTAAAGCAATTCCTACGGATAGCATCTCATATTCTGAGAAGTCACTTTTTAATCCAATTGCCGCGACACCTGAAAACATTGAGGCAGGTAAATTACAGTACGAGCGTTTTTGCCAGCATTGTCATGGTGAGACTGGTAAAGGAGATGGTTTAGTTGCCAAAGCTTACAAAGGTGTTCCAGTCTATTCAAGTGATGCCTTAAAGACCATGAATGATGGACATATCTACCACGTAATTACGCACGGAAAAGGTAGAATGTGGGCACATGGATCACAAATATCTTCTGAAAACAGATGGAAAATCGTGTTGTATGTACACGAATTACAAAAACAATAATTCAATCAATTAAAATTAAATAGAGATCAAGATGGCGGGACATTCACATTTTTCCCCAGCAAACGTTGAAGAGCATTTTGAATTCAGTTCTGAAGGCAAAAAAAGAATTATTTATGCTTTCATCGCTGGATTAGCAGCTTTACTACTAGGCATTTACCTTTTATCTAAAGGAGAGTCTGGTGGACATGAAGTAGCCAATGCAGGACACGAAGCAGTAAAAGCAGGACATGAAGCTGCCTCAGAGCATGTTTCGGGTGGAGCAGTTTCACACCAAGCATCTGCAGAAGAGCATTATGATTGGACTAATCGTATTTGGGCCAACGTATGGTTGAATGCCGTATTCTTTACTGGTATTGCAGTAGTAGGTATGTTCTTTGTTTCTTTACAATACTTAACAAAATCAGGTTGGTCTTCTGTGATGAAGCGTGTACCTGAGGCATTCCCTAAGTTCTTATATATCACATTGCCAATTTTGATCGCAGTATTCTTCTTTAAAGGAGATGTAATCTTCCACTGGATGCATCACGGTGTAACGGAAGTAGGAAGTGAAAACTATGACAAAATCATTGCGGGTAAATCGGGCTATTTGAATAAGAATTTCTTCTTAATTCGCTTAGTTGTTTTTGGTGGATTATGGATTCTTCTTTGGAAGATGTTACGTAAAAAATCGTTAGAAGAGGATTTGAATGGCGGAACTGAATATTTCAATCAGTTGGTGAAAATTGGAACTGCCTTCATCGTGATCTTCGGTGCGTCTAGTTCAATTTTTGCATGGGATTGGGTGATGTCGATTGATACACACTGGTTCTCTACGATGTTTGGATGGTACATGTTCGCTTCATGGCATGTAACAACATATGCTGTCATTGTATTAGCTATCTTATACTTGAAGGACAAAGGCTTAATGGCCTACGTAAATGAAAACCATTTACATGATTTGGGTAAGTTTATGTTCGCATTTTCAATCTTCTGGACCTATGTATGGTTTGAGCAATTTTTATTGATTTACTATGCAAACTTACCTGAGGAAACAATCTACTTTATTGAGCGTTGGGAAGGACACAATAAAATTTACAAAACTTCAGAAATTTTAATGGTTTTGCTAAACTTCTTCTTCCCTTTCTTAGTTCTAATGACACGTGATGCAAAACGTACACGCTTGTTCTTAAAAATAGCTGCATTCATGATTATTGTGGGTCATTACATTGACTTTTATCAAATGATTATGCCAGGTGTAGTTGGCAAACATGGCGGTTACGGTTTAGTTGAATTTGGAATGGTTACGGTGTTTGCTTCTGCATTTATTTATATGATTTCAGATGAGCTAACAAAAGCTTCTTTAGTTGCGAAGAACCACCCATTCTTACCAGAAGCATTACATCACGATATTTAATATTTGGCATACGACTTAACTTAATTTGATATGAATTACCTAATTGGTCTTTTATCCATCGTTTTCTTCATCCTTGCAATCTCAGTGATTGTGAAAAGTATGAAGATTAACAAAAATCTTTCTGCATCAGAAGATCCTAATTCTGCGGCAGATTCGTCTAACAACATCAATGCATATGGTATGCTTGCATTTTGGTTCTTGGGAACAATTGCCGGTGTATGGTCATTTAATGCAAGTGCGCCAGATTTCTTACCTGAAGCAGCTTCTGCACATGGGGTGACAACAGATAAAATGTTCTGGATCTCTATGTCAGTAGTTACGCTAGCATTTTTTATAACCAATACGTTATTGTTGTTCTTTGCATACAGATATCGGTACAACAAGAATAGAAAAGCTACCTTCTATCCTGTTAATCATAAGTTAGAATTAATTTGGACGGTCATTCCAGCTGTAGTTATGGCAATCTTAGTATTCTCTGGCTGGAGAACATGGCGTGATATTACGTCTCAAGCTCCAAGTGATGCGGTAGTCATTGAAATTACAGGTCATCAGTTTGGCTGGTATGTACGCTACGGTGGAACGGATGATAACCAATTGGGCAATTACAACTATAAGTTGATCGACGAGACAAATAACATTGGTATTGATTTCACAGATAAGCATTCTTTTGATGACTTTACTGCTACTGAACTACACCTACCAAAAGGTAAGCCAGTACTATTAAAGATTCACGCGCAAGATGTATTACACTCCGTTTACTTGCCGTTTCACCGAGTTAAAATGGACGCAGTTCCAGGAATGCCCACTAAATTTTGGTTTACTCCTACCATTTCTACAGATGAAATGCGTGCAAAACTGGGTAAAAAAGATTTCAACTTTAAGTTGAATTGTACGGAAGTATGTGGACGTGGTCACTTCGGCATGGCGATTACCGTCTTTGTAGATGAGCCTGCTGATTACAAAAAATGGTGTGCTGAGCAAAAACCATTTTTGGCAACAAACCCTGCTTACCTAGCTAAGGTCCCTGAGAATTTAAAAGCGAAAGCGGCTAAATATATTCCTGCTGAACCCATTTCAGTAGATTCAACAGCTACAGAAGCTGTAAGTGTAAACTAATTAATCGAACAGAAGAAAGAAAAAACAATTCCTATGTCAACTGCAATTTCACACGCTGAAGAAGTTCACACACACGCACATGATCACGAGCACGAGCATCATGAGCCAAATTTCATCCAGAAGTACATCTTTTCGGAAGATCATAAAACAATCGCTAAACAGTACCTCATTATGGGTATTCTGTGGGCGTTCATTGGGGGCTCTCTTTCAATCATGTTCCGTTTGCAATTGGGTTTCCCTGAAATGCAATTGGAGTGGTTGCGTCCTATTTTAGGTTCTTGGATCGACGAATCGGGTAAAATTGACAAAGAATTTTATTTAGCTCTTGTGACCATGCATGGTACCATCATGGTATTCTTTGTATTGACAGCAGGTCTATCTGGAACATTCTCTAACTTTTTGATTCCATTGCAAATTGGTGCACGTGATATGGCCTCAGGATTCATTAATATGTTATCCTTCTGGTTCTTCTTCTTGTCATCTGCCATCATGTTTTCATCATTATTTATTGAAACAGGACCTGCATCAGGTGGATGGGTAATTTATCCTCCATTAAGTGCATTGCCACAAGCTATGCCAGGTTCTGGTTTAGGTATGACTTTATGGTTGACATCGATGGCATTTTTCATCGTATCATCGTTGATGGGTGGAATTAACTATATCTGTACCATCATTAACTTGCGTACACGTGGTATGACATTTACGAAAATGCCATTAACGATCTGGTCATTCTTCTTTACTGCTATTTTAGGTTTGTTGTCATTCCCAGTATTGTTGTCAGCTGCATTGTTGTTGATTTTCGACCGTAGCTTCGGTACTTCGTTCTACTTATCTGAAATCTATATTCAGGGACAAGCATTACCAAATGTGGGTGGATCGGCCATTTTATATCAGCACTTATTTTGGTTCTTAGGACACCCAGAGGTATATATCGTATTACTTCCTGCTTTGGGTATGACTTCAGAAATTATTGCTACAAACGCACGCAAGCCTATCTTTGGATACCGTGCGATGATTGGATCATTAATGGGTATTACCGTGCTTGCGTTTATCGTATGGGCTCACCACATGTTCGTAACAGGTATGAATCCATTCTTAGGATCTGTATTTATGTTCTTAACATTGATTATTGCCGTTCCTTCCGCAGTAAAAGCGTTTAACTACATTACGACACTTTGGAAAGGTAACTTGATATTTACGCCAGCGATGTTGTTCTCCATCGGTCTAGTATCGTTGTTTATTTCAGGTGGTGTAACAGGTATTATCTTAGGAAACTCTGCGTTGGACATCAACTTACATGATACATATTTCGTTGTGGCTCACTTCCACTTGGTTATGGGTTCTGCTTCATTCTTTGGATTGATGGCGGGCGTCTATCACTGGTTCCCTAAAATGTTTGGTCGTATGATGAACAATACATTAGGATATATACACTTCTGGGCTACGTTCGTAGGTGTATATGCTGTATTCTTCCCAATGCACTATACAGGTATTGCAGGTTTCCCTCGTCGATATTATTCATTTACGGCGCTAGGAAATGATGGGCAAAATGCATTTACAGACCTGAATCAGTTCATTACTGTTGCTGCGATTTTAACCTTCTCATCACAAGCTATTTTCTTCTTCAACTTTGTTTATTCAATGTTTAAAGGAAAGAAAGCAACTGAAAATCCATGGAATTCAAATACACTTGAGTGGACAACTCCAGTAGATCCAGGACACGGTAACTGGCCAGGCGAAATTCCAGCGGTTTACCGTTGGCCTTACGATTACTCAAAGCCAGGTGCAGCATCTGATTTCATCCCGCAGCATATTCCTTTCTCGGCTACACCGGAATCAAATCTACCGGAAGAGAATGAGGAAATTGCCAAAGAAAAAGCAATCGAAAGTTTATTAGCTGCTCAGAACGAGAGTTATAACCGATAGAAAAACCAAATAAAGGGGATGCATCGAAATGAGTTTCATTTGGATGCATCCTTTTTTTAGCTCCACACATGACATTTCAGCGATTCGGCTACATCACACTTTTCTGCCTCTACCTATTGGTATTAGCTGGTGGAATCGTACGAAGTACAGGGTCTGGAATGGGATGTCCGGATTGGCCACGATGTTTTGGCCAATGGGTTCCACCTACGCATGCTTCGGAACTACCCCTGAATTACCAGGAGATTTACCAAGAAAAGTTGCATGGTGAAATTGAATTCAATGCGACAAAAACATGGATTGAATATCTAAACAGGCTTCTTGGTGCATTAACTGGCTTATTCATGGCGATTACTACATTGTTAGCCTGGAAAGAAGGAAGACAAACATTTCTCTACACCTTAGCGGCTTTCGTATTAGTCATGGCTAATGCCATCCTAGGCAAATATGTGGTTGATTCATTCCTGTTACCGGGTGTAGTTACGGCGCACATGTTACTAACCACAGGAGTTCTATTTTTCCTGCTTAAAGCCTTAAACAATTCGGCTAAAATCCATGTTTTACCTGCAAAGGTTCGTGCATGGATTTTAATCAATGCATGTATCATTTTTGCTCAAATACTATTAGGTACACAGGTAAGAGAGAACATGGATCATGTGATTGTTAACCTAGGTTATGGTGCTAAAAATTTATGGATAGATCAGTTAGATAATATCTATATTATTCACCGCACCTTCTCATGGCTTATTTTGTTTAGTCATCTGTATCTATGGAAACTAATTCCTATGGGAGAATCTGATTACATGCAATACAAAAAAGGATTTGTTGGCTTAATCAGTCTTTCCCTCTTGTCAGGCGTCATCATGGCCTATATCGCGCTTCCGTTGGGAAGTCAGCCGATACACTTGGCTAGCTCACTCTTGTTGTTGGGATTGCATATTCACGCGTGGCAACGAACTGAAAGAGCATGATTCCGATAAGACCTTATATTGACCTATTGAAATCGAGACTTTCGATTACCGTTGCTTTTTCGGGAACGTTCGGCTATGTTTTATCCCCTGGAAAACATGCATGGTGGGGTATTTTGCTGATTACCTTGGGAGGGTTTCTATTAACGGGTGCTGCCAATATTGTCAATCAACTAAAGGAAATAGAATTTGACAAATTAATGAAGCGGACGGCCAAACGTCCCTTACCTACACAGACGCTCACGCCCAAACAAGCCAATATCTATGGTCTAATGGTAGCTATTGCCTCCTTGTTGATTCTATTAAGTTTTAATTGGAAGGCTGCAGCTTTAGGTTTGCTTTCCTATTATTTATACGGCTATGTGTATACTCCCTTAAAGCGCGTTGGCCCCATTTCCGTATTCGTAGGTGCCTTCCCGGGTGCATTTCCGCCGATGATTGGTTGGGTCGCAGCAACAGGGCATTTCGGTTGGGAACCTGGAATCTTATTTGCTATCCAATTTTTTTGGCAATTTCCACATTTCTGGGCGATTGCATGGGTGGCGGATGCTGATTACAAGAAAGCTGGATTTAAGATGTTGCCTAATGATGGTAAAAAGGATTTAAAAACAGCATTTACGATCATGATCTATACGTTGTTCTTGATTCCATTAGGATTCTTACCCTACCTAATGCAGATGACGGGAATTACGTCAACAATTATTGCGGTGACAGCTGGAATTTTATTTTTAAGTCAAACGTTTTATTTGATGATGAATCCCACCGATAAGGCTGCACGGTGGATGATGTTCGGATCATTTATATATTTGTTAGTAGTCCAAATTGCCTTTTTATTTGATAAAGCATAAATCATGAAAACAGAACAAGAATTACTTGAAGCGCAAACGCCTCGTTCCGTGAATCCTAAAATTTTCACGATGTGGTTATTTATTGTTTCCATCGTAATGCTATTTGCAGCCTTTACGAGTGCCTATTTAGTGCGTAAAGCAGAAGGAAACTGGGTTGAATTTAACCTACCGGACTTATTTTATTACAGTACAGGCGTATTGCTTGCCAGCAGTGTTTCCATGCACGCTGCATTAATTGCTGCAAAAAAAGACCAATTTAATGCCCTTAGATTAAGTATTTCTATTACTTTTGTGCTCGGATTGCTCTTTTTAGTAATGCAATATTACGGGTGGTCTCAATTAGTTGAGATGAACGTGTATTTCGTGGGCAATCCGTCTGGTTCTTTTGTCTACGTATTTTCAGGTCTGCACGGACTACACCTAATCTCCGGATTAGTTGTTTTATTAGTTGCCTTAGTAGCTGCATTCCGATTGAAAATTAATGCGAAGGCATTGACACAGATTAAAATTTGTTCCACTTATTGGCATTTTTTAGATGCTTTATGGGTTTATTTATTTTTATTTTTATTGATTAACAATTAAGCTTATACCTATGTCAGTAGCACACGCTGCCCCAGCGGTTCCAGAAAATTTAACATGGCAAGGAGGTTCTGAACCTCTAAAAGCAAGTTACGGTAAATTGATGATGTGGTTTTTCCTTCTATCGGATACCTTCACATTCTCCGCACTTTTGATTACCTACGGAATGATCCGTTTTAGCCAACCAGCTTGGCAAGGAACACCAGATGATTTTTATTTTTCGACGACACATTGGCCTATTCCAGAGAAAGTTTTCGAAGCGGTTCCATTTTTACATGGTATCTCTTTGCCATTAGTATTCGTTGGAATCATGACATTTATTTTGATTGCATCATCTGTAACCATGGTATTAGCTGTGGAAGCTGGTCACCGTGGTGATCGCAAGGATGTGGAGAAATGGATGCTTTGGACAATTGTAGGTGGATTTACCTTTTTAGGATCTCAAGCTTGGGAATGGACACACTTTATTCATGGTCCCGAAGATTTATCTTTAGCTGCTAAGCAAGTAATCGATGGGGTCGTAACGCCTATCGAAGGAGCTAATTTGGTACGTAACCCGTATGGCCCACCAGCTTTTGCAGACTTATTTTTCTTCATTACTGGATTCCACGGAACACACGTATTCTCAGGTGTAATTTTAAATATCCTTATTTTCTTTAATGCCGCTACAGGAGTTTATGAGCGTAGAGGTCATTATGAAATGGTTGAGAAAGTAGGCCTTTACTGGCACTTTGTTGACCTTGTATGGGTATTCGTATTTACCTTCTTCTATTTAGTTTAATCTTAACATTGAATTGTATATGGCTTCGCACGTAGCTCACGAAACCTCTGAAAAGGAAATTCCGGCACCCAATACTGGTGCTATTTGGAAAACATTTTGGATCTTATTGATCTTAACGGCAATCGAATTCGTTATTGCCTTCACCATGCCAGCAAACACATTACGTGTAGCAATCTTTTGTGGTATGACTATCGTAAAAGCATTCTATATCGTAGGTGAATTCATGCACTTAAAGCATGAGGTTAAATCTCTTATTTGGGCGGTACTTATCCCGACCATCTTCGTCGTTTGGCTTTTGATCGCATTGATTTACGAAGGCGGCAACATGTATTAATGGGATAACTCCTAGCACACAATGAATAAAAAGACAGGCATTTTATTAATGACATTAATAGTGCCTGTCTTTATCTATTTGGGCCTAAAGCTCTTTGGCCAAAATCATTACAGCCTTCCGCGCTACATTCCAGCCATTGACTCCACCACCGGTGAAATCAAAATGGCTAAGCGCCTTCATCAGCGCTGGAATGAATCTGAATTAGACACCGTTTTCCAGACAATCCCGCCATTCAACTTAACGGATGAACAAGGAAAGCCATTTAGCTCTGAAAAGCTGAAAGGGAAAATATATGTAGCTAATTTTTTCTTTACCCGTTGTGGGACGATTTGTCCAAAAATAACCTCGCAGGTTAGTCGGGCTACTGATACTTTCATCAAAGATCAAGAAATTCGCTTTATTTCCATCTCGGTAGACCCTAAATTCGATGCGCCTGAGAAGCTAGCAGCCTACGCCCAGCGATTTGATGCAGACAGCTCACGCTGGTCATTTTTAACGGGAGATAAAAAAATCATTTATCCTTTAATTTTGAAAGGCTTTCATGTTCCTTTTGCGGATGCCTCTGAATATGACGCTGCCATTAAGAATCCAGATGAAACATTTATCCATTCAGAACGTTTAGTGTTGGTAGATAAGGCTGGTGTCATTCGTGGTTTTTACGATGGGACGGATAAAAAAGAGGTAGACCGACTGATCGTCGAGATAAAGGTCTTAAAAAGTATATATTCAACAGAAAATTAACATGCGTACGATTTCTCAAAACCCACAAAACGATAAGCTAATCAATATTGTTTCGATAGCTATCCCATTGGCAGTTGCGGCACTGATCGGCATACAAATCAAACTTCCGTTGGGGGAATGGACTAAAGTATTACCCCATGTGATTGGGTTTTTAAATACTACTACAGCCATTTGTTTAATCTTTGGATTCATTGCGATTAAATCAAAAAATATCAGCGGTCATGAGACCGCGATGAAGTTGGCCTTTGCCCAAGGTGGATTATTTTTGGTGCTCTATATTTTATATCACATCTCAAATCCATCTACTCCCTATGGAGGTACTGGTTGGACCAGACCCGTGTATTACTTCTTTCTGATAACGCATATTGTATTATCGATTGGCGTAGTTCGTTTAGTCTTGTATGCGATTTATCAAGCTTTAACAAATCAAATTGAAGCGCATAAAAAAACAGTTAAATGGGCTTTCCCCATCTGGCTGTATGTTTCGCTAACAGGTGTGATTGTTTACCTTATGATTTCTCCTTTTTATGTGTAAGCGCATTGCATTTTTCTTAATCGTTTTTTTGCTTTTCCAAATGGATGGGGTGGCGCAATGTGCGATGTGCCGGACGACCGTGGAAAGTACGATTTCAAATGGTCGATCAAATGTTGCGACAGGATTAAATACGGGTATTTTGTATTTATTAGCTGCACCCTACTTGCTCGTGGGCGCTATCGCATGGATGTGGGTTCGTCAGAGTAAAAAAGAACAGTTGGCCCGAATCTCCAAATGGCAATTACGCCAAAAGGTGTCCCAGCTATTAAGTAAGCAAGCTTAATCCCAGATTGGATATTGCGTTAATTTGATTGCCTCCCCAAAAAACTGTTTGGTTGACTGCTCAAAAGATTCTGTGTAATCAGATACGTAGAATTGCCGACTACCTGTGGGTCCTGCCGCCAATAAATCTTTTTCAGTCAGCATCTGTTTGATGGCTTCTGCTACGATGATAGATGTGTCGATGACTGAGATGCTCCCTTGGTAATAATCTTCTATTTGCTTTTTGATCAACGGATAGTGTGTGCATCCTAAAATCAATCCATCGATACCGCTGAGCGTTGGATTAGCTAAATACGCTTGAATAATTTGCTCTGAAATCCGATTGTTGAAAAACCCTTCTTCAATCATGGGCGCTAATAGCGGAGTTGCCAGCGACTGCACATGAATATTTTTATCAAGCTCTGCTGCCTTGCGCGGATAAATTCCCGAGTTCACGGTTTGTTTGGTCCCAATAAGTCCTAGCTTTTTGTTTGACCAGTCCTGATCCAAGTATTGAATGACTGGGTCGATGACATTGACAACCATGGCTTTCGTTCCTACGTAAGCCTTCACTAAATCATAGGCCGCTGCGGAAGCTGAATTGCAGGCAATTAAAATCAGTTTACAGTTTTTTTCTAGAAGTAAATTGCAAATCTTAACGGAATATGCTTGGATTGCTGTGGCTGATTTATCGCCATAAGGTAAGTGCGCCGTGTCCCCAAAATAGATGATGGGTTCATTGGGCATGAGTTCGGTTATGGCATGAGCTAAGGTAAGTCCCCCAATTCCACTATCAAAAATTCCGATGGGTGCAGCGTTTGGCATAAGTCTAAAATAGAATGTAAATAACGGGAATTTGGTATTCTTTTCAAACCCACGCAACCATTTAGACATTTTTACCATCTTTGCGGTCAGATTCATTAATTCACCAACATTGACAGACGTTTTACCTTCCCAAGCTAAAGAGATCGAATGGGTTCGATTATGCCAAAAGCAGGATCGAAAGGGGCAGTATGCTGTTTATCAGCATTATGCAGGTAGAATGATGGCGGTCTGCAGGCGCTATTTAGGCCAAAGCCCCGATGCAGAAGATGCATTGCAAGAAGGATTTATGAAAGTGTTTACGAAGATTGATCAGTTTACGGAGGGAAAAAGTTTTGAAGGCTGGATTCGCCGAATAATGGTCAATGAATCGCTGATGAAAATAAGAAAGAATGGATCGATTTATTTAAAAGATATTGATGAGACATGGGATGTAGGTCAGCCGGCAGATGCGTTAATGCATTTGACGACGCAAGAAATTGAAATGTTAATTGCCGATATGCCAGATGGGTATCGCACCATATTTAATTTATATGCGATTGAAGGATATAGTCATCCAGAAATTAGTCAAATGTTACATATATCCGAGGGGACCTCGAAATCGCAATTATCACGCGCAAGAGCATTACTTCAAACCAAAATGAAAAACGTAGCGGTATGAAAGACAAAAACAAAATTACCTGGGAACACGTGGAAGCCCAATGGCGTGGCCAAATGGCGCAGCAAGAAGAGCCTGCGCCAGCTTTTAATTGGGATCAATTAGACGCAACTAACTCACGGCCAATTATACCGTTATGGCGTAGGGTTGCTCAGAGTCCATGGGCTTGGGCGGCGGTGCTTGGTTTGTCGATTGGCTTGAATTGGCAAAATGTAGAAACTGCTCAAACTGTGTTACCATCCGTTACTGTCACTCAAAAGCAGATAGAAGAACCTTCTGAGCAGTTGGTTTCGAAACAAGATGCCCCTAAAGTGCGCGTGCAAATGATCAAGCCTATTGGCATAGCCACTCAACCTGCTGACATCTCACCTGTAGCCGTAGAAGAAATTACCGTGGCGAAAATGGTGGATTTACCACAAGCAGTTGAAACAAAAAATGAAGAAGAAGTCATATTGGTACGCATAGACATTGATCCTATTGAAGAAAGGAAAGCCATGCAAGTAGCAGAGACCGTTGAAAAGCCCGTGAAAAGAAAGCGAAATTTACTAGGGCAAATTTTCCGTCAAGTAATTTCGGGCGAACCTGGTGGCTGGCGTGAGATAGCCAATTCAAACGATAAATTAAGTGATGGTATTCACCTAGTGGCGAATACCGTAATTAGAACAGAACAATCCGTAAAACAAACATTACAATTTCAATAAATAAAATATGAAAAACCTACTACTAATGACATGCCTACTAGTTAGCCAAGGGCTTTGGGCAAAAAACACAAATGATAGCTTATTACTTAAGATCGATAAGCGAGATCAAAAAATTATCGGTGCGAAAGCAGATTCGAAAAAGACCTTACGGGAAGAACTTGAAGGTGTCTTTGAGAAAAAGGGCTTAGTGCTGACGGATAGTTTATGGCAGCAAATTAGAACAGTTATTCGAACTGATTCGGAGGGCGATAGCAGCTTGACGATGCAAATCGGAAATAGTAAAGTTAAAATTGGTGTTATAAAATCTGGTGCGACCTATTATGGTCCACAAAAAACTTTTAAGATGACGTATCCGGAAGATCAAAATACCTTCACGGTGAAAAAAGACAGCTTAGGTAAGTCGATTGTTATCAAAAGTGATGGCAAAGAAGAAGTACGTGTTGGTTGGAATGGGATTCATGTGAAAGATGGAAAGGAAGAGGTCCACGTGGATTGGAATGGTGTACATGTGAAGGAACCTAATGGGG
>CAZUAZ010000052.1:7497-15252 GCA_964618445.1 uncultured Aquirufa sp. | reverse complement strand
CAGATTGGACAGCTGGTTGGGCTGAATTTAACCCTAACTCGATTGTTTACATCAAGTAAAATTTTCTTTAGGTCGCTGCCTAATCCTAGGTAGCGACCTTTTTTTACACCAATGAAAAAATTAATCCTAGTTTGTATATCGTCGCTTTATCTCTTGAGCGCTTGTAACTCGAAAGATGAAGTAGGTTATTACTTCTCAGATTCAGATCGTGATACTTTGTTGGTGAATATCATCAGCATCATCAGTGAAAGACCTGCTTATGCTACTGATTCAACGAAACATCAAGCTAAGTTTCGTTCCGAGTTTGTCAGTAGATTAAGTCGTTTTCATTTTGTCAAACTTTCGAAAGATAGTTTAGGTAGGTATACATATTTAATCAGTAGACCTGTTGCTGGCCGAATTGATTTGCGTCGTGGAGTTTTGGGAACTTTTACATTGAAGTCTAATTCGTTACAAATAGATGATTTTGAAGAAGTAGCTAATACCCCTCATTTTGATGAAGAAACGGTCAAACAACGAGGAGAATTTTTATTTAAAGAATTAGTGAAAAAAGGGAATATTATTGAATACATCACGATGAAACATTATGTAGAATGGCCAGATGCTTCACTTATCTATGATAAGAAAAAGAGATCTTGGGTATCTACCATTGGCCTTTAATACGATTTTATATTGGTGTAATAGAGAAAATGTCGGTGGGGCTTCCTGCCGGCATTTCTTAGTTTAGACCAAAATTTAATTCGCTGTTAATCTTTCTGTTAAATGTGTAAATTAGCTTTGCTAAAGAAACCAACCCCATTTAACATGAAGTGGAAATTTACCTTACTAGCTGCATTGCTCTCTTTTGGTGCGATAGGGCAGCAATCTGCTGATCATCGTGTGATCGTGATAACAACCGACGGGTTTCGTTGGCAAGAAGTATTCACCGGATTAGACGCTGAAATCGTCAAAATGAAGAAGTATCACCATGGGGACAGCTTACGCTTGATCGAGACTTATGGTGGTAAAACAGCGGAAGAACGCAGAAAGAAATTAATGCCCTTTATGTGGTCCACGATTCAGCAAAAAGGCCAAATTCACGGAAATCGGTCTGTGGGATCTCTTGTTAATGTCGCTAACCCTTATTGGTTTTCATACCCAGGATATAGTGAAATTTTAACGGGTCAAGTGGACGTTGAGGTTAATTCAAATGAGTACAAACCGAATCCGAACACGAACTTTTTTGAGTACTTGAACTCGTTACCGGCCTACCAAGGTAAGGTGGCTGCATTTGGTGCTTGGGATGCATTTGATCGTATCTTAAATGAAAAGCGTTCCGCTTTTCCAGTAATTAATGCATTTGATTCATATCAAAGTTATGTCAATACGAAAGACAGCGAATTGCTTTCGCGCATGACGAAAGATTCCTTTCGGGCTTTTGGCAACGCGGAAGTACTGGACGTTTTCACGCATTACCAAGCATTGGATTATTTAAAAAATAAGAAACCCAAAGCAATGTATATTTCATATGGCGATACGGATGAATTTGCGCATGAGGGTACATATAATCACTATCTAGATGCAGCCCATCGAGTAGATGCGTTCATTTCAGAGATCTGGAATTTTGTGAATACAGATCCTGATTATAAGGGGAAAACTACCTTGTTATTTACAACTGACCATGGTCGTGGCGATGCTGTTAAATCGGAATGGACCTCGCACGGAGAAAAGGTGAAAGACTGCCATGAAATTTGGTATGCCATGATTGGTGCCAATGTCCCTTCATTAGGCGAGGTGAAGACGTCCGAGCAGGTATACCAAAAAGAACTCATTCACAAGGTAGCCGCTGCGATGGGACAAACATTTAGAAGTCATAAGCTCGATTAAAAAAGCTTATTTTTCTGACAAGTCTTTTTGTTAACAATTCTATAATGTGGAAATGATTGCTTTGCTTTAAATTTGCTAAATTTCGAATTCTTTAACCCGTTTTTTATGTTCGGACTCGATCCAACTCTCCTCTTTTTATTGTTCTTCTGTCTCTTTGCTGCATGTGCATTCGAATTTGTGAATGGTTTTCACGATACAGCAAATGCCGTAGCAACCGTAATTTATACCCATTCTTTGAAGCCTTCTCAGGCAGTAGTTTGGTCGGGATTTATGAACTTTTTGGGGCTATTAACCGGTGGCGTTGGTGTTACGATGAGTATTATTGGGCTACTTCCCACCGAGCTTCTCATAGATTCCAATGTCTATCATTCTATGGCGATGGCTCTTTCGCTATTGTTATCCGCTATTTTGTGGAACTTGGGGACTTGGTATTTAGGTATTCCCGCATCAAGTTCGCATACACTCATAGGATCTATTATTGGTATCGGGGTAGGGCATGCGTTGTTGCCTGAAAATTCGAATAAAGGGGTATCTTCCATCAACTGGGATAAGGCGATTGAGATTGGGCAAGCATTATTATTGTCACCCTTGTTTGGTTTTGCTTTGGCCATAATCCTCATGTACATATTGAAAAAGTCGATTGCCAATAAAGCTATTTTCAAAGAACCTAAAAAGGACACTCCTCCTCCGATGTGGATTCGGGCTATTTTAGTGGCTACGTGTACCTTAGTTTCTTTTTTCCATGGACGTAATGATGGTCAAAAAGGAATTGGTTTAGTGATGGTTATTCTGATTGCCTTCTTACCCGGATATTTCGCTGTTAATACTAATTTAAATATACCTGAAGTCAAGGCGAGTTTGGCGCAGGTACAGCAGATCGTCGCGAAAATAGATACGGTTCCACTTTCTGAAAAAGAAGTGGAGAGTTATCACAAAGTGCTTGAGTCTAGTGCTGATTTGAAAGTTATTTTGACAGATGGCGCTACGCCGGCCAACTTGACTACGGAGCAAAAATTTGATATTAGAAAAGCTGCATTAACTATCAATAAAAATGCAAAGAAGCTCATTGAAAGCGAGTCAGTTGCACTTTCAGCATCCGATTTGAATGCGCTTAAATTAGCAACAGCGGGAAAAAAAGCACCTTTCTTTAGTTTTGGCGCTAGCTCATCGAGTGGTATGGCTGGTGTTACAGACTTCGCTCCAGCTTGGGTGATGTGGATTGTGGCGTTATCTCTTGGTCTTGGAACGATGGTTGGCTGGAAACGTATTGTAGTAACCATTGGAGAAAAAATCGGTAAAAACCATTTGACCTATGCTCAAGGAGCATCAGCTGAATTAATCGCATCATTGACTATCGGTTTAGCCACGGCCTACAAATGGCCAGTAAGTACAACGCACGTGCTATCTTCAGGTATTGCGGGTACGATGGTTGCCAACCGCGGCATTAAAAATCTTCAAGGTGGAACGGTTAAAAGTATCGTTATGGCGTGGATTTTAACACTTCCCGTGACGGTCATACTCTCTGCGACGCTGTTTGTTTTCTTCCGTTGGATTACGGGGTAAAGCATACGACTCATAAAATAAGAAAGCCGAGGGAAATATTCCTTCGGCTTTTTGCATTTACTTCATCATTAAATTAAACGATCTTTTACCAGCTGGTAGATAAGCCTCCTTCATTCCGGGGACTGAATGTAGCATCTGCCGCTGGTTTACGAATTAAGTCTGTCAAGTGATAGGCAAAATTGGCCTGCGTCACCCACTTCTGAAATGTATCTTGTACCGAGGCGTGCTTCGGTAAATAGTCTTTAAAAATACTTAGGTCAAAGCTTCGCGCTTGAACCCCTGCACCGGATAATTCCCCATCATGCGCATTGATCATCTGCTCAATGTGATTGGGTACTGGAACCATCATGACGGGTTTGCCTAAGTACATGGCTTCTGCCACAGACTCAAATCCTGCCGTTGAAATTAGTCCCGCACAATGCGTCATTTTGGTTAGGTATTTTTCAGCATCAATGGGATGAAAGGTCAACGAATCTGAATACTGATATTCAGTTTTGCGTGTGGGATTATCCCAAAAGCAATCTAATTTCACCTCCGGATTTTTTCTTGACCAGGCCATGATTTCATCCGCTAGTCGGTAATGCGTCAAATAGATGAGCCACCTGTCTCCTGATTCCGGTTGGATTGATTTAACTTCTTGGCGTAATAAAGGGGGAACTGTAATAATATTGCGTATAGGGTCATTTGGCATAGTCCGGAAGGACAATCCCAATAATTTACGGGAACCTATCGCTGTAATTTTGGTATTGATATTTAATAAAAATCGATCTAACGCTTTTGTGGGAATCGTTTCAAAATGTTCACTCAGCAATAAATACTGATGACCAACCGACATGCACGGAACCTTAGCACCTGATTTCAGATGGTATAATCCGGTGATGGACTCGTAGAAATTAACGATGCCATCAGGTTGTAATGCATCAATAAAATCACCCAATTGGGTCGCACTTTTCCAATAAGTGCCAAATTTCGTAAACGCCTGCAGGGCAGTTTTTCCGAGTTGCACCGACTTCCCTTTGCCGTAATTGATCGACGGACTTTCATATTCAATGAGTGGGGTATCGCCTATAAAGTGTGCAAAAAAGGGCGGAATCTTCCTTCCTTGGAATGAACCCACGGCATAACCGACCACTTCATGACCCGCTTCGCGGGCAATTTGCGTTAAGGAGATTGCTTGCGTTAAATGACCGCGACCTTCTCCTTGGATGGTAAAGATGAATCTGCCCATATTGACGTTAATTCAGATTTTAAATCATAACTCGGATAGTCGATCAATAACCACTCCCCTTCATGTGTTTCTACGAGTGCGGTTAAAGACTCTACCCAATCACCCGAATTCATGTAGGTGATTCCGTCTATTTGCTTGATTTCAGCTTTGTGAATGTGTCCACATATAATGCCATCGGCACCTTTTGCTTTTGCTAGTTCTGCTAATTTCTCCTCGAAATCGGAGATGAAATTTACGGCCGCTTTAACCTTTTGTTTGATGACTTGAGATAAAGAATAGTAGGGTTTGCCCTGCCAGCTACGGTATTGATTATACCACTTGTTTAGCCACAATAAAAACGTGTAGCCGATGTCCCCCAGATAAGCTAGCCATTTCATTTGACTCGTGATGCTATCGAAGATATCGCCGTGCGTAATGAAATATTTTTTGCCATGTGTGGACAACATGTAATCTTGTCGGATCGAAAATTGCTTGCCAATTTTCAAGGGCAAAATCTGATCCAAAAAATCATCGTGGTTACCGCGCAGATAAATAACTTCGGTATCAAAACGATCCATCATTTTAAGGACGGCGCGAAAGAATCCGGTATGTTTCTTTTTCCAAGAACCTCCTTTTTTTAATTGCCAACCGTCAATGATATCTCCATTTAGGATTAGCTGGTGGCAGGAATTTGCTCTTAGGAATTCATTAACTTCTTTGGCTTTTGCTCCTTTACTCCCTAGGTGTAAGTCGGAGATGACGATCGTCTTGTAGGTTGGCCGCATGGCATGTAATTTGGTTTAACAAAAATACATGGCGTATATAAGGCCTGAATTAACGGAGCATTATGAAATCGTAAACACTTAGGTTTTCTTAAGCTTTGGCACACCTTTAAGGTGTGCCAAAGCTAACGCTTGGGGAATAAAAAAAGTATATCAATTAATCGATATTCGCTGTCTCCAGTTTCGGAGCCAAGGTGTAAATGATCGCCCAAGCTAATATGTAAGCACTTCCGCACAGCAAGAAGATGATATTATAACCATCATTGATATTACCTAATAACTTATATTTATCAAGTAGAGCCCCCACAATCATCGGGAAGAAAATACCACCCACCGATCCGGCCATCCCGCCAATACCAATCACCGAACTAACGGCCTTCTTCGGGAACATATCTGTCGCAATCGAATAAATATTCGCACTCCAAGCCTGATGCGCCGCGGCTGCTAAGGAAATTAAGGCAACCGCTTGCCAGATGTTTTCACAGTAACGTGCCAGCATAATCGGCACAACCGCTAAAGCAAATCCCAGCATCGAATACTTACGTGCCTTAAATGATGGCCATCCCTTATTGATCAAATAGCCAGACAACCAGCCGCCACCGATACTCCCAATGGTCGTTGCCGTATACACAATAATCAATTCCAAACTCGGCTTCTTCAAATCCAATTGGAAACGCTCACTGAAATACGAAGGCAACCAGAACAAGAAAAACCACCAAATAGGATCCGTAAACATCTTTCCAAAGACAAATGCATACGTCTGCTTAAACCCAAATAAACGACCCCATTTAACCGGATCCTGATTCTCATCTTTCTCCTCTTTATCCGCATGAATGTAATCGAACTCTTCCTTAGAAAGCAACTTGTGTTTCGAAGGAACCTCGTAATAAAACCACCAAAAAATCAACCAAATAAATCCAATGGCTCCCGTGACAATAAAGGCCATTTCCCAACCGTAAATACCTAAAATCCAAGGCACCAAAATAGGGGCAGCCACAGCGCCAATATTCGCTCCCGAATTAAATATTCCCGTCGCTAAGGCACGTTCATTTTTAGGAAACCATTCAGCGGTTGTCTTAATCGCCGCAGGGAAATTACCCGCTTCGCCCAAGCCCAACAACCCACGCATAAAGGCAAAACTCATCGTGCCTGTCGCCATCGCATGCAACATCGCCGCGATACTCCAAACGACAATCGAAATCGAATAGCCAAGTTTAGTTCCAATGCGATCAATAATCCCACCAAAACCCAATAAACTGATGGCATATGCCGCCTGAAATGTGATGACGATATTCGAATAGTCCGTCTCCGACCAGTTGAACTGATCTTCTAACACGGGTTTCAGTAAACCAATCACCTGGCGATCCAAGTAATTAATCGTGGTAGCGAAAAATAGCAATGCGCAAATTCGCCAGCGGTACGTTCCTATTTTATTCATGGTTTAGAGGGTTTTGGGGGAGGGTTATAGACCCCGATAAATTTGTATTAAATCACTAATCGTATTCGAAATTCCTTGGTAATCTTGTTTGGCAATTAACGCAGGTGGAAATAATTGTGATCCCATACCTACGACAGCGGCTCCTGCATCAAACCAGGTTTTCATGCTCTCGTGCGTCGGCTCCACACCACCCGTCACCATTATTTTTGAATGCGGCATCGGCCCTTTAATCGCTTTCACGAAAGCTGGCCCGACCACATTGCCTGGGAAAATCTTCACAATCTTCGCACCCAACACTTCCGCATTACGAATCTCCGTTAAGGTCATCGTCCCCGGCATCCAAGGCACATCATGTTTGGCGCAAATTTCACCTACTTCAGGAGTTGTAAAGGGCTGTAGCATGAAATCAGCACCCATTTGAATGAATTCAGACGCTTGCTTGGCGTCATAAATAGTTCCAATTCCTAATACCAAATCCGGGCATTCCTGCTCACAATAATCGATTAACTTGGCAAAAATCGCCGGCGCTTCCGCCCCACGATTGGTAAATTCAAACACGCGAATTCCTCCATCGTAACAGGCTTTTAAGACCGATTTGGCAACGTCCAAAGCTGCGTTAAAAAATAAGGGAACAATGGGTGTTTCTGCAATGCGCTGGTAAACCACCGCCGAACTATTTCTAGCCATAATTATCTATTTAACCGGCCACTCAAGTCGCCTTTCATTACTGTTTCTATTTCATCTAAGTTGGCCAAATTAATGTCCCCCTCAATCGTATGCTTCAATGCCGATGCCGCCACCGCAAATGCCAAGGACTGCGCCTCGTCCGCATAAATCAAATTTCCGTAAATATATCCCGCCATAAATGCGTCTCCACCTCCGATGCGGTCTACAATTTG
>CAZUAZ010000052.1:4793-7397 GCA_964618445.1 uncultured Aquirufa sp. | reverse complement strand
CGTAAATATATCCCGCCATAAATGCGTCTCCACCTCCGATGCGGTCTACAATTTGGGTAATCTCAACGGTGTCAGACTTCAATACTTTATCGCCATCAAACGAAGCAGCTGAAAGCGTATTTTGCGATGCTGAAATTTGGCCACGTTTCGTATTGATGATTTTCTTTAAGCGCGGGAATTGACCCATGATTTGTTTGCAAACGGAATGCCAACCGCTCTTCGTACTGCCATCAGGGATAATACCCAAAATATCTTCCGCATCTCCTTTGCCACACACAATGATATCACAGCCTGCGATTAATTCTGGCATCACTTCTTGAACCGTTTTGCCATATTTCCATAAGTTTTTTCGGTAGTTCACATCCGCCGAAACCGTGATGCCCATGGCATTTGCCGTAGCAATCGCATCGCGCAAGGCTTGTGCAGCAGATTCCGAGATGGCAGGGGAAATGCCTGTCCAATGGAACCAACAAGCATCTTTAAATATTTCAGTCCAATTAAATTCAGCCGGATCCAAATTGGCAAACGCTGAATCTGCTCGGTCATACGTCACTTTACTCGGGCGCATCGCTGCACCAAACTCGACAAAATATAAACCTAGTCTGCCTTCGCCATAAACCATGTCCGAGGTATCCACACCCACTTGCGCATAATATCCTGCAGCGGCTTTGCCTAGTTCATTAGCTGGAAAGCGCGTTACATGTTTGGCAGGAATCCCTAAATGGGCTAAACCTCCCGCGACATTTGCCTCACCACCCCCATAGGTTATGTTAAGTGATTGCGCTTGGATTACTCGACCATATCCCGGAGGGCTTAAGCGGCCCATGATTTCTCCGAAGGTGACTACTTTTTTCATGCTTATTCGAAATTAAAAAATTCAGATGCGTTGGTGTACGCAATGTCTTGCACCAACTTCCCTAACCAAGGCATGTCGGCTGGCAACTCGCCATTTTCGACATCATTGCCGATCAAATTACACAAGATTCGGCGGAAATACTCATGACGCGGGAAAGAAAGGAAACTGCGTGAGTCTGTCAACATCCCCACAAAGTGGCTCAACATACCCATGTTAGAAAGTGCATTGATCTGCTTTTCCATCCCATCTTTTTGATCCAAAAACCACCAGCCTGAGCCGAATTGTATTTTTCCTACTAGCGTTCCATCTTGAAAATTCCCCGTCATCGCAGCGAATAATTCATTATCCCGCGGGTTCAGATTATATAGAATCGTTTTGGCTAGTTGGTTCGTAGAATCCAGGCGATTTAAGAACGCCGATAGTGGTTTCGCCTGCTCAAAATCACCGATGGAATCAAACCCGGTGTCAGGTCCCAAAGACCCCAAAAGGCGTGCATTGTTATTGCGAAGGGCTCCTAGGTGGAACTGTTGCGTCCATCCACGTGCATGATCTAAATGTGCAAAATAGATTAGCATGGCGGATTTAAACTGCCATTTTTCTTTTTTATTCAAGGATTTACCCGTGATTAATCGCTCAAAAATATGTTCGATTTCTTCCTCCGTAAATTCTTCTGCATAGATATGTTCTAGCCCGTGATCACTTAATCGACAACCCGCCGCATGGAAAAAATCATGGCGCGACTTAATCGCTGATTTATAGTCGGCAAGCGTCCGAATGCTCACCCCAGCCGCAGCCGCGAGCGCATTGACATACTCGATAAACACGATTTCATCATCGACGCCCATCGCTTTATCTGGACGGAACGTAGGTAAAACTTTGATGCTAAATCCACTCGACGCTATTTGTTTGTGATATGCCAAATCATCGATCGGATCATCCGTCGTGCATAACGCCTTCACATTCATTTTCAGCAATAGATTTTTGACTGAGTATTCCTTCGTACGAAGCAGCGCAGAGCAATGGTCGTAAATACGCTTACCTGATTCCGCATTCAATAATTCCGTCACACCGAAATACCGCTGCAACTCCAAATGTGTCCAGTGGTACAAGGGATTACGCATGGTATACGGAACCGTTTCAGCCCATTTCATGAATTTCTCCTCGTCACTTGCGTTACCCGTAATGTATTTTTCATCTACACCATGGGCACGCATCGCACGCCATTTGTAGTGATCGCCATATAACCAGATTTGCGTAATGTTGTCAAACTGTTTATCCTCGGCGATTTGCTGCGGGACCAAGTGATTGTGGTAATCAATAATGGGCATGTCGGCCGCAAAATCATGATATAATTTTTGCGCTGTAGCCGTTTGTAATATAAAATCTGCGTTTAAAAATGCTTTCATAGGATCTATACGTATTTCTGTACCGCTTGTTCAAAGCCAGGTAATGCACTTAAATCAGCACCCCAGAGGCTTGTGTCCGCTAATAATTTTTTCAAATCAAAATCTTTCCATGCTTCATAAAAATAGCCAGCATAATCACAATTGATCGGATAAAGCTCACCATTTGAATCACCAAAGTACTTGCCATTTTCTTCCTTCACCGCATGCATGAACTGCAAATATGCAGCAAATCCCATGGCAAATAATTCCGGCGCTTTGCCAAATTCCTGGTAGTAATTAACCAGTAAGGGCACATTGCGCATCCGCATTTTGGTTGTGTATTGAACCGTAATATCAATCAAT
>CAZUAZ010000052.1:1994-4693 GCA_964618445.1 uncultured Aquirufa sp. | reverse complement strand
GTAGATTTTACCAATACAACCCGTCCTTTGAAAATCCCTTGGCGATTCGCTTTGTCTATGTAATAATCGCACAGACCACGCAACAATACGCCCGTGCCAAATTGTAGCACTTTTTCAGGATAGGAAAAAACTTCTTGTTTGGGTAATTGAACCGGGATGGTGGATGTAAATCCGTCGGCTAAATTTTGTTTGGATAAAATGGGCATACGTTACGCTGGTGTTTTGATTTAAAAGCAATTAGAGCACTTTTTTTACCCGAAAAGCCCGGAAAAAAACGGGCTTTTTTGAAATAAATAAATCTAAAACGTTTACGCTTCGCCTATCGGGCCATTGTAATTCATGGGGAAGTCAAAGCCGCTTTCACTTCCATCTTTGTTGATTGGACCAAAACTCTCCTCATATTTCTGCATGTTCTCTTGTAAGGCCAGCATCAAGCGGTACGCATGATCAGGTGTCATCACCACCCGGGACTTCACTTTTCCTTTGGGTAAGCCCGGTAAAATGCGGATAAAATCCATCACAAATTCGGATGGCGAATGGGCGATTAAGGCTAAATTCACATAGGCGCCTTCTGCCAACTCCTCAGGTAATTCAATATTAAGCTGGTTTTCTTCTGATTGGTTTTCCATAATTTTTCGAATAAGCCGTCAAATTACGAATCTACTCGGAGAATCCCATGTTGTTTTTGCCACATTCGCCAATAGTCCCCTTGTTTCCCTACTAATTCTACATGAGTTCCCACTTCTGACACGCGTCCATCTCGCAAGAAAACGATCTGATCTGCGTCTACGATACTTGATAAGCGATGCGCGATTGAAATAATGGTCTTACCTCGTGCCATAAATTCCTTCAATCCGGTCTGTATTTCAGATTCTCCATAAGCATCCAACGCAGAGGTGGCTTCGTCCAAAAGTAAAATGTCTGGATCCTGATATAAGGCACGCGCAATCGCAATCCGTTGTTTTTGACCTCCCGAAAGCATGGCTCCATTTTCGCCCAATAAACTCAGATAAGTACTAGGTAGTTGCTCAATTACGGATGCAATACCCACATGTTGACACAATGCGACCACCCGTTTAATGTCGGGTTCCGATTCCCCCAATGCAATATTTTCAATCACATTTCCAGCAAATAGTTCGACTTGTTGGGGCACCAGCCGAATCAACTTACGCAAACTTTGGGAATCAATTAACCGGATATCATGCTTCCCCACGTGTATTTGTCCACTTGAAATGGGATAGAGTTTATGAATCAATGCAAACAAGGTACTCTTGCCCGAGCCGCTTTCACCTACGACAGCAGTCCATTGATTTAACTTAAAACAGAGCGAACATGATTCCAAAACCCGGGTCCGTGTTCCATACATAAAGTCTACTTGCGAGAGCCGAATGTCGCCTAGATCCGTTTTGGCTAAGGTCATGGTTCCCTCGTTTTCTTCCACCTCCAAATCCATGATATCAAACAAACGCTCAGAAGCAATTAGGGCATGTTGGATTGCTTTATTCGCACCCATCAGCGATTGTATGGGATTCGTGACAAATCCCACCAGCGCATAAAACGAGAATAATTCACCTGGACTAATCGACCGATCCAGCACATAGCCTGCTCCCTGCCACAAGACAACAATCGTTACGACCTGCGAAATCAATAGGGTACTGTTGGCCGTAAACAGTGCATTTTTGCCTCCCTGATAGGCGGTAAGCAATAGTTTGACAAATCTGTTTTCCGCTTTTTGCTGGATAAATGATGCAATGCCAAACTCCTTAATAGACCTACTATGTTGCAAGGATTCCACGACATGGATTTCAACTTGTGCGGCATCTTCCATTAGCCTACGTTCCATCCGTTTATTTTGCCAGTTTGTTAGCCAATACACGACTCCATAGGCCGGAATGGCCCAAATCAATAACATCGCCATGGGCCCAAATGTGCGAAACATGAGCGCCAGCGTAAAGAGTAGCACAAAACAATTCACCAATAATTCCATGGCGACATCATTAATAAAATGCCGGATTTTAATCGCATCGTTTAGTCGGGAAGTAATCTCCCCCACGCGCATGGTATCAAAGAATACCTGGGGTAATTGCAAGACATGTTGGTAATAGCCCAGCAATAAACGCGCATCCATTTGCATCCCCGTTTTCATGACCATCAACGATTTATTCGCCCCAATAAATACTTGAAGCAAGACAATCCCCAGCATCCCGACGCTCAATAAATTCAGCAAATTTCGGTTGCCATCTACCAGTACGTAGTCGGTGATTTTCTGAATATATACCGACATGCCTAATCCTAGCAGCGTATAAACAAACGCCCCTAAAATAGCCTGTAACCAAATCACCCGATGCGGTTCAATTAATTTCCACAATCTAAATAGGGGGGTACTCCCAGTTGAAAAAGGCACAAAAGAGGCTCCTGGGATGATTAATAGCACAATTCCCGTCCAAACTTCCATCCAATTTTCCTTTGTATATTTTTCTAGGGTACCTGTGGTGGGATCCATGACGGTCAACTGCCATGCATGTACACGATGAATGACTACATAATGCTGTAAACCATTTTTCAGATGCAGGTGAGCAATCGCGGGAAGTGGCATTTCAGCTAGTACTTCCCAATTGCCACGGATCCCCTTCGCTTTAAATCCCATTTTTTCAGCAGCCTGACTTAGTCCCAATATCGTAGTTCCTCGCAAATCCGTA
>CAZUAZ010000052.1:0-1894 GCA_964618445.1 uncultured Aquirufa sp. | reverse complement strand
GCTTGATACCCATTCTTGAGTTTGAGGTGCATGCGATTCAGCTTGCAGCGGACTTTAACATAGAGCTGGTCGTTCTGTTGGCTAACGTGGTTGTCTATATCCACCACCTCACCCTCCACAAATCCCCAGTAATTATAATTATAGGCATCCATTTGAAAGCGGACCCGTTGCGTCGCGTGGACTAAGCCAATGTCTTGCGTGGGGACTAAACATTCAACTAATAGCTTTTGGTCTGGGGATATTTCCGCAATCACATGGGCGTTATTCACAAAAGTCCCAGCCGTGTAGCCTTTGTAGTTTACGATTGTACCCGAGATCGGGGCCGTTATGATATAGTGTTTTTGCTCGAGGCTTAGTTTTTTCAAATTCGCTTGTTGGGCCTGCTTATTGATTTCCAGCTCGGTCCGCTGACGTTCCCATTGATTCCGTTGTTTTTTCGTCACGAGGTTGAATTGGTCTTTGATTTCGCGCAATGCCTGTACATGTTGTTCGTATTCGAGTGGGGGAATCACGCGCGCATCGAATAAAAGTTGGTTGCGTTTCAAGGTCGTTTCCGCCTGATTCACTTTGCCGCCTAGTTCTTGCAACTGCGCTTGGTATTGGGCATAGTCGGCCTGCATGGCCAGCTGCCCAAAGGACAAATCCGAACCGCGCAGCGCGCGTGTCAAATCGGCTAATTCCTGTTGATTTTGGAGAAGCTTCCCGGTCGTTAGTTTCAGCTCTGTGTTCAGGATGCCAGGATCCAAGATGAATAATGTATCGCCCTTGGTGACTTGTTGGTTCGCTTGAAAATGTACCGACAAAATCCGACTCGCAACCATGTTCGTAATGGGCGCATTTTCAAATGAGCTACGGACGATGCCGCGACTTTGGGAGCTGATATCAACAAATATGTAGGGGAGGGAAAAGAGGAAACTGAGTACCAGTAGGACGATGACCAGGTAGATGGAACGGGTGTTTACCTGGGTTTTGGCCCATAGATTTTCGACCGTATAGGTAACGTTGTCTGCTAGTGAATTCATTTGCTAGTTGGTTAGGTACACAATCGCCTAGATTGCTTCCCTGAAATTGCGACATAAGCAGGAGAATGAAAAATCCGTCAAACCCCAACATCCTTGATTCAAGGGGGTGTCGGACGAAAAATAGGCCTTTTAGTGCCTGTGGGCATACTAAATCCAAGATATTGGCAAAAACATAAGACCTATCAAAATGAGTCCCAGGCCCCATAAAAAAAGCCCTGAACAAATGATTGCTCAGGGCTAATTTCAATTGACTTACGCCAGCGTCTAACGTCTAGCGTCCAGCGTCTAATTTTAGTTCGCTATGCTTTCTTTTACCTCTTCTACTTCAGAAGCTGTCGCTTTTTCTAGTTGCTTCATTTCTTCAGCTGAAGTGACTAGAATGTTTTGGTAGCGACGAACACCTGTACCAGCTGGAATCAAGTGACCCACGATAACGTTCTCTTTCAAGCCGTCTAGGGTATCTTGTTTCGCGCGGATCGAAGCCTCAGAAAGTACTTTCGTAGTTTCCTGGAACGATGCAGCTGAGATAAATGAATCTGTACCTAACGAAGCTTGTGTGATACCTTGTAAGTTAGATGAAGAAACGGCTGCTTGGGCGTCACGTACTTTCATCAACTTCAAGTCACGGCGTTTCAATGATGAGTTCTCATCACGTAAAGCGCGTGCCGTAAGGATCATACCTGCTTTGTATTTTTCAGAATCACCTGCGTCTAAGATTACTTTCTTATCTAGGATCAAGTCATTTTCTTGACGGAAGACAAAACGATCTACGTTTTGACCTTGTAAGAATTGCGTATCACCTGGTTCAAGGATTTCCACTTTCTGCATCATTTGGCGTACAATACACTCGATGTGCTTATCGTTGATTTTTA
>CAZUAZ010000051.1:0-15665 GCA_964618445.1 uncultured Aquirufa sp. | reverse complement strand
TGCGGGGAGTTAATTTTTTGAATGCGAATGCTTGAAAAAGGTACGGGTGCTTGTGTACCAAGCTCTAGGACGTGTCCAGAAACTTTATATCGATTTTGAGCGGAGGCAATGTAAGGTAGGACCAGTAAGAACAGGTAGAGAATTTTTTTCAAAATCGATAGGTTTAAACGTAAACACAAACATAAGTAGACATGCCGAATTTATTTGCACGAATCTGTAGGTTTATGTTGGAGAATTTCAGGCTTTTGTCGAATTTTCAACAAGCGAATTTCATTCAACAACTTTATGAGCAAATACGTACTTAGTTTCCTTTTACTTTCTCATCTCTTATTTAGTCAATCTGCTGCCGATCAGGCCCGTTGGAAATCCCAAGCATCTCGCGTCGAAATCTTCCGTGATACCTACGGCGTGCCCCACATCTATGGCAAATCAGATGCGGATGCAGTATTTGGTCTACTGTATGCGCAATGTGAGGATGATTTTTCTCGTGTGGAAATGAATTACATTGAGAAGTTAGGGCGTAAGTCGGAGATCAAAGGGGAATCCGAATTAGCAAATGATTTATATATCCGATTGATCATAGACGCGGAAGAAGCGAAGGCGGATTATGCCAAAAGCCCGGCTTGGTTGAAAACCTTGTTGCAAGCCTATGCAGATGGGATCAATTACTATTTATATAAAAATCCGAAGGTGAAGCCTGCCTTATTGACTCATTTTGAGCCTTGGTTCCCTTTATTGTGGACAGATGGTTCGATTGGTGCCATTTCAACCGGTGATGTGCAAGCCGAGGAGGCCGCTAAATTCTATCAAATTCGTTCATCAGTCGCATTTACGCAAGTTAAAGCACATGGACCCGATGAGAAATTGACGGGTTCGAATGGGTTTGCGGTTGGCCCAACCTTATCCAAAAGTGGTCACTCGCTCCTCTACATTAATCCACACGTGACGTTTTATTTTCGGCCAGAGGTGCACATGAATAGTGAAGCGGGAATGAACGTTTATGGAGCCGTTACGTGGGGACAGTTTTTTATCTATCAAGGATTTAACCCTTATGGAGGCTGGATGCACACGTCAAGTGAAGTAGATGTTGCTGATTTATATGCAGAGACGACACGTACAAATGGTACAGGATATCAATATCAAGTGGATGGTCGCTGGTTGGACATCAAGGAAAAGCAAATATCCTTACGCGTGAAAGGTGAATCTGATCCACGTATCGTAAAGGCTTATTTTACGCATCGCGGTGCGGTTATGGCTTCGCGCGATGGGCGCTGGATTTCAGTACGCTCCTTTAACCGATCATTAAAAAGTTTGGAGCAGAGCTGGTTGCGCACGAAAACGAAGGGACTTGCTGAGTATACGAAGGTGATGGAGATGCGAGCTAATACATCGAATAATACGGTTTATGCCGACAATCAAGGTAATATTGCGTACTGGCATGGCAACTATGTACCGCGGCGTGATCCTGCTGTGGATTGGGGTTTGGTGCAAGATGGAAGTAAATCGTCCAATGATTGGAAAGGTTTACATGCTTTAAACGAAATTGTTCAGGTAGTGAATCCGGAGACCGCTTGGATCCAAAATTGCAATTCGACCCCATTTACCGTATCGGGTGCCTCGAGTCCCAAGCGGGCTAATTTCCCGGTATATATGGCACCAGATGGGGAGAATTTTCGCGATAAAAATGCCGTGCGCTTGTTTAGCGATGCGCAGCGAATGGATTTACATGAGCTTATTAAATTAGGTTATGACCGAAATTTAGCTGCTTTTCAAGTTTTGCTTCCAGCCCTTGTGCGTGATTTTGATGCGCAACAGGTGGAGGCATTACGTCCTTTAGTGGATACCTTACGGCATTGGGATTATCAGGCTCGTAGTTCATCGATTGCTCAAGCCTTAGCTGTTCGATGGGGATTAAAATTGTTACCTAAAATACCGAAGCCTTTCGTCTTTGGAGGCCAAACGGATCCAGTACAAAATTTCACAAACTACGCTGCGAATCATCGTTCTGCTGAAACTGTGGAGGCATTGCAGGCTGTATATGCAGATGTTATGCGGGATTTCGGTCGGTGGAATGTCACTTGGGGAGAAATGAATCGATTTCAACGTATTGCCAACTTACCCGTTTTTGATGACACTAAACCCAGTATTTCGGTTCCATTTACCTCTTCGGCATGGGGTCAGTTGCCTTCTTATACAAGTAGGCCTTTCCAAGGGTCTAAAAAATGGTATGGTGTGAATGGGAATAGCTTTGTGTGCGCGGTTGAATTTGGCCCGAAAGTAAAGGCCTATTCGTTGTTGGCCGGCGGCCAACAAGGTGATCCGACCTCACCTCATTTTTTTGATCAGTCGCAAGATTATGCGGATGGGAAGTTTAAGGAGGTTTTATTTTATAAAGCGGATGTATTGAAGCATGTGGAGAAACATTATAAATTAAATTGACCTATCCCCGTTAATTGTTTAAATTTAGGTTCTAATCATACTTTATGTCAAGCGCCATATTTTCCAATCCCAAGCACTTTGAAGCGATTTTCCACGAAGCGGCCATTGGAATTTTGGTTACTAATTCCCAATTCAATATCATTTTGTCAAATGAATTTGCGCAGGGATTGTTTGGCTATTCGGAAGCAGAATTGTTGGGTCAAAACATTTCCATCCTGATCCCTCATCATCTAAAAGGTCGGCACGAAGGTCATTTGGAAAAATTAAATCAACAGCCTATTTCGCGTCCCATGGGTGCTGGATTAGATCTGAAGGCCAAACGAAAAGACGAGTCACTCTTTCCAATAGAAATATCACTCAGTCATTTCAAGGAACAAGAAGCGATGTATTACATCGCTTTCGTCAGTGATGTCACCTTGAAACGTAAAGTGGAAATGGAGTTGATTCTTAAGAATCAAGAGATTAACCAACTGAATGAGTCGCTCGAAGAAGAGGTTAAAACACGTACGCAAGCACTTCAAAATACCTTAGCGCAGTTGGAAAATCAGACCCATGAATTAGAAAATGCCTTGCAGAAAGAAATTGAGCTAGGTGATCTCAAAACACGTTTTGTATCCATGGCTTCGCATGAATTTAGAACGCCTCTGACTTCCATTTTATCCTCCGCAGCGCTTATAGAGAAGTATACGACAGAAGACCAACAACCCAAACGGGAACAGCACATTCAACGTATCAAATCTTCGGTGGCGCATTTGACGGAAATTCTGGAGGAATTCTTATCTGCCGGTAAATTGGAAGCTGGGAAAGTGGAAGTGCGGCCCGAGTTATTTCGTATTTCCGAGTTTTTTGATGATTTGAATTCGCTGCTAGCCGGGATGAAAAAGCCCGGTCAAGAAATTGTTTTGACGCTATCAGATCCTTCCGCACACTTTAGTACCGATACGTCTATGTTGCGTAAGATATTGTTGAATGGCTTATCTAATGCCCTTAAATTTTCGCAAAAGGATGTATTTCTAGAAGTAAAAATGCTCGAAGATTCCATGGAAATTTCAATTCGCGACCAAGGAATTGGCATCTCAGAACAGGATCAAAAACATTTGTTTGAGCGATTCTTCCGGGGTGGTAACGCCAATATTATTCCAGGCACTGGACTAGGTTTACACATCATGGATCGCTATGTCCGTTTGATTCAAGGAAAATTAGCTTTGACAAGTCAACTAGATCAAGGGACTATATTAACATATTTTTTACCCAATTTAGCTTAGCTATGACCACTAAAATACTTATCATCGAAGACAATCAAGATATCCGGGAAAACACCGCGGAACTGCTTGAACTTTCCGGATATGCCGTTGACACCGCCTCAGACGGAATCGAAGGTGTCCGCATGGCCAAATTGGTCAAACCCAATCTAGTGATTTGTGACATCATGATGCCTCACCTCGATGGGTTTGGTGTGTTGCAAGTTTTTGCGAACCAACCGGAATTAGCGACCATCCCATTTATTTTTCTGACTGCAAAAACGGATCGCGCCGATATGCGTAAAGGCATGGAAATGGGCGCTGATGATTATTTGACTAAGCCTTTTCAAGAGGTAGAATTGTTGCGGGCCATTGAATCTAGATTGAAGAAACAGCAAAATAACTTGGCAATCACGGATTCACATGATGATTTGGTGTTGGCCCAACAAGCCATTGACTTTTTAGATTTTGAAAAGTTTCCGAATGATAAGAAGCAGCAGCAACTCGCTAAAAAGCAATTGATTTATAATGAAGGCGATACGCCTTCTCGCCTATTTTATTTGGTCAAAGGAAAAGTGAAAACATATCATACCAATCGTGAGGGCAAATATTTCATTACATCATTTGTCAAACCGGGTGATTTTTTCGGTTTTGTGGATCTACTTGAAAATCAAGCCTACCGTGAATCAGCTGAAACGCTTGAAGATGCTACGGTTCTAAGCGTTTATTCCAAAGACTTCATGGAGAAAATGAAGGAAAATATCCATGTGGAAATTTATTTCCGCAAGGCATTGACAAATTACCTCTTGAAAAATGAGTCTATATTATTTTCTATGGCCTATCAGTCCCTGCGTAAACGGGTAGCGCAAGCTTTAGTGGAATTAGTGAATACCTATGGAAATAATCAAGATGGCCCCGTAGTCATGAAGCTTTCTCGAGAAGATTTAGCTTCTCGCGTAGGAACTGCCACGGAATCCGTTATTCGTACGCTCAGTGATTTTAAGAAAGAAGGTTTGATTGAAGTGAAAGGCGCAGAATTAACGATTTTGCAAGCAGATAAATTGGCCAACCTCAAATATTAAGGTTTAAGTGATTCCGAAAAGGGATGGCAAATGATCGGGGTGATTTTGGCATGACGCAAATAAGCTGAATGTGCAAGTCCCATTCCGTACGCTCCACGAAATAATAATGTGATGACAACAACCCAGCCAAGCCACTTGAGCCATGGAGAGGTAGTTCCCAACCATTTAATTCCCCAAACTGAAAATCGCAAGGCAGGCAGTGTGGCTAATCCGAAAGCCAACATACTTAATGCGCCTAACCATGGACTAGGCTGGATCAAAGCAATACTTAAACCGCCTAGTACGAGTCCACAAGGCAATAATCCATTACTCATGCCTAAGAAAAAGTATCCAATTGGTCCTAGTTTGGCACCTATTTGATGTAAATATCTCCCTACATATTGATGCAGAAATTGGATCGCATTGTCACCTATTTTACGCGTTAGAATTAATGCAATTAAGATTCCAGCAATTACGTAATACACTTGCCACCAGGATGGGAATAACCAGATGGATCCTAAACCAGCCACGGAAAATCCCAAAATTCCATACATGAAAATCCGGCCCAAACCATATAAGTACATGCGGGATGATGCAGATCCTTTAGCATGAATTTGTTGCAATATAGGCCCGCACATGATGGCGCAATGCCAGCTGCCCGCTAATCCTATCAAGAAAGCATAATACCAGGTACCCATGTTTAGTTGGCCAGCAAACGAGCTTCTTTTAAATAATTGTGCCCATTAACGCTCCATGAAATAGAATATTTCCAGGGACCTTTCGTAAGGAATTCGCTTGGAATGGTCCAGGCCTCACCGTCTTTAGACGTCCATACCAGACTTTTGTCTTGTTGGGCATTCGACGGTCGGAAGAATTGTATTTGTGCCGACTGTATTCCCATGGGTAGGCGCACGAGCATTAGCTTATTTTTAGCAAAAAATTGAACGTGAAGCGTGTCGGATGTGGGGACTTTTTGATTTTTCAAGTCCAATTTTTTTTGAAACTTTTGACCATCTTCATAGTAATTATCGCCTACTAATTCAATGACCTGATGCGTCATATGGATATAGAAATAGGCCATAAATGCGCCAAATAGCACAAATGTCAGGATGATTCCATGCCCCCAATGGAAGCCTTTTTTGCTTGATTTATTCATCGGGTTGTATAAAACTAGTTTTCAAATTTTCTTCTTTTCCTTCATCGCTTATAATCTTCACAAGGACTTTTTCACCGGGTTTCCACGTCCGAGTACCTGCTTGAATAAAAAATTCCCCTTGAGCCATTTGACCTGCGGGCACTTGTTGGATTCGATTTCCTACCCAAACAAGTTTTAGAGGCGCATCTACAGAAACTTGGAAACCTTGCGCTTTCATCGATTTATTTAAGATGCGCAATTGGTATAAATTGCTCACTAATTGCGTTTTTTCATCGTATTGAAACGTCATTCCAGGAGTACGTAATAAGGTTGATTCCCAATTTCGTCTAGTTGCCAACAAAAATACGAGTACGCTTATGATGAATAGCAAGACCGATGCATAGGCGGCAATGCGCTTGGTAAACTTAAGTTTGGTGCCTGTATTTACTCCATTCAATGAGTCATAGCGAATCAAGCCTTTGGGTTTATGCACTTTGTCCATGACTTCATCGCAAGCATCGATACAAGAAGTGCAACCGATACATTCTAATTGGTTACTGCCATTGCGAATATCGATTCCTGTAGGACAAACGCGTACGCACCAGTGGCAATCAATGCAATCCCCTTTTTCTTCTGTCTTGATTGCCTTCCCTCTAGGTTCACCACGTTTGTGGTCATATTGGACGAGTATCGAATTATTATCTAATAAAACACCTTGTAATCGTCCATAGGGACAAACAACGATACAAACCATTTCCCGGAATCGAGCGAAGACGAAATAAAATACCCCGGTAAAAATCAACATGGCAGCGAGGCCTTTCATATGATCGTATGAATTTTCATGGATCATTTTTAGCCATTCTTGTTTTCCGATGATGTACATCAAAAAGGTATTCGAGATGACAAAAGCTAGTATGAAAAAAAGCGTATGTTTACTGCTCTTTTTCAGGATTTTTTCATTTGTCCATGGGCTTTCATTTAAACGTCGCTGCGCCTTATCATCCCCTTCAATCCAGTATTCAATTTTACGGAAAAGCATTTCCATAAAAATGGTTTGTGGGCAGGCCCATCCGCACCAAATTCGACCAAATAAGACCGTAAACAAACTAATGAAAATTAGAAAGCTTACGAGACCCAGAGCCACTAAATGAAAATCTTGTGGAAAAAATGGAACACCCCAAAAAATGAATTTGCGTTCTAATATATTAAACAAGAAGATCGGTTGGCCATTCACCTCCACCCATGGCAATCCAAATAATAACGTCAAAAGAACATACGCAACATAGGTTCTTAGCTTATACAATTTCCCGATAATTCGACCGGGATAAATCCAAAGTCGTTTACCGTCTTTGGATTGATTGTATAGATGATTACGGAAATCATCATTATCAAGATTGATTTGAGACATAAAATTAAGGTCCGATTTCCTCGGACCTTTTGGGTTAATTAAACTGAGGAGGTTCTTCCCTGACGGTGCTTTTGTGAAGCATTTTGTATAAAGGGCAAATTCTCACAAAGCCCGTTATGGCAATGATAGCGGCAACAACATAGGTAGCTATCGATAAGTTTGCAGGTATAATTTTAGCATAAGCCAAAATAATTAACACGACTGCTAATGAAATGCGTACGACGCGGTCCATTTTTCCAACGTTCTTTCTCATGATTTTAAGTTTTTAAGGTTTAAATTCTTCACCTTGAGGCTCCTTAGCCCCCGGTGGGTTGGTTCCCTGTAAGGTTAATACATAAGATGAGACCTGTTGGATTTGAATCGGATTTAACGTTTTTTCCCAAGCAATCATGCCTTTTTCCGGAATACCATGTGTAATGGTTTTGAAGAGGTCTTTGATTCCTCCTCCATGAATCCAGAATTTATCCGTTAAATTCGGTCCTACGCCTCCCTGCCCCTTATCTCCATGACAAGCTACGCAATTTGTTGTATAAATAGTTTTTCCTTCTGTTAAATCTTTGGCAACATTAGTCACAGTTACGTTATCTTCATTAACTGAATTTGCGAATTTTTTCATGTAAGCTTCTCGCGCTTTTTCCGCGAGTGCAACCTCAGTTTTGTATTCGTTCTCCTGTAGATTGTCTGAAGTATAAACATGGTAGTAACATCCATAAATAACTCCGAAAATGATGGTAGAATAAAATAAATACATAAACCAAGGTGGAGTTGGATTATCCAATTCCTCAATCCCATCATAGGAATGTTCCATCATTAAATTACGTTCCTCCTCCAGTGGCTTGAGTCCTGTAAATTTTTGCCACCAAGTCAAGTTTTCCTCTTCAGTTTGATTCGGGGATTTGACTAATTTTTTTAATGCCGCATGTAATTGTAATGTCACAATCAAGATGACAAGTCCTGTCAACAAGATTAAACTAACTAGCCAAATTTCGATAAAGTTGAATGTCATCATACGTCGTTTTATTTTTCCTTTTCAAAGGGTAATTGTTTCATCTCCTCGATATGTTTGCGATCCATCAGGAACATATATAGGCCCACAGCCGTGAAAAATACCATAAATGTCACTAATGAGAAGATCATGTAAGAGTCCGCTCCAGGAATATTCGATATGAATTGTTTGAACATAGCTTTATTTTTTTGAGATGTCTGTACCCAGTCTTTGGAGATAGGCTATCAAAGCAATAATCTCCTTATCAGCCGATACCTTGATTTTCTCCTCTGCCAAATGCTCCTGAATGGCTTTTGATTGGGTTTTCAAATCTGTTACCGCATTTGAAATCTCTTCATCTGAATATGGAACACCCAATTTCTTCATGACTGCCAATTTATCTTTTGTTTGATCCGTATTCAATGTTTGCTCATACAACCAATCATACGCTGGCATGATGGATCCAGGAGACATTGATTGCGGATCACGCATGTGGTGGTAATGCCATGAATCTGGATATTTACCTCCTTCACGATGCAAATCCGGACCTGTACGTTTCGATCCCCACAAGAATGGATGGTCATATACGAATTCACCTGATTTGGAGAATTCCCCATAACGTTCCGTTTCACTTCGGAAAGGACGAACTAATTGCGAATGGCATCCCACGCAACCTTCGCGGATGTAAATATCGCGTCCTTCTAATTCTAACGAAGTGTATGGTTTCACCGCCTCAATGGTTGGTACATTCGATTTAACCATGAACGTTGGAATTAATTCCACGAGTGAACCGATCAGAATCATGATGAGGGAGCCGGCCAACAATTGAATTGGTTTTCGTTCGATCCAGCGGTGCCAGTGTTCCCCTTTTTCAGCTTCTTCGGTTACGGCTAAGGGTGTGGCTTCAGCTGCCTCATTGGCCAATAAAGTTCCCTGAGCCATTGTTTTGAATAAATTGTAGGCCATTAAGATGGCACCAATTAAATAGAGCGTCCCTCCGATGGCCCGCATCATGTGCATCGGTAATAATTGCAAGGTCGTATCTAGGAAGTTGCCATACTGCAAAGTCCCCTCTGCCGTAAATTGCTTCCACATCATACCTTGCGTAAAACCAGAGATGTACATCGGGATGGCATAAAATGCAATGCCTATCGTCCCAATCCAGAAGTGTGTTTTTACTAATTTTTCCGAGAATAAGGTTGTTTGGAAAATGCGTGGTATGAGCCAATACAACATCGCAAACGTTAAGAAACCATTCCATCCTAAAGCTCCCACATGGACGTGCGCTACAATCCAGTCAGTAAAGTGCGCAATAGCATTGATATTTTTCAAACTCAACATGGGCCCTTCAAATGTGGCCATACCATAGCAGGTAATGCCAACTACCATGAATTTC
The DNA here is from genome assembly GCA_964618445.1 of uncultured Aquirufa sp. Lineage (GTDB taxonomy): Bacteria > Bacteroidota > Bacteroidia > Cytophagales > Spirosomataceae > Aquirufa. Next base: position 6,000 of record CAZUAZ010000051.1, on the reverse strand, counting down.
AATATGGTATTTTCACGAACCTGATCCCAAGCTCCCCGCAAGGTTAATAAACCATTAATCATTCCACCCCACGATGGAGCGATCAACATTATCGAAAATACAACACCCAGTGATTGTGCCCAATCCGGTAAACTAGAGTATAATAAATGGTGAGGGCCTGCCCAGATGTAAATGAATATCAACGCCCAAAAGTGTAGGATGGATAATCGGTATGAGTATACTGGACGATTCGCCATCTTTGGCAGGAAGTAATACATTAATCCCAGGAAAGGCGTCGTTAAGAAGAATGCAACCGCATTATGGCCATACCACCACTGAACTAAGGCATCTTGAACGCCGGCATACACATAATAGGATTTGAAAAATGAAATGGGTAATTGCATGGAATTGGTCAAGTGCAATACAGCTACGGTAATAAATGTGGCGATGTAAAACCAAATCGCTACATACAAATGGCGTTCACGTCTTTTAAAGATCGTACCAAACATATTCACACCAAACGCGACCCAAACCAAGGTTATGGCTATGTCGATTGGCCATTCTAATTCTGCATATTCATGCGACGTGGTTATACCTAATGGTAGTGTGATGGCTGCAGCAACAATGATGCTTTGCCAGCCCCAGAAATGGAAGCTAGATAATATGTCACTAAACATACGGGCTTTTAATAAACGCTGAAGCGAGTAATAAACGCCTGCAAAAATGGCATTCCCTACAAAGGCAAAAATTACCGCATTTGTGTGAAGCGGCCGAATACGTCCAAAAGTTCCGTATTGCGTAACATTCGCCATCGGTTCGAAAAGTTGGGTGGCGATGATTACGCCAACCAGCATGCCTACGACTCCCCAGATGATTGTTGCAATAGCGAAATTTCGAACAATCGAATTGTCATAAGCGAATTGCTCTAGCGTGGTAGACTTTGTGCTCATAAAGGTTTATTTGTTTTTTCTTCTGTTAATATGCGCATAGCTGGTGTGATCAAATCGTCTTGTTGGCCATTCTTAACCGACCAAACAAACGCAAATAAAAAGCCCACAGCCATCAGTAAACTCAATGCGATCATTACGTACATGATTTCCATAGGTATGGGTGTTTATTTATTCCAAAATTCAAGTTTATAACTTGTCAAAAACATGACTTCTGTCAATTTTGGTCATTCATTTTATGATTTTAGTGCATGTCCTTTCCAACTCATACCCAGATTCGCAATGAGTAACATACTAATTGAATTAACAGGCATTAAAACGGCTGCTATGAGAGGTGATAGATTTCCCTGCACTGCATAGCTTAATCCGATGGCATTATAGACCAAGGATAAAAGGAAACTCAGTTTGATCAATTTTAGGCCAAACCTCGAAAAGGCTAAATATTTAGGTAATTGAGCTAGTTGCTTCCCTTTTAAAATGGCATCACTCGCAGGCGTGAAATGTAAGTGATCATCTGAAATAGCAATGCCTACATGGGCTTGCCGTAAAGCCCCCGCATCATTTAGGCCGTCACCAATCATGGCCACGTGATGTCCTTGTTCTTGAAGGGATTGAATAAACCTCATTTTATCCATCGGGCTACATTCAAATTGATAGGTACTCGGATCCGGAAACCAGTCCAAAATGCTTCCTGCATGGGCCTGTTTATCCCCTGATAGTAAATACACGCGGTATTTGGCTTGTAACTGATGAATCATTACTTCAATGCCAGCTCGGTAAACCCAGGGAAACTCAATAAATCCTACAGAGATACCTCCAATTTGAATATATAATTGCGATTCAGACCGGATGTAGTCGTTGTCTTTGGGTACTTTGTGTCCGGTGAATTTGGCATTTCCTAGACGATACTCCACCCCTTTTATGATGGCTTCAAGTCCTTTGCCCGTTTTTTCAGCAAATTTTTCTACCGGTGCAATTTGCTGTTTTTCAGGCACATAGCGTACGAATTGACGCGACATGGGATGGGTGGATTGTAAGGCCAATGAATAAAGAGCACTCCATTCCGATGAGCTTAATTCCCTCGTTAGCTTTGCGATGGGTTCTAGGGTACTCGGTAACGTTAATGTGCCCGTTTTGTCTAATACAATGGTATCCACCTGAGCCATGCGCTCAAAAGCTTGGATGTCCTTGATGAAAAAATTACTTTTTGCAAGCCAACGAATCCCATGACCAAGTGCAAATGGATATGAGATGGCCAAAGCACACGGACAAGCAATAACTAAAATGCTGACGACGGCATTGGACCAACGGTTTATGTCGGTATAGAGCCAGTAACTGCCCACGATAATGGCTAGACTAATGAGGCCTAAAGTAAAATATTTACCAACTTGATTCGCAAAATTTTCCCAATTCTCAGTTTTATGCAATGGATCTTTAAAGGCCTGTTGCTCCCATAACTGGGTCAAATGACTCTGTTTAAGTTCTTTTTTGATTTCAATTTCGATACGCTCTCCGGTATGTCGGCCGCCTGCATACATCGAACTCCCAGCATTAATTTCCACCATTTCACTCTCCCCTGTCACAAAACTGTAATCCAATTGGCTAGAACCCGAAATTAGTACCGCATCAGCTGGAATGATTTCTTGATTGCGTATGATTAAGCGATCTCCTATTTTGATTTCATTGAGTGGATAATTCACTTCTTTTCCACCTTTCCATTTGCTTATCACCAATGGGAAATATGACTTGTAATTGCGCTCAAACGATAGGAAATCGAAGGATTTTTGTTGGAACCACTTCCCTATCAACAGAAAGAAAATAAGTCCAGATACGGAATCTATGTAGCCAGCTCCCGTTTGCGAAAATACTTCGTAAACGCTGCGTCCATAGCCAACGAGGATACCAATTAAAATAGGTAATTCGATCGTCATTTTTCCCAGCTTGAGGTGGGCCCATACGTTTTTGAAATAATCTGATCCGGAGTAAAAGACAGCCAAACTGCCTAATGCAATATTTAGATACCCAAAGAGCTGTTTGAGTGATCCATCTTCGATGCCTAAATATTCTGGGAAACTAAATAACATGGCATTGCCCGCGCAAAAGCCAGCGATCCCTAATTTGATAAATAACTGAGTTTGATGGTTTGCATGTTTTCGCTTTTCTGCTGAAACTTCATCAGAAGAAATGAGGGGTTCATAGCCTAAAGTAGCGAGTAAACTGGCTAATTGGCCCAGATTAATCTGATCTTCATGAAACCAAACTGTCAAATCTTTTTTGCCAAAATTCAAGGTTGTTTTGACTATTCCTGAATTTATTTTTTGGAGGTTTTCAAGTAAATACAAGCAGGATCGGCAGTGTATAGCAGGTAAATGAAAATTGACTTTTGAAACGCCTTGACTTGAAAAACTGATGAGTTTATCTTGAAAATGGGGATTATTGAGAAATTCAAAATTTTGTGCGGAAGGTGCTTTCCCTGGATTTACATCACAGACATAATAGTCCGCTAGCGAGTTGTCATTCAGTAGTTGATATACCTGCTTACATCCATGGCAGCAAAACGCTTTTTCGTCGTATTCGATGATATCATCTGGACAGATTTCATGGCAATGAAAACAGGTTTCTTCTGTAAGTGTGGCTATTTCTTCCACTTCACTTGCGTGCATATCACCAAATTTTTCACAAAAATGATCGCTTTTTAGAAGGCAATTCGTGACAAATCGCAGATGGGAAACTGATGATTATCATGAATCACTTGGATGAATGCGTCTACTTTTGTTCAGCAATGGAAATAACAAAGGAGAATTTAATTGATACGGAGCGGAAAATACTCGCCAGTGGTATTTTGATCAATTATCTGCCAGCGGAGTTTTTGTTCCGACAAGGTCAAAAAGCGGAGTTTGTCTTTTACTTAAAGCGGGGTTCCATGGAAATGCAATGGCCTGAGAAAGACAAGAAATTAACGATTAGCCAGCGAAACGTTTTCATTGGATTGGACGAAGCTTTTAGCGAAGGACGTTATGTCTGTACAGCCATGACGACTGAATTGTCCGAGTTTTTAGTTTTTGAACGGGCTTATTTTATGGAGTTAATACAGGAATTCGAATATGCGATTCCTTATTTGGAATCAATGCAAGAGGCATTTATTCGGAATTTAAGCCCCAAAGAAATTAGCTTTTTTACCTAGCCAATTGATTTTTATAGAGTGGTAAGTTAATGGGTGTAAGCTCCTGCTAGATTTTATCTGGCAGGGCTTTTTATTTTAATGGACTATCTTTTTCCTTTTTTAAGGTATTGTAGACCATGCGATCTAGCCAGCCGTTCATCCATTTATTTAAGAATACTGTTAATTTACCTTGGAAAGTTAACACCAATGTTTTTTTGCGCGCTTGATACGCTATTCGAATAGCGTGAGCGACTTCTTCTGCAGACATCATTTTGCCTTCTTCGCGCATGGAACTGCCAGCGAGAGAACCATCGCTAACTAAAGATGCACTTCGGATATTGGACGCCGTAAATCCGGGGCAAGCAGTTAATACATGAACGCCTGTGTCTAATAATTCCGTGCGTAATGCCTCGAGAAAGCCATTCATCGCAAATTTTGAGGCTGAATATCCAGTTCTTACCGGTAATCCTCGGTATCCTGCAATGGATGAAATTCCGATGATTCCGCCCTTCGATTGTTTTAAATATGGTAAAGCAGCGTGACAGGCGTACACGGTGCCCCAAAAATTAATATCCATCACTTGTTTCAACACATTCAGGTTGACCGTTTCAAACATAGATCGCATCGATATACCCGCATTATTGATTAGCAAATCGATCTGTCCATACGTCTGAATGGTTTGTTGGATCATGGCTTTGGTCTGCTCCTCCGAGCTGCTGTCGCATACGATCGATGTCACTTCAATGTGTGCATGACGAAGTTCTTCTGCGGCATGCATCAAATTCGCTTCATTGCGACCTGTGATAACAATTTTGGCGCCTTGGTTTCCAAATTCAAAAGCCAATGCTTTTCCAATTCCTGATGAAGCGCCTGTGATGATGACAACCTTTTTTTTCATACCTGATTATTTCGATGCGAAGTTAAGGTTTTATCTGGAATTGGTTGGCTTGACCATTTAAAGCCTTATTTTTGCACATATTTACAAAAGATGAGTAAGAAGAAGGAAAAGAAAGTGCCGGTGGTTTTGGAGCAAATAGCCATTTTAGATTTTGCAGCAGAGGCTAAATGCATTGCCAAAGTGAATGATGAAGTCATTTTTGTTCAGGGTCCTGTGGCCCCTGGCGACATTGCGGATTTACGCATTTTAAAATCAAAAAAGAGTTTCAAGCAAGCACAAGCCATTCATATTCAGCCTTTATCCGAACATCGTACGGAGGTTGCTTGTGCACATTTTGGTATTTGTGGAGGTTGTAAATGGCAGCATGTTTCCTATGCGTCTCAAATTGCCTTTAAAGAACGTCAAGTACGAGATAATTTGACTCGAATAGCTAAAGTTAAATTGCCTGAATTTCAGCCTATTTTGGGTAGTTCGGAGGAATATTTTTACCGGAATAAGTTAGAATTTACCTTTTCTTCTGCTCGCTGGCTCACGGAAGATGAAATAGGAAAAGAAGATTTGGGATCGATGAATGCTTTAGGTTTTCACGTACCAGGTCGTTTCGATAAAATTTTACCGGTGGATCATTGTTATCTACAACCAGACCCATCCAATGCCATTCGGAATGGTGTGCGTGATTTTGCCCAAGCGAATGGAATTTCTTTCTATGAGTTGAAGATGCAAAAAGAGGGTGCATTACGTAACCTGATTATTCGCAATACGCTGACGGACGAGCTAATGGTGACGGTGCAATTTGCTTATGCCACTGAAGATGAGATTCATTTAGTGATGAACTATTTGAAGTCGGCATTCCCCATGATCACTTCATTGAATTATGTCATCAATCAGAAAGGAAATGATACGTTCCACGATTTAGAGGTGGTTTGTTTTGATGGGAAACCATTTATGATAGAAGTGATGGAGGATTTGAAATTTCAAATCGGTCCCAAATCGTTCTTCCAAACGAATGCTAA
>CAZUAZ010000050.1:0-15687 GCA_964618445.1 uncultured Aquirufa sp. | reverse complement strand
CTCCTAGTACTTAAAAATTTTATCTCCCGCCATTACCTCTTGCGTCTTCTCATCAAACGTCACACGCTGACCTGTGCGATACGCTGCATTCGACATGATCGTTGCGATGGAGTGTTGGTAACCCGCCTCGATTGGCGCATTCGGTGTTTTACGTGAACGAACACATTCCATCCAGTTTTTCACGTGGTTGAACGTTAACACGTCTCCACCCGTATCGGCATCGGTTGCTACCTTAGCACCTTCGATTTTCATGTTTGGCAATAAATTCGCTTGCATACCCATAGCTTTCGCCTCCCGCTCGCGCAAACCACCATTTGGAGAAATGGTATTGGTATCTAAGTTTAATTCACCTGCATTTGAGTAGTAAATTTCCTTCGTTCCACCCGCTGAATTCGAGAAGCGTGAGGTGAACTGTACTTGGAATCCTTTGTTTCCTTGACCATAATCAAACACCACAGTCATGGTATCTGCATTTACCCGACCATCATTCCATTGGTAAATTCCACCATTGGCCACAACCGAGTTTGGATGCGCTAGGCCTGAGAACCAGTGTACGGTATCGATCTGGTGTGACATCCATTGTCCTGGAATTCCAGATGAATAAGGCCAGAATAAACGGTACTCTAAATATTTACGTGGGTCAAATTTATCCGCCGGACGATTCATCAAGAAACGCTTCCAGTCGATATCTGACTCTTTTAAAATGCTTGTTAGTTCCGGACGTCTCCAGCGGGCTGGTTGGTTTACATTCCACATCAACTCCACCATTTTGATATCACCGAACTTACCTGATTTGATGAATTCATCAGCGGCCCAATAGTTCTCTCCTGAACGACGCTGCGAACCGATTTGAACAATTTTACCTGATTCTTTCACCGCTTTCAATACCGCACGGTTATCTTCCATCGTTTCTGCCAATGGTTTCTCTGTATACGTATCGCAACCAGCTTTCACCGCTTCAATCGTATGCAAGGCATGTTGGAAATCAGCTGTAGAAATAAACACCGCATCGATGCCTTTGGCAGCATATAATTCTTCATTGTTGCGGTACGTTTTAATCGAACCACCCAATTCCTTCTCCAAAAATGCTTTTCCTTCATCACGTCTACGATTCCATAGATCCGATAATGCCACCATTTCAAAGTTCATCCCCTTCGCTAGGGCCTTGAATGGAGGAACATGTGAGGCACGGTGACGGTCTGAAAAACCGACACACGCCACACGAACTCGATCGTTCGCGCCAATAATCTTACTGTATGACTTGGGACTAAATGCAAGAGTACCCAATGTCGCTAATGCACCTTTTTGAATAAATGATCTTCTTTCCATGATAAGGTTTAGTTAATTTCTCTGATTTTGATGTTTTTATAAAACACGGAATCCCCGTGCTCCTGAAATAAGATTGCTCCTTTGTCTTGAGCGCCATATCCCGGCCATTTGGCATGCTTACTGTGTGCCACAAGTACCTTGAAAATATTGCTCTTACGTTCATATTCCAATACTTTAAACCCGTTCAACCAATGTTGTACGATGTTGTTTGGATAAACAATAATGCGTCCTTGATTCCATTCGCCAATCTTCTTTTGAAAACGCGGCTCTGGTTTATTGGAAGGAATGATGTCATATAAACTAGCTAGTGTACGATTGCCCACTGTTCCTAATTTCGCATCCGGGTGCTTAGCATCATCTAATATTTGATATTCTAACCCAATGGCCGACATCCCCGAATCGTACGTTTCATTCACAAAATACTTAACACCGGAATTAGCTCCTTCGGTCAATTTAAATTCAAATGTTAATTCAAAACTACCAAACTGCTCGTTCGTCAAAATGTCTCCACCATTACCCGACTCCTTACCACCTGAAGAATTCACGTGTAAAGTTCCATCTTCAACGGTCCATACGGATGGAGGAGCCGTCGTTTTAAATGCCGAACGGAATCCAGTCAAGTCTTTTCCATTGAACAATAACTTGAATCCTGCCGCTTTTTCTTGCTCAGATAAAGTGTTCAAGGTATAATTCTCAACAACCGTTTTGCCATCAATCGGGCGTGGCTGCATGTCTTTTCCTGTTTGAATGCGGATGTTTTTCCACATCACTTGCATGCCCGGTTTCATCTCGCCATAAATCGCATGTACTTGGAATGCAATAAAGCCTTTGGCCGTCATATCATCTACTAAATACGTCACAGGGACATCATTGATCCACGTACGAATCGTACTGCCTATCGCCTCAACGCGGTAGTGATTCCAAACATCTCCTAACTTAAATGCTTTTTTAGCTTCAGGTTTACCTTCGTTTTGAGATAACCAGCCACGACGAGATTCATCGTAGATACCACCCGACCAGCCACGCGACGAAGGATCGATTTCGGCTTGATAGCCGTGTACACGACCATTTTGATATTCGGGAATGGATAAACTTCTGAACTGCACGCCTGAATTCATCTTGTTATCCACTTTAACGTCGAATTCAAGAATGAAATCACCGTATTCTTGTTCGGTGGCCATGAAAGAATTTGGCGTATTGGCTACGGTAGTTCCTACCATAACACCATCTTTCACTTCATATTTTGCTTGACCATTAAGTTGCTTGAACCCTTTGAAGGTTTTTCCATCAAATAAATTAGTCCACTTTTGCGCATTCGATTGTAATGAAACGCATAAGAGCGCCGCGCTTAGCGCAACCAGTAATTGTTTTTTCATAGTTCTAATTAATTGTATCCTAAAGGAATCAATTCGGCGAAATTTACTCATTTATCTTGAAATAATTCAGTTGGCTTATAGGCATCTTTCCGGGCAAAAAATACTGAATGCCGAATAGGCACGATTTCCCACTATTCTATTACTTTTGTAGATTAATTTTTGAGACTGATGCAAAAACAAACGAAAGCCATTCGGATTCAAGCCGAAAGATCCCATAATCGCGAACACTCTGTCCCACTTTATTTAACGTCAAGCTTTACGTTCGATGATGCTGAAGAAGGAAGAGCCATTTTTGCAGAGGAAAAGTCTGGAAATATCTACTCACGTTACATGAATCCCAATGTGGATGAATTCGTAGAGAAAATGGTGATGCTGGAGAATGCCGAGGATGGTTTAGCGTTCTCAACAGGCATGGCAGCCATTTTTGCTTCCATGGCCGGATTACTAAAAGCAGGCGACCACATCGTTGCTTCTAATGCATTATTTGGTTCTTGCATTCAAATTTTAACTAAGATTACGGCCAAATGGGGCATCGAATGCACTTTTGTTCCTGGGGCAGATTTAAAAGCATGGGAAGCAGCGATTCAGCCCAATACGAAATTTTTCTTTTGTGAATCACCTTCGAATCCAGGTTTAGAACTCATCGACTTGCCTGCACTCGCCGCCTTGAAAAAAGGGCGTAATATTATTTTGACTGTTGATAATTGTTTTGCAACGCCCATTTTACAAACTCCATTAGACTTAGGTGCCGACTTAGTCATTCATTCGGCCACTAAATACATTGATGGCCAAGGCCGCGTGCTGGGTGGTGTTATCTGTGGAAAGAAAGTATACCTAGATGAAATTCGTTTCTTTGCCCGTCACACGGGTCCTTCGTTATCTCCATTCAATGCGTGGATGCTTTCGAAGAGTTTGGAATTATTAGACTTACGGATGCAGAAACATTCGGAAAACGCGCAAGCTTTAGCCGAAGCTTTAGAAGGGCATACAGCGCTAAATGCTGTAAAATACCCCTTTTTGAAGTCACACCCCCAATATGAGTTAGCTAAACGCCAAATGAAATACGGCGGTGGTATCTTAACGATCGATATCAAAGGTGGCTTCGAAAAAGTAGTTGCTTTCAGTAAGGCGTTAAAAATAGCTTCAATTTCACCTAATTTAGGGGATTCGCGTACGATCATGACGCATCCCGCATCTACGACCCACGCCAAAATTGCTCCTGAAGAAAAAATTTCACTAGGAATTACCGAAGGTCTAGTTCGTATTGCCGTTGGCCTCGAGTCTATCGAAGATCTCAAAGCCGATTTCTTACAAGCTTTAAACGCGATTAACTAATGTTCATCGCGCTTCTCATATGTTTAGCTTTGTTGACAATCAATGTCATCATCGGCGTATATGTCGAGCGTAAACTTTCTGCGTTTATTCAAGACCGTTTGGGTCCTATGGAGGTAGGAAAATGGGGATTATTACAAGTATTTGCTGATCTACTCAAATTAATTCAAAAGGAGGATATTGTCCCGTCCGCGGCCCAAAAGCGCCTTTTTCTGCTAGCGCCTTGGATTATCTTTTTATCTATTTTTGGTGCCTTTTCCGTCATCCCCCTCAGTTCTGGAACCTGGCTACAAGGCAGTCAAACCGAAATGGGGGTCATGTTATTTATGGGAATTGTTTCCTTAGATACCTTGGGAATTTTGTTGGCAGGGTGGACGTCCAACAATAAATATTCGCTCTTGGGTGCCATTCGTTCTGCGGCCCAATTAGTTTCTTTTGAAATTCCATTGGGCTTGACGATTTTATGTGTGGTGATGGTGTCAGGAAGTTTGAATTTGCAGGATATTGCGGGCCAACAAGGCATATTCTCGCCGGAAGTTCAGTATTTGTTTGGTATTAAAGCATTAGGGATTGAGGTACAGGGAATCGGGGGGATATTGACCTGGAATGTCGTGCGCATGCCATTCTTTTTTATTTTGTTTATCATTTATTTCATCGCTTCGCTCGCTGAGGCTAATCGTGCCCCTTTTGATATTCCAGAAGCAGAATCCGAACTCGTAGGAGGTTTTCATACAGAATATGCTGGTATGCGCTGGGCCTTATTATTTCTTTCGGAGTATGGCATGATGCTTTTAGTGAGCATTTTGGGAGTTATTCTATTTTGGGGTGCTTGGTATTCGCCATTGCCTAATGTGGGTTCTCTACGTTTGGCGGACTGGACAAATGGGGTTCCCGGGTCGATTCATGCGACCATACTGGGTTTCGTTTGGCTGATGTTCAAATCTTATGTACTTATTGCGCTGCAAATGTGGATCCGGTGGACACTTCCTCGTTTACGCGTAGATCAATTCATGCACTTGTGCTGGAAGGTACTCATTCCTTTCACGTTGGCTTTCGTCGCAATTTCAGCCTTCTGGTCGCAACTCGGGTGAGAGAAGTCTAATTAAATGCGTATCATTACCGTTTGCCATTTAGATGTTAACCTATGTATAAATTTTTTACCCGCCTATTGTTGCTGGGGTTGATTGGTGTTTACACGAATCTAAGCGCACAAGAGTATAATCTTCCTGTATTAAGTGGACAAGTAATCGATGCACAATCGGGCGATCCCTTGATCGGTGCTGTGATCTCGGTCGACTTTAAAAAGTCAGGAGCGACAACTGATGCCAAAGGTTTCTTTAAAATCCCACTTCCCGTAGGTGAATACATCGTCAAAGTGAGTAACGTGGGATACAATCCCTTCCGCACAAAAATTTATGTCAAAGCGGATATGGTTCTCAATGTGGAGCTTAATGATGTAACGAAGCAGTTAGAAGAGGTAATTGTATCTGCTTCTACGAGCAAAAAAGATATCCAAACACCTTCGTTAGGTGTGACTGTCCTAAGTTTAAAAGGGATTAAAAAATTGCCTACGATGATGGGGGAAGTGGACGTGATTCGTAGCCTTCAGTCGTTACCCGGTGTTTCTTCAGTAGGTGAAGGGGCTAATGGTTTGAATATTCGTGGTTCGAATGTGGATCAAAACCTAATCTATATTGACGATACCCCTATTTTTAACCCGACGCACATGTTTGGTTTATTCTCAGTTTTTGCCTCGGATGCCATTCGTGATTTGGAGTTGTACAAAGGTGGTATTCCATCTCGTTTTGGAGGTAGAACCGCATCGGTGCTTGATATCAAAATGATTGAGCCGAACACCGAGAAGTTCAAAATGCAAGGGGGTATTGGTTTGGTTTCTAACCGAATTATGGCTGAAATCCCGGTGATCAAGGAAAAATTATCAGTACTTGTCGCTGGACGTTTATCTGCCAATGACTTTCTGTTCAAAACTGTGGCACCGGATAACCTAAAAAACATTCGTGCGAATTTCTCAGATATTGCGACTAAGATTTACTTTCGACCTAATACTAAAAATACGATTTCCGTATCTGCCTACCTAAGTAACGACTACTACCGAGTAGACTCATTATTCAGTATTGAAAACGTGGTGGCGAAACAAACTTCGTTTGATTATGGCCATAAAAATGGCTCATTTCATTGGAATCATTATTTTTCGCCTAAGTTAAATATGCTGGTGAGTGCAGCCGTATCCAACTATGTGACTAAAACGTATGCGCCAGATTCTGTTAATACCATCGACTTGAATAGTGCTATTTTATATCGCAATGGCTCGATGAGTTTTGATTACCAGCCGGTAGAAAATCACAAATTGAATTTTGGTATATCTACCACGCGTTATGATATCAAGCCAGGAACCTTAAATGATGGCATTGTTTCGCGGGTAGCCACCGTAAAATTGGAAGATGAGCAATCGATTGAGGCGGCAGTTTTTGTTGATGATGAGTGGAAGCTCAATGAAAAGTGGACCATTCAGGCGGGTATTCGTTATACCAAATATTGGCGCATTGGTGCGGGAACGGTGAATACATATGCACCTGATTTTATGCCTTCTATCAATACGATTATCTCCAAGAAGACCTTTGAACCTGGCGAAGTCATGGCTACATACGGTGGTTTTGAGCCTCGTTTGACGATGAAATATTCATTGGCGGAAAATACGACGATGAAGATGGGCTATAACCGTCAGCAACAATTCTTCCAGTTGTTGTCGAATAACACGACGCCATTGCCTACTTCCCGTTGGAAAACAGCTGATTCATTCATTAAGCCACAGCGAAGTGATTTTGCCACGATTGGATTCTTTAAAACGTTCAATGAGAATGTCTTTGAGATATCGTTGGAATCGTATTACCGTAATGTGCGTAATACCTTGGATTTTGTGTCTGGAGCTAATTTACAATTGAACCCGAACATTGAAACGCAATTGATTTCTGGAAAATCGAAAGCCTACGGTTTTGAGGTGATGTTACAAAAGAAGAAAGGTGAAAATTCCGGTTGGATTTCCTATACCTATGCCCGCGCGTTCAATCAAATGATAGGTGATTTTCCTGAAATTCAGTCGATTAACCGAGGAGATTGGTTTGCGACCAATTATGATAAGCCACATTCATTTAATGTCATGTGGAATATTCAGCCTACCACACATCATAGTTTTTCATTTACGTTTGCGTATAATACGGGCCGACCGTTTTCTTCTCCGTCTGGAAGTTATGATATTGGAGGAAAGAAATATCCCGTGTTTGCTGAGCGAAATAACGATCGCGTTCGCGACTATCATCGCTTAGATTTTTCTTGGACGATCAATAACCCTTCGATGAAGCACGCGCGCTGGGAGGGAAGCTGGGTGTTTACCGTCTATAACTTGTACGGAAGACAAAATCCGTATTCTGTGTTCTTTAAGTCAACAAAAAATGGTTTACGGGCGTATGAGCTAAGTGTTTTTGCTTCTCCATTTGTGTCGATGACGTACAACTTTAAATTTTTATAGCCATGCCTATTAAATATATACCCTTATTTTTTGCAGCCCTTTTATTTTCGTGTGTACAGCCCATTGAAAATTTTGTTCAAAAAGATTCAAACTCGTACATGACTATTGAAGCAGATATCTCGGATGATCCTGAATTGTGTAAAGTGCGCATTACTGGATCTGCTAATCGTATTTTGTCTGTACTTGCACAGCCGGTAACGAAAGCCGAAGTGTACATCATGGATAATAATGGGGTTAAAACCGTCTTTAAAGAGGCTGTGAATCCTTTGGGCGTGTATTTGCCTCCAGCTGGATTTAAAGGAAAAGTAGGTGGATCCTATAAATTATTTGTGCGGACACTCGTGGGGGATCAATATGAGAGTTCCGTGGAAACAATGAAAGCTGTTCCTGAAATTGATAATACGATTGTTCGGTTTGAAGCATTGGAACAATATGCCAAAGTTGACCCTCGTCGGGCTGGATTTACCGTTTATTTAGATTTCAAGGATTTGCCTACGGAAGGTGATTACTACATGTGGAATTGGAGACATTACGAAGAAACCCAGTTTTGTGCTACGTGTACCGATGGAGGTAGATTTGATTTTGTACGAACGTTGGATTGTGTCGCACCACGTTTCCGAAATAACCAAATTTTGAATTATCGTTGCGATGGTAATTGCTGGGATATCACAACAAATAGTGATTTGAATATTTTCGCTGATGTACTGACGAATGGGCAGCGGGTGGTGGGCCGACAAGTCGCTCGGTTGCCTTTTGATGGTTATGGCTCCTATTATTTTCGTTTAGAGCAGCGTTCGCTGACAAAAAACACGTATAATTTTTACCAATCCTTGATTTCATCCGTTCAATCTAGCGGTTCCTTGTTTGATGTTCCTGCTGAAACGCGTTTTAGCTTAAACATTAAATCAATAACCAAACCAAATGAGCGCGTATTGGGTATATTTAATGTGTTCTCTGTTCGGAAGCGAATTTTTAACATTGATCGAACGAAAAACATTCCGGATGGATATACACCTATTACCTATCCGATTCCGGGCGAGACATATGCTTGCCCTCCGGGAACAGCTAATTGCCAAGATAAAACGCCGTGTGTAGAAGGTCCTACGCGAACAAAAATCACTCCAGAAGGTTGGGTGTTCCGATAAAATAGGCCAACTTTGCGCTATGATAGGAGTTCTACTTGTGAATTTGGGCACGCCGGATAATCCGAAAACCCCTGCTGTACGTAAATATCTACGAGAATTTTTAATGGATGGTCGGGTAATCGATTTTCCTTACATCTTTCGTACGATTCTAGTAAATGGAATTATTGCACCTTTTCGTGCACCAAAATCCGCTAAAATTTATCAAGAATTGTGGGATGAGCGCGGTTCACCCCTTAAATACTACGGGGAAGATGTCGCCATAGATCTGCAAGAAAAACTAGGCGATGCGTACTACGTGCGTTTAGCGATGCGCTATCAGTCTCCAGATATGAAGTCGGCCTTAGCCGACATGCAGTCTAAAAACCTCAAAAAACTAATTGTCATTCCATTCTTTCCGCAGTATGCTTCTGCTACAACAGGATCCGTTTACGAGCGTGTGATGGAATTAATGAAAGACTGGCAAGTGATGCCGGCGCTTTCGATGGTTAGCTATTTTTATGATCATCCTGATTTTGCCAAGTATTTTGCTGCTAAAGCGGCCAACTACCAGAAGGATGTTGATTTCGATTATTATTTATTCTCCTATCATGGAGTTCCTGAGCGTCACATTCGCAAAGGAGATTACACGAAGAATACCTGTGTTTTTGGTACCTGTTGCGAAACCATCACCGAGAAAAATCATGGCTGTTATCGGGCGCAATGCCACGAAACAACCCGTCGGATTGCTGCCGAGATGGGCTTAAAGCCAGGTACTTATAGTACTGCTTTTCAAAGCCGACTAGGTCGTGATCCGTGGTTGCAGCCTTATACGGACGATACCATTAAGAAGCTCGTTGCCGAGGGTAAAAAGAAAATTCTTGCGTTTTCACCAGCCTTCGTGGCAGATTGTTTGGAAACGACGATTGAGGTGGGAGAGGAGTACAAAGAATTATTTGAGGAAGCGGGTGGTGAGCATTGGCAGCTGGTAGAAAGCCTCAACAATTCCCCGGAATGGGTAGGAATTTTAGAGGACCTGGTTAAAAAATCATAACATGTTGTACTTAATTTTAAGTGTCATTTTCTCTGTGCTGTTGCTGGTGAATTTTAGAGCACACGCACGCTTTCAGGTGGATACACGGATTGCGATTTTATTGAACTATCCGGTTTGTTTTTTGACGGCCTATTTTCATCAGCCGTCAGCTATTCCGTTTCATTGGCCTGCTGCAACAGATACAGCCTTATTAATGGCGATGGGCATTGGCTTTGTGATTACGTTTTTACTTTCTGGATTTTCGACACAGAAGAATGGCATGGCGCCTACGTCGCTAGCCAACAATATATCGTTGGTAATTCCGGTACTCATCAATTTGTTTATTCTGAAAACGGGTGGTGAAATCACCTGGTCCATTGCGGCAGGATTAGCGTTCTCATTTGCAGCGATTTATTTCTGTAGTCCGCAGGTGGATGCGTCGAATGATTCTAAACCCGTTGTTGCCTTATTATTAGCCGTATTTGTAGCTTATGGGCTTACGAACACATTATTTAGTTATTTAAACAGCACCTTGACTGCGCAAGTTGGCGGTACACTTCCCTTCATCATGATGTTGTTAATCGGCTCGATGGCGAGTTCATTGATCGTGCTAGTTTGGAAGTCGGTGAACGGCACCCTCCACTGGAATCGCAATTCCGTTCTAGCTTCTATCCCGTTGGGCTTACCCAATTTCTTCTCCTTCTATTTCCTATTGAAGGCATTAGACGCATACCAAAACAATGCGGCGGTGGTATTGACCATGTACAATTTGAGCGTGATTTTAATCAGTGCCGTTACGGCCTATGTGTTTTTCAAGGAGCGCCTAACGCGCAAGCAATGGCTGGGTTTGGCGGTGGGTTGTGTGGGGATAGTATTATTGAATGGACTGTAGAGACAAGATACTTCGCGTCTGATCCCCAGGTTGAAACCTGGGGTTAATTTATAACCCTAGGCTTCAGCCTAGGGATCAAAAAGTTTGATCGCATCTCTACAAAGTCTTCCAAAGAAAAACACCTCTCATTTCTTACCTCTTACCTCTCACCTCATTTAGAGAACATTCGCCGTCTGCTCTTTGATCTTCTCCAACTCATCCTTCATGTTCACCACAAGGTGCTGAATCTGTGAGTCATTCGCCTTCGATCCGATCGTGTTAATTTCCCGACCAATCTCCTGCGCCATGAAGTTTAACTTCTTGCCATTTCCTTCCGCTAGGATGTCGATAAAGTATCCCAAGTGTGTATTTAAACGTACTTTTTCTTCCGATATGTCGAACTTTTCGATGTAATAAACCACTTCTTGTTCGAAACGATTTTTGTCGAAATCTTCGTTTAGGCCGAGCTCCAATAATGATTTTTTCATACGCTCCCGGATACCCGGCATACGCACTAAATCTTGTTCCGTTACCTGTTGTAAGCCTGAGGCGATGGAAGCAATGTATTCTCTGAATTTATCCTCGACAATCTTACCCTCACGCGCACGGAACTCTTTACACTCGGCAACAGCCTCTTGAATAGCTTCGTAAATCACCTGCCATAAGGCTTCAATTTCCTCTTCGGATTCCTCTTTCGTTTCTTGTGAAATACTTGATGGTACATTCAATGCCTGTAAATACAAGGCGCCTTCATCTAAATTAGTTACACCTAATTCGGCCGCTACACGCTTTAATTCCGCATAATACAAAGCTATTTGACCCTGAGGTAAAATGCTCACTTCGCCGCCATCATGATTTTTCTGAATCTGTACGCTCAATTCAATCTTTCCACGCTCTAGTTGTTGTGTTAAGAAATTACGAATTTCGATTTCGCGTGCAGAAATGGATTTGGGAAGCCGACAAAATATATCCGTAAACTTCGAATTTAAGGTTTTAACCTCAACCCGAATTTGTAACTCTTGCGCCTCTTTTTGGGATTTCCCAAAACCGGTCATTGAATAGATCATGCCTCTGTTTTTGTTTGTTTTTTTACCGTAAGACCGATGGCCAAAGCGATAAATAAGATTAATCCGATGGACGCGAATCCGTCGACTTTTTGACCCATTTCAACTGAATAGGGTTCAAATTTAAATTCAATGGTATGTTTTCCCGCTGGTATCACCAAGCTGCGCAATACATAATTCGCACGTGCATGCTTCACTTCTTTCCCATCGATGTAGGCCTTCCAATCTTTATTGCCGCGGTAATAAATCTCCGAAAATATAGCTAAACCAGTTTTAGAGGCATTAGCTGTATAGGTCAAGTGATTCGGTTGATAAGTTTGAAGCTGTATCGTAGACACCGCTGATGAATCCAAAACCACCGCACCAATGATCTCACGATCCTGCTCTTCTAAAATGGCCTGCGATGCCGGGTTGATTTTTTCAATGCCATTCAAAGCCTCATCCGCATTTTTTGCCCATTGAATCGATTGCACAAACCAAGCATTGCCTAAGGCACCCGGATTCAGTTGAACGGCTGGTTGGCCCGCTGAATCCGCACCAATAATATATTTGGTATTCAACATGTTCAATACGTTCATTTGGCCTGGATTACCCGCGAAATATTTCTCGACCAATTCCTGGTAACGGCGCAATTTCGCCGCATGATAACCACCTAATGATTGATGATAATAACTCGTCGTCGCGTCATTCATAAATGATACCGTCGAGTTTAAGACACGGAATGTACCTTTATCCGCTAATATTTGTTGGTCTGCGGCCGTAGGCAAAACCTGCTCCTCCAGCGTACTTTTCGAAACAAATGCCTCTTTGCCAAAATACCGTTTGGCTACTGGAGTTAGGTCAAAGATGCCCAACAAAACAATTCCAATCACCCAAACAGATTTCTTAACCTTCGCCATACTGGCACTGTAAACGAGTGCGGCGCCTAACAAAATAATGATCAAACTTCTGAAGGCATCCGATTGAAACAAATCAATCCGATCCAAACGTATGCTATTCCAAATCGATGCATTCAACGCAGCATCTTGAATGATGGCCGCTCCATCTTGCGCTCCTTTGAAATCAAAAAATAAATCAGGCAGCATCCCGAATAACAAACATAAGCCACCACTAAGTCCTAGGGCATAAAGTAGCGGTTTCTTAATTTCAGCTAATGTCGGTTTGTGTTTTGCTAATTGAATCAAGCCCATCAATCCCAAACTCACCATCCCAAACTGTACAAACGACAATACCATCGTGATCGCACGGAACTTATTAAACATCGGGATGTAGTCAAACCAAACGTAATTCAAGGCAAAATTCTTGCCCCATGCCATCGTTAAAAACAAGGTAGTAATGCCTAGAATCCACCATTTTTCACCTGATTTGACATAAAAGGCCGCGAATAAAAACAAGAAAATCACCAAGGCACCGGCATACGCTGGCCCAGCCGTGTACGATTGCTCTCCCCAATAGGTTGGCGCTTTTTCCACAAATCCCAATACCTGATCCTCCGGAAATCCCGCATCCACCATCGTTTTGTAGGTGGCCGATTTCGTTCCTCCTAAATCTCCTTGGGACGCCCCACCTTTGAAATTAGGAATCAATAAAGTCCCTGTTTCCGATAAACCATACGACCAATCGAACGCGTATCCACTGTCTAATCCATCTCCACGTTTGGCATTGGCTGCTAATTCAGATTTTCCACGGGTTGTCTCTTTGGCATAATCATAGTTATTCCAAAGACGCATGCCGTGTGTTCCGATCGCTATAATTAAGCCAAGGCCTAGCAATAATCCGCGGGAGTACCAGTCTTTGAGCGTTTTGTTCTGAAATGAATGCACCAACATATATAGCTTGTATGCACCGATGATGAAGAATAAGTAATAGGTAATCTGGACGTGGTTGGCATATAATTCCAGCGCCATCGCTAACGCAAATACGGCAGCGCCTAGCCATTTGTATTTGCCCCAACACATCCGAATTCCAGCTAGGACCATCGGTGCATAAGCTAATGCCAATACTTTAGACGTGTGTCCAGCTGGGATAATGACCAAATTATAGGTCGCAAAGGCGTAAAATACCGCTCCAGCGAATCCCAGTAGGGGTGAAGCTCCCAGGGCCCAGAGAAATAAATACATGCCCAATAACTGGAGAATCAATAAATTAACTGGGGTAGGAAATAAATTGGTAATAAAACCGCCTAGGTAACTCGAAATGCTGTACGGATAGGATCCGGAAATTTGGTAGGTAGGCATACCCCCAAACATCGAATTTGTCCACCACGCATCCGTACCCGATGATTTTTTAAATTGAATGCTCTCCTGTGCCGCCGCCTGAGCCTGCTGAATATCGTGCTGAACCAATACCTTCCCCTGCAAAATAGGTCCGCAGTAAATAAAGGCAATGACGATAAAGCCAAGAATAACGAGTCCATGGGGGACAAAGGAGCGCAAATCAATTTTCATAGGATGCTATTGAATACTTACTAATTCCAATTCAAATGTTAAATCACGACCAGCCAACGGGTGGTTTGCATCCAACGTCACATGTGTTTCTGTCAAATCAGTAATCATCACTTCAACCACCTGGCCACCATCTTGGTGCATGCTCAATGAAGCACCTAATTCCAATTCAATATGTGGAGGAATTTGCGTGCGCTCGATAGTCAAGGTATTTTCTGGCGAATGCTCACCATACGCTTCTGCCGCAGGGATCACAATTGTTTTTTTCTCACCAATGCTCATGCCCGTCACACCATCATCAAATCCTTTGATGACCATACCCGAACCTAATTGAAATTCTAATGGAGTGCGGCCAACCGATGAATCAAAAATAGAACCATCATCGTGTTTTCCTGTGTAATGTACGGCAACCTTGTCGCCCGTTTTTGCTAATGACATAAATGTAAATTTGACCTTAGGCGCTAGACCCTAAGCATTTTAATGAGTAGTAATTGAAATGGACTCAAGTCTCTAGCCTCTTGGGTCGAACATAAGCCGTAAAGTTCACTAATTTTTTTCCTTTTTCATAGAGGAAATAGGCTTACAATAAAGATTTAGGTAGCTATTCGAAAGCGTGTCTCCAAAATACTTGGCCGTTTCAAAATCCGCACAAGCTTCATCAAACAGCCCGACGTGCACGAGCTTCACGCCTCGATTGTAATAGGCTTCGCGCCAGTAGGGTTCTAATTCAATGGCGCGCGAAAAATCATCGATTGAGCCCCGGTTATTTCCATACAACGATTTAAAGTAAGCCCGGTAAAAATAGTAGTTCGGTTGATCCGAATCCAACTTAATTGCCCGAGTCAAATCCGCAATCGCTCCCGTGTAGTTATCTAAAAAACCTCGGCTCAATCCCCGCGCATAATAAATATCTGAATTGCGTGGATTTCGATCTAATGCAAAGTTGAAGGATTCAATCGCCTCTTTGTACTGACCTTTTTTGAGCTGACTGATACCTAGATTGTATTCCGACTGGCAAGCGAACAGTAAGCTGATGACCAATAAAATCCCAATGAATCGCATGCTACTTAAATTGTATAATTGAAATTCCCGCGCCACCCCGGTCGGCATGCTCATCCTGCACCGACTTGATTTCGCGGTAGCGTTTGAGTTGCTCCTTGACTAGCGCACGTAAAATGCCGTCGCCTTTACCGTGTAAAATATGTACCTCCGGAACGCCCAGTAAAATGGCGTCATTCATGTATTGATCTAAAATCACATAGACTTCTTCACCGCGTTTTCCGCGCACGTCGAGCGTTAATGAGAATTGAGCCATCCGGCTATTCATATCAATGCCCTTCATGGCTACCCGCGTGGTCTTTTCAGCTTTCGGTGTGGCTGTCTTTTCCAAACGATTTAACTTAATCGTACTTCGAATGGAACCTAAGGCAACGATGGCATCTTTGCCTTTTAATTCGAGTACCTGACCCACGGCCCCTTCGCCATCCGCTTGCTTAATCGCCACCCAAGAACCTACCTCGATGTTGCCAGTTGGCTTAGAGATGATTTGCTTCGGTTCTATTTTCTTCAC
>CAZUAZ010000049.1:0-16075 GCA_964618445.1 uncultured Aquirufa sp. | reverse complement strand
TACCATGCGGGCCAAGTGGCAATGATTCAAAAGTACGGTTTGTAGCTACGCGATAGCTCACTTCGACTCCTCAGACTAAAGTCTGAGGTTATTAACCCTAGGCTTTAGCCTGGGGAGTCGATGCTTTGCATCTCAAGCTTTGGCAATCCTGAAAGGTTTGCCAAAGAAAATTAGTCTTTCGTCGCAAAATTTATCCAACAGGATGTAAAATTGAAAAAGGATTCCTATACTTGAGTTTATAAACCTGTACTCCTATGAAAAAGAATTACAATAACTCCCGTCGGCAATTTTTAGCAGCCGGCTCCCTTGCCTCTTTAGGCCTTTTATTTGCCAAACCAGCCGCATTTGCTTTTGGCTCAGCGAAACCAGATTCGAAATTTGGTGGCGTTCAAATCGGTTGCATCACGTATTCATACCGCAGCATGCCTGGATCCATTGATGATATCATCGGATACCTAACACAGAGTGGTATTTCTGCAACTGAATTAATGGGTGATGCCGTTGAAGAGTATGCTGGCAAGCCAGTCAATCCAGTACCCATGCGTTGGACACCAGGCCAGCCGCGTCCTACGCTCACCGACGAGCAACGTGCAGCCATGAAAAAATACCAAGAAGATGTTAAGGCTTGGCGTGAGTCAGTTTCCATGGACAAATTCAAAGAAGTTCGCGCGAAATTGGATAAAGCTGGCATTAGTGTTTATGCCTACAAACCCAATGCCTTTGGCCCGAACAATTCAGATGGCGAAGTAGAATATGCATTAAAGTCTGCTAAGATTTTAGGGGCTAAGTCAGTGACGGTTGAATTGCCCACTGACCCGAAACAAACCCAACGTCTAGGAGATCTAGGTGCAAAACACGGTATCTATTTCGGATATCACGCCCATTTACAAGTGAAGGACACGGCTTTTGATGAAGCATTGGCACAATCACCTTACAACTCCATGAACTTAGATGCTGGGCACTACATCGCGGTAGGTGCGCCACATACAACGGCAAGTTTATTAGCCTTAATCGAAGCGAAAAAAGATCGCATCACGTCATTGCACATCAAAGACCGTACGTCGAAAGAAAATGGTGCGAAAAACTTGGTGTGGGGCACAGGAGATACTCCATTAAAGGAGATTTTAACGGCCATGAAGAAAAACAAATACAAATTCCCGGCAACAATCGAATTGGAATACGACATTCCAGCTGGTTCAGATGCTGTAGCAGAAGTGAAAAAATGTGTGGAATACGCGAAAGCAATCTTAGTCTAACAGCCTAATTTCACTCAAATGATCAATCAAGTCGGAGGCCACTAAACTGGCCTTCGATTTTTTTTGTATCGCCAAATCCCCCGATAAGCCATGAATGTAAGCGCCTAGGCGAACAGCCACATCAGGTGCGTATTCTTGCGCACATAAAGCGACAATAATACCGGTCAATACATCCCCGGATCCTGCCGTAGCCATCCCATCATTGCCTGTCGTATTCGTAAATAATTCTCCAGCTGAAGTAACTATGATGGTTGGCGCACCTTTCAACAACAATTGGCAGCAATACCTGGAAACAAAATCTAACGCCTGTTTTTCCCGATTCAATGGATCAAATTCCAAACTGCCAAGACGAGCAAATTCACCTGGATGAGGCGTTAGAATATGATGCGGTTTTACTTGGGAAATTAAAGACTCATACGAACCCAACAAAGTCAATGCATCCGCATCAAAGACGATTGGTCCAGGATAATTTTGCAATAGAAATTCTAAGTTTCGCCTTACCTGAATGGAAAATCCCAAACCCGGGCCAAAAGCGATGGCATCGTAAGGTTCTAAATTTATCATTGACAAATCAGCTTCCGTGCGATACATGATTTCGGGACTATGGGCTAACAGTGGCCCGACGCCCTCTTCGGGAATCATCGCAGTCACCATGCCACAGCCGGCATGTAATGCAGCGCGCGCGCACAATAAAGCGGCGCCAACTTTACCTGGACTTCCGGCGATAATCAACACATGCCCAAAGGATTTTTTATGTCCATCGGGCTGTCGGTGTTGTTTAATCTGATTTATCCAGGGTAGATCTATTCGATTCATAGACCTAAATATAGGTATTTAATTAATAGGCCGTGATTGTTTCGATGGATCCATCCGAGCGATACTTCAATTCAGTTACTTTGATATTGCGTAAATGCGTTCTGCCTGATAATTGCACATCATGGAAATATAGATACCATTTGCCATTTTGTTCGACTATGGAATGGTGATTGGTCCAACCTTTAACAGGTTTTAAAATCACACCTTGATACGTAAACGGCCCATAAGGACTTGATCCCGTTGCGTAAGCAATGTTATGGGTGTCACCTGTAGAATAGCTGAAATAGTACTTCCCGTTATATTGATGCACGAAAGCAGCCTCAAAAAACCGACGGTCATGATCGGAGGATAAAAGTACTTTTCCTGCCGCGTCCAAAATCTTTACATCACGTGGTTTTTCGGCTAACACTTTCATATTTTTATCGAGCTTAGCCACTTTGGCCATTAAGGCTGGCTGGTCGTTTGCCGGTTGGCTATCATCATTCGCCATATAGTGCCCCATTTTCCAGCGTTGCAATTGGCCTCCCCAAATACCTCCAAAATACATGTAATGAGATCCATCAGCATCTTTAAATACGCAAGGATCAATGCTGTAAGTACCTTCGATGTAATTAGGCTCTGCTTTAAATGGACCTTCCGGTTTAGCCGAACTAGCTACTCCGATACGGAAAACGCCTTCTTTATCTTTGGCAGGGAAATATAAAAAGTATTGCCCATTTGATTCTGCTGCATCTGGTGCCCAAAGCATCTTACCCGCCCAAGGAATATCTGCTAATTTTAAAGCGACTCCGTGATCGGTCACAGGGCCAGTGGGCGTTGTTTGTGATAGCACATGATAATCATTCATCGCAAAATGGCTACCCATGTCATCTTCTTTGACACCTGCATCAATGTCGTGCGATGGATAAATGTAGATTTTTCCCTGAAATAGGTGTGCAGAAGGATCTGCTGTGTAGATATGCGAAACAAGTGGTTGCTGAGCAAATGCCCCAAAACTCACGAAAGCAAAAACGAGTATTTTTTTCATCTGAATAGGTTTGTATATCAAAGCCCTAAATTTCTTATTTTTACTTCATGAAAGCAATTCAAACCGCATTATTATCCTATGGAATGTCGGGACGCATTTTTCACGCCCCCTTCCTCGAAATTCATCCCGGCTTCGAGCTCGTTGGCTCCTACGAACGTAGCCAAAAAAATATTCAAAAAGCCTATCCTGGGACACACTCGTATGATTCGCTAGACGAAGTCATCCAAGATGCTGCTATTGAATTAGTTATCGTCAATACCCCCATCCCCACGCATTTCGAATATGCCACCAAAGCATTGAAAGCTGGTAAACATGTCGTAGTTGAAAAAGCATTTACGAACTCGACAGCGGAAGCATTGGAATTGCAACAAATAGCTTCAGAAGTTGGCAAACATATTTTTGTCTACCAAAATCGCCGTTGGGATTCCGATTTTCTAACCGTAAAGAAGGTTTATACCTCGGGCCAACTGGGCGAATTGGTTGAAGCGGAATTCCACTTTGATCGCTTCAATGGAATCAAATCGCCCAAAATGCACAAGGAAGTTCCTGGACCAGGAGCTGGAATCATATTTGATTTGGGGCCACATATTATAGATCAGGCCTTGCATTTGTTTGGAAAACCGACGCATGTGTTTGCCGACTTGCGTAAAACACGTCCGGGTACGGAGGTAGAAGATTTATTTGAGATATTACTGTATTACCCAGAAATGCGTGTTCGCTTGAAGGCAGGATATTATTTCAAAGCGCCAATTCCTGCGTTTCAGTTGCATGGCAAATTGGGTAGCTTTATCAAAACACGTTCGGACCGACAAGAAATTGACCTAGATGCAGGTCTAAAGCCACAAGGAAAAGAATGGGGACTGGATAGTCCTTCAGATTACGGTTTGATACATGTAGATGGTTCGAATCCCGACCGAGTAGTTTCTGAAAAAGGTGATTTTATGGCCTTTTATGAAAATGTTTATCAATCTTTACGCGGCGATGCGACACCAGCGGTTTCCGTTCAAGATGGAATCAATAGCATGCGGGTGATCGATGCGGCGATGGAAAGTAGTCGGGAGAAAAAAGTAATTGCTTATTAGGAATTCCCCAGACTAAAGTCTGGGGTTAATAACATAGATAATAACCCCAGACTTTAGTCTGGGGAATTTAAGAACATCAGCATAAACAATAACCCCAGACTTCAGTCTGGGGATTTGGAAAACAGACAAATGGAATCAGATATATTAACCAATTTCGAACCTGAGTTAAAGAAGAAGATCCAACAAGTAGGCGTCATTCGAAAATTTCAAGCGGATGATTTTCTGATGAAAACAGGCCAAAGCATTCGCTCGGCTGTATTAGTCACCAAAGGAATCATTAAGGTTTTTCGGGAAGATGATGAGGGAAATGAAGTCTTCATGTACAACCTCCACCCGGGAGAAGCCTGTGCGATTTCCATGACCTGTGCATCCCGCAATCTCAATAGTCAGATTATGGCGAAGGCATTGGTGGACACGGAAGTATTAACGATTCCAGTCGAATTAATGGATGAATGGGCTGCTAAATATAAATCGTGGTATCAGTTCGTGTTAGAAACGTATCGTTCGCGATTTGAGGAATTGCTAGATACACTTGACCACATAGCCTTTCGTAATTTGGACGAGCGATTATTGTGGTATTTAAAACAACACCAAAAGAGTTTAAAAAGTAATGTCATCAAGGTTTCATTTACAGATATTGCTACGGAATTAAACTCCTCGCGTGAGGTTATTTCGCGGTTGATGAAGAAACTTGCTGAGAAAGGATTTATTAAAATCAATAAAAACCAAATTGAAATCATCAATTTGCAGGGACTGTGATATACATCACGACTTAAAATTAAATTAAGTGACAATTTGCATGCCTAAACACAATAAGCATGCCTAAACATTTCACCTTAATTTTCATATTCCTATTGATCAATACGGCACATGTAGTAGCCCAACATCAAGAAATTCATACGACACCGCATCTTTGGAAAGGCAAAAAAAGTGTGGCGGAAGATTCAAGCTCCCTCCTATTTGCCTTCAAACATGGGAAAGTACATGGTAACCTAAGGTATTTTTTCATGGCCACTGAAAACGAAGGACATCTCACCGATGCCTATGCACATGCCGCAGGTGGAGGATTATTCTATGAAACTGCGTCATTTAAAGGCTTTCAAATGGGTGTAGGTGGGTATTTTATCTATAATGTTGGCTCTTCCGACATGGCAAAAATTGATCCATATACCCAAACAGCCAGTCGATATGAGACCTCATTGTTCGATTTGGAGGATCTAACAAATAAAAATGATTTGGATCGTCTCGAGGAACTATACCTGAAATACAATTTCAAAAAATCACATATTACAGCTGGAAAACAATTGATCAATACGCCATTTATTAACCTGCAAGACGGCCGGATGCGACCGACTGAAGTAGGTGGATTGTATGGAGAAATTTTCCCGGGCAAAAAAAATAAATTGGAAGGTGGCTACTTGTATGAAATCTCCCCACGCGGTACCGTGGATTGGTATGGAATCGGTGAATCCATCGGAATTTACCCTAATGGAGTCAATACCAATGGAGTAAAAGGAAATTATAAGGGAAATATTGAGTCCAAAGGAATTTACTTAGTGGGTTATACGCACCAACTACCCCAAAACCAATCCATCAAATTTTGGAATGTATTTGTTGAAAATGTATTTAATACCAGTATGATCCAATGGGATTGGAAAAAAAATGAATGGGTAGCAGGCTTACAATACACCCAACAACAAGCGGTTAATCAGGGTGGCAATGAGGATCCAACAAAAACCTATTTCGCACCAAATCAAAAGTCGCGTGTGATTAGTGCTAAATTGGGTTATGAGCATTCAAATTGGAAAACCTCACTAAACTACACGCGCATCACAGCAGAAGGCCGCTATTTAATGCCGCGCGAATGGGGCCGTGACCCATTTTACACCTTTATGCCACGTGAACGGAATGAAGGATTTGGTGATTTGCATGCGCTAGTTGGCAAAGTAATCTACACCTTCCCAGATTTTCCTCTAAAGGCGAATTTGAGTTATGGATACTTCCAATTACCTGATGTGAAGAATTATGCGTTGAATAAATATGGCTTACCTAGTTACACCCAATTGAATGTAGATTTGACGTATGAATTCATCAACTTCCTAGAGGGGCTTGAAATTCAAGCCTTATATGTGCATAAATCAAATCAAGGCGAAACATATCAGAACGAAAAATACATCATTAACAAGGTCAATATGAGTAATTATAACCTTATTATGAACTTCCATTTTTGATTTAAACTTTTTTTTGCCTTGTGATAAAAATCACGAATAAGCATTAAAAATACCTTCAAATTTGCATCAACAAAAACAAATAAAAAACGCATGGAAATTATAGGTTATTTCGCTTCCCTACTCATCGGCATCTCACTCGGATTAATCGGTGGTGGTGGATCCATTTTAACAGTACCTGTTTTGGTATATTTGTTTGGGGTAGATCCTATTCTTGCTACAGCTTATTCATTATTTGTGGTAGGGGCCAGTTCATTAGTAGGCGCCTTCCCTAAGTACAAGCAAGGTTTAATCAATGTAAAGACTGCGGTCATCTTTGGCATACCATCCATTGCAGCGGTTTATGCGACCCGTAAGTTCATTGTACCCTTAATTCCAGCAGAAGTATTTACATTAGGAAATTTCGTGGTTACCAAATCTATATTAATGATGGTCTTATTCGCCATCTTAATGGTAGCGGCTTCTATCTCTATGATTCGCGGTAAATGCGAGCAATGTGAAAAGGAGAAACTAGGTACTTATGTAGAAGAGGAACAAGTATTCAATTACCCAATGATCTTGATTGAAGGAGCGGTTGTTGGTACTTTGACGGGATTAGTTGGCGCCGGTGGAGGATTCTTAATCATCCCAGCTTTAGTGATGCTTTCCAAATTATCCATGAAACAAGCGGTGGGCACTTCCCTTTTAATTATTGCGGCTAAATCATTAATTGGCTTTACGGGTGACTTGGGACATCATGCCATAGACTGGAACTTGTTACTAACTGTTTCAGGGCTAGCGATTGTAGGCATATTCTTCGGAGATATAATTAGTAAAAAAGTAGACGGAAATAAATTAAAAGTAGGTTTTGGATGGTTTGTTTTGGTGATGGGTATTTACATCCTGATCCAACAGTTGGCCTTCCCATTGAAATAGATTAAACACATTCACAGCATAATAATTACGAAAATGAAAGTAGAACAAATTTACACGGGATGTTTAGCACAGGGTGCTTACTACATCGAGAACAACGGAGAAGCAGCGATCATCGATCCACTTCGCGAGGTACAACCTTACATCGAAAAAGCAGAGCGCAATGGAGCGAAGATCAAGTATGTATTTGAAACACACTTCCATGCTGACTTCGTATCGGGTCACATCGATTTATCTGCAAAAACAGGTGCTCCTATCGTTTACGGCCCTAATGCAGCTTGCCAATTTGAGTGTATCACGGCAACAGATGGCCAAGAGTTCCCATTAGGAAACGCTACGATCCGCGTCATTCATACGCCAGGTCACACAATGGAATCAACCTGTTTCCTTTTGATTGATGAAAACGGAAAGGAAACTAGCTTATTCTCAGGTGATACCTTGTTCATCGGTGATGTAGGACGTCCAGACTTAGCTCAAAAAGTAAAGGCTGATTTGACTCAAGAAATTTTAGCAGGTCATTTATTCGACTCTTTACGTAACAAAATCATGCCTTTAGCAGATGATATCATCGTATATCCTGCACACGGTGCTGGTTCTGCTTGCGGCAAAAACATGAGCAAAGAGACAACAGATACATTGGGTAACCAAAAGAAAACGAATTATGCGTTGAATCCTGCGTTAACAAAAGAATCATTCACTAAAGAGGTTTTGACAGGATTAGTAGCTCCTCCCGCTTACTTCCCATTGAACGTATTGATGAACATTCAAGGATATGACTCGATTGATAAAGTGTTAGCGCGTGGCCAACATGCCTTAAGTCCAGAGGGATTTGAAGCAGCAGCTAATGAAACAAGCGCGTTGATCATAGATACACGCGATCCTCAAACTTTTGCAGCAGGATTTGTCCCGAACTCAATTAATATCGGTATCGATGGATCTTTTGCCCCATGGGTAGGTGCAATGATTCCAGACATTAAGCAAGAAATCTTGTTGGTGACGGATGAAGGCCGCGAAGAAGAAGTAATCACACGTTTAGCTCGTGTAGGTTATGACTTTACCATCGGTTACTTAAAAGGTGGTTTTGCATCTTGGAAAGCATCAGGAAAAGAATTTGATCAAATCGAATCCATCGAACCAGCAGAAGCATTCAAACGTATTCAAGCAGGCGAAGGTGAAATCATCGACGTACGTAAGAATTCAGAATATTTATCTGAGCACGTGATTGATGCAGAAAATGCTCCATTGGATTTCATTAATGATAGCATGTTGAAAATCGATAAAAACAAGACCTACTTCGTACACTGTGCGGGTGGTTACCGTTCGATGATTTTCAACTCTACCTTAAGAGCTCGTGGTTATGATAACTTAATTGACATCAATGGTGGCTTTAAAGCAATCAAAGAGTCAGAAAAGTTCCAAGTATCTGATTTTATATGTCCTTCAACCCTTTTGTAATCATGGAAGAGTTATTAGCAAATCCAGCAACTTCGGTTGTTGACGTACGTGAAACTGGCGAATTTGCCAGTGGCCATTATGCAGGAGCGATCAATATTCCGTTGGGTATTGTTCCTTTACGCATCGATGAATTCAAGGAAATGAATGGTCCAATTGTGGTTTATTGCCGCAGTGGTAACCGCTCGGGAATGGCTATGAACTTATTAAAACAAGCCGGATTATCCGAGGTATTTAACGGAGGCGGCTTACACGATATGCTTGTTTACCAAGACTAATTCAAACATTTAATTAGCCCAGGCATTGCCTGGGCTTTTAACAAATCAGAACATGTTCACAGCATTGACACAGAATTGGAATGTTATGCGTATCATTCGCCTCGTTTTTGGGGGATATGCCTTGATAGAAGCCTATCGAGGTAATGACATGCTCATGGGTATGCTCGGTCTCGTGCTGGTAGGAATGGCGCTATTGAATGCGGGCTGCGGTGCACAAGGTTGCGGAGTACCTGTTCAAAAATCAACTGCTAAAGAGCATGAAGATGTGGAATATGAAGAAGTTCATTCAAAATAACGGTTGGCAAATCTTAGGAGGAATATTCGGCGCCATTGGCGGATATTTCTATTGGCGAGATATTGGTTGTGCTACAGGCACTTGCCCGATTACCAGCAAGCCATTGAATAGCATGGTTTACTTTGCTGTTTTAAGCTATTTTATGATCGGCACGATTGCAAAAGCAAGCGAGAGGTAAGAGTGAAGAATTAAGAGTGAAGAGATTAAATAGAAATGAATTAAATTACCGAATTATTTAAACTAGCGACTAGCGACTAGCGACTTAAAGACTAAATTTTAACTTACTATGATGGAAACAATCACCCAACCCTGGCCTTGGTATACGGCAGGAATTATCATCGGACTAATTGTGCCGGCCTTATTGATTTTAGGTAACAAGCACTTTGGAATCTCAGCAAATCTACGCCACGCTTGTGCCGTATGTCTACCTAGTAACATCCCTTTTTTCAAATATGATTGGAAAAAAGAAACATGGAATTTCTTCTTTGTGGGAGGTATTCTAGTGGGCGGCATCATCTCAACCCTTTATTTAGGATCAGGAGATGCTGTTATCGTGCACCCAGATTTAGCAAAGGAATTAGCTAGTTATGGCATCACTAATTTCTCAGGCATGGTTCCAGAACAATTATTTTCTTTTGAATCCTTATTCACTTTACGTGGCTTAGTCATGATGATTGGAGGCGGATTTTTAGTTGGATTTGGCGCACGTTATGCAGGTGGCTGTACCTCTGGACACGCAATCATGGGACTTTCCGACTTACAATGGCCATCCTTAGTAGCAACCATCTGTTTCATGATTGGTGGTTTTATCATGGCTAATTTCATTTTACCATTCATCTTACACTTATAATACACATGGAAAATAAGACAAATCAACACGCAAATCCAGCTGATTTCGAAGTACGTTCATTAGACACCATGTGTGTAAATGAATCAGAATTAAATCACCCGTGGTACTATAACTTAAAATATAGTTTAGTAGGAGTGATTTTTGGCATCGTATTTATTAAAGCTGAAATCATCTCCTGGTTCCGAATTCAAGAAATGTTCCGCTTACAGAGCTTTCACATGTACGGAGTAATCGGTACTGCAGTTGTCGTAGGTGCTATCTCAGTATATTTAATCAAGAAATTGAAGGTTAAAACGATTCACGGGGAGGAAATTACGTTCACCGACAAGAAATTCAATAAGGGCCAAATCATTGGTGGCTTGATTTTTGGCCTTGGGTGGGCATTAACGGGAGCTTGCCCAGGTCCACTTTTCGCACAAGTAGGTTCTGGTGCCATCGTTATCTTAGTGGTTATTCTAAGCGCTACAGCAGGAACTTGGGTGTATGGCAAGTTTAGAGATCAGTTACCGCATTAAAATAAGACGTTAGACTTTAGACTTTAGACGTCGGACGTTTGTCTAAGAGGTTGACTTTAAAAGTTAGAATTAAAAAAGCTAGTCATGGAAATTACCAATGACTAGCTTTTTTTAATTCTAAACTTAATCTGACGTCCAGTGTCTGACGTCTATCTAAACGTATAATCCACTCCCGTCACTTGGCTCAACAAATCCTGTGGACCATCTAGGATCTTCGCATCATGACGTAAGATAGGTGTAACTGGAGAGAACTTAGCCAAATACTCTTTCATCATGGAGTGTAAAGTATAAGCCGTATTTGTCGGCTCTTTTACTCCTTTCATGCGGCATAACATATCCTCGGGATCACCATCGCGCTCGCAAGCACACAACGTGTACATCCGGTTTTTATCTAATGCTGCGCCAGCAATAGTCACCTTTTTCACGCGTTCACCTACCCGATCAAACGCCTTAAATTCTACTTGCATGCCTTTGAAACGAATAAGCCAACCGCCAAAGCGCTTGGAAGCATCTTGCGCGAATACGTTCTGCATTTCTTTTTCCAACCAATCTAAAATTTGTTGGCCTGAAGCCTTCGCCGTACGAATCGTACTATCCACAGGTAACATATCATATAAATAACCTTCCGTAATGGCTACTTTCCCATCTTTACCTGGCACCCGTGGTGGACAAAAACGGAATCCATTAGATAACACAACATCTGCATTCACTTTCCATTTTAACGCATCTACGATCATCGTATCGATGGTATTCTCCACAACAAAGTTGCGGTAAAGCGGAACGGTACTATACCCTAATACTTTATTAATTTCTTCCTTGTATGGTTTCTCTAAATCTTGCACTAAAGTCTTTATGGCTGGATCAGCAGGATATTTGATGGGATCCACCTCAATTAATTCATACGTGGATCCTAGGACCTTGCCATCTTTAACTTGGATATCGAGTTTACCCACAAACGAACCAAAAGCCCCTGGCTCAACAATCTTGGTGTATTCTGCTTGAATCGGTTTACGAATACGCTCATGCGTATCTGCCCCGAAAATATAATCCACCCCCTGACAATCCGGGTTATTCCCTAAGGCAATTTGTTGAGATAAGCCCAAATGAGATAGAATAATCACAAAATCACATTGTTCTTGCTCACGCAATAAGCTCACATATTCCTTGAGGTTATCCTCAGGTTTGGTATATACAATTCCTTTCGAATACATCGGTGATTGTCGTAAGGGAACTAATGGATCAGTGTACCCTAGAAAACCAATTTTAACCCCCATGCGGTGCATGATTTGATAAGGTTGAAAGATCAGTTCGCCTTTCTTTCCATCCCCTAAATCATGGTACATATTGGCACAAATTTTAGGAGCTAAAAGCCCTCCCAATAATTTCTGCATGTTCTTTTTGTAATAGACTACCTCCCAGTTACCCGGTAAGTAAAGGTCATAATCCATCGCATTTAACAAGGGTACGAATGCCTGACCTGTTGTTTTCACCGAAAGCATACTCCCTTGGAACATATCGCCTGTATCTAAAGTGATCGTATTTTCAGGATTTTTCTCCTTTAACTTTTTTAAAGCGGTCGCCATATGTGGATACCCACCTGCTTTACGAAAGGTCAATTCATTATTTTCCCAAAACAATTCATCATGTGCATGCAATTGGCAGTGCACATCCGTTGTTTGGAGAATCGTGATTTGACCAGATCCAGCAATTGATTTAACCGCTGGCATATTGTCCGATGCTGCTTTAGCCTGTATGCCAGCTGGCGTTAAAGCCGCAACAGTAGTCAGGATTCCCCCCTGTAAAAATTTTCTTCTCGAGTTCATTCGGTTTATTTTTTAGACTTCTTGTGTTTAGCAATCCACTCTTTTATCGGCTTATACGGCCCATATTTATGTTGTTCTTCCGTAAATGGGTCCGCAAATGGACCAAAGGGATGATCAAAAGGTTTACCCGCGATATCTGGCCAATCTTGACTCAAATCTTTAGCTGGCCGAGGCATTGAATTCACATAAGCTGCCAAATCCCACGCTTCCTCATCTGATAATTGAGGCTTATCGTAGTTGGCCCCTAAAGGCATATTATATTTCACATAACCGGCAAAATTTGACATACGGAAAAGTCCTGCACCATGATTGTAACTATGCGGGCCCCAAAGTGGAGGATACGTGTAGGACTTTCCATTTTCCGCTAATACACCACCGCCATCTGCTTGGTGGCAAGACTGACATTTGGCAGCGTACACTTCTGCGCCTTTAGCTGGATCAATCGCACGCTTTAACCCTTTTAATTTAAATATGCCTGAACCTTTAGGAGCTACTCCTTTTTCAACATCAGTACCTAACCACTTGATATAGGCTAAAATTGCTCGCATTTCCTTACTTTCAGCCGCTAAAGCCTGACCATTTAAACTACGCTCAAAACAATCATTTACACGCTTTACTTGATCTTCAATGGCACCAGAACGCGCTCTAAATTTTGGATACGTGGATTGCACCGCGAAATAGTTATTTCCCCACGGTTGGGTACCGGCATTTAAGTGGCAATTTTGACAATTCATGCCATTGGAAATGGCCTTCACAGAACCCTGAGGTCCTAGATATTCGGAGGTATGGGCGATTAATTCGCGACCATATTCAACTAAATCCTTTTCTTCTTGCTTGACATACATCAACCGCCATTCCGAAGGAGCTGTCCAAAGATGAGTGAAATTAGAATCAGGCTCAACGTAAACCTGGGTAGAATCTATAGCAACCTCACTAGGTCCTAATTGTGTAAAACTTACATACCCTAATGCGCCAAATAAAGCGATTAATAAGGTATATAGAAGCGTTTGCAACAAGCTCGGTTGATTCGATGGATGATTGGTATTGATCATAGAGGTAATTAGAATTGACGGTAATTATTCTTAATATCTGACAAAAGACTCGATAAATTAGATTAAATCGTGTGACATTTGTCACTATTTAAATTTTTAGTTACATTTTTTCTGTAGGTGAATTCACGATCGCATCAAACTCAGCTTGGGTGATAAAGATTGGAGAATATGAACCACCTACATTCTTCAAATTCTTGTAAAAAGAACGCAAGTGATTTCGGCTCCCCTTGTTTAAAAAATCATAGACTAAACGAACATCTTGATTATTGGTGACCGCAATGGACTTATTCAAATCAAAAATGTCTAATTCCTCAATTTTAGCACCTACTTGATAAGCTGATAATAGACTCACATTCCCTTGACTAACTAATGATGTATAGAGTAATTGAAGGTTCTGGTCTTCAAATTTTCCGCGTGGGTTTGTATCCATAGGATCCACTAGTTGGTATTTCTTTATAATGATTAACATCGCCTCCATGTGACTTAATTCACTATTTGGAATGTTTTGAAAGATCTTTACACCATATTTATCATACATCGTTTGGTAAACATCGTATGCCAGTTTTTCTTCTTCGCGAATGAAAAGGATGCGTGCCTTTTCTGCATCTTCTAAAGGCTCAGCGGGCAATCCAATTACTGCCTGATTCATTGCAGCAAGACTTGTTGTCATATTGACTTGACCATTAATTATTGGGTCGTCGTTTTTGGTACAACTCGCTAATCCAATCGTTAGTACTAAGGCAAAGAACTTCAAGGTTGATTTTTTCATGTTTTTTAATTTTTGTTTTACCAAAGGTGAGGCCAATTAAAAAACCCGAACGTGATAAAACTCACCAATAACCGAAAATGATTATAATCACGTTTTTGTATATGTAATTGTGGCGATGCCCAAACGATCGTAATTACTCGTCATGAATAAGCTCTGATGGCAGTTGGCGAATCTACCCGGAAAAATGTAGGAATTTAATGTATTTTTGTGCGTCAATTCCCTCATAAAATGCATATTTTAATCGTTCATGATCAGAAAATACCCGTAGCTGGTTATGGAGGAACTGAACGTGTGATTTGGGGATTAGCGAAATCCTTACAAGGACTCGGGCACCAAGTCACTTTTTTAGTGCCCCAAGGTTCTCATTGTCCATTCGCGACCGTGCTACCTTGGAATCCGAGTCAATCTTTAAATGAACAAATTCCAGAATCCGTTGATGTGGTTCACTTGAATCATACGCCAAGTGAGGTCATCGAAAAGCCTTACGTGGTGACCGTACATGGGAATCCAAATGAAGAAACGTCCCTAAACATCAATTCCATTTTTGTTTCCCAAAACCATGCCAATCGCTACGGATCGAATTCGTTTGTCCACAATGGACTAGATTGGGATGATTATGGTAAGCCTAATCTAACGCAAACACGTGATTATGTACACTTTTTAGGTAAGGCTGCATGGCGTGTTAAAAATGTACAAGGGGCTATCGACACGGTTTTACGAACTCCAACAGAAAAACTTGCCGTACTTGGTGGTACACGCTTAAATCTAAAGATGGGATTTCGCATAACCTGGAGCGCTCGCATTCAGTTTTATGGTACGGTGGGGGGCCAACAAAAATTAGATCTCCTCTCCCATTCCAAAGGTTTAATATTTCCAGTTCGCTGGCACGAACCATTCGGATTAGCCATCACCGAAAGCTTGTATTTCGGTTGCCCTATTTTTGCAACACCTTACGGTTCTTTACCAGAATTAGTCACATCCGAATTTGGTTTCTTAGGTAATCAGGAAGATGAAATGGCTATCGCTATCCAACAGGCAGGTGCATATAATAAACAACATTGTCATGCGTATGCGCGAGATGTGTTCGATTCGCTATCCATGGCTAAAATATACCTGATAGCCTACGAAAAAGTGTTAAATGGGCATTTTCTGAGTCAGAGTACCCCTCGATTATTAGAGAAAAATCCCCCTAAATTTTTACCCTGGAACAACAAAAGCCTGTGATATTAGTCACAGACTTTTTCAATTGACAAAACTAATTTGCGTTAATATTTAAGGTACGCCCAGCCGGCCTCTTGCTTGAGAACTACTTCTGCAACACCAGATGGAACAGTTCCTGCTTGCGTCAAGATGGTCGAACGGTCGATTTTACGTTCTCGAATCGTATTTTCACAGGCTTTAAATAAAACACCCATAGCCGCTAATTCAGCTACTTTGGCCTTTTGAGTAGTCTTGCCATCAATCAGGATACCGATACCTGAACCATGCGCGACTAATTCAATTTGAGTTGTTTTACCCAATGCCGTTTGAAGATTGGATATATTTTTCAAAGCTCCATGCCAAACAAGGGTATCAGACGTATTTAATTGGATAACAACTTTGTGTACTGGATTTTGCGCCTGTGCTACAAAAACAGCGAAAATGGCAATAATGAAGGATAATATAGACTTTTTCATGTGATGTTTTTTACGAAACTAACCAATTACCAGAATGAAAGCAA
>CAZUAZ010000048.1:12611-16386 GCA_964618445.1 uncultured Aquirufa sp. | reverse complement strand
ACGGTGGAATAAGTAGCTATATTTACCTTACCAGATGATGGCAGAAAAATTGTACCAACGAATATTTCTCGGATTTTTCGCACTCCTAGCCATTGCGCTAGTTACGCCGATAAATTATGCGACCGTTGGCCTAGACGCAAGCTGGACACAAGCCATTCTGATGATCATGCAACAAGGTAAGACCTTCGGACATGATTTAATGTTTACCTATGGCCCACTTGGTTACTTAAGCTTTAAATTACCTCCTGAAAACGGATCCGTTATCCCCATTTTACTCGTTGACTGTATTTCCGTAGGACATTTCGTATACCTACTCAAACTTGCATTCGATCGTTTTGAAGGGAACAAATGGATTTATCCAGCGATACTTGGACTCGTAATCCTTTTACCTTGGGGATTTTTCGCAGATTTATCGTTCACTTTTTTATACTTTTTTGTTTTCTGGATTCTGTATGCCTACTACCAAAATAAGACCATAGGCACGTGGGTAGCACTCCTCATCGCGATTTTGTTATTTTTTATCAAAGTCAATATCAGTCTCATTGTTTGTGCGCTATTTGTTCTCAATTCGATCATCCTGGCTAGCACCCAAAAGACAACTTGGAAATTAGCAATCACTCAGAACCTCTTACTCATGTTGGGGATTATGTTAGGTTCCAGCTTTCTACATGTAGACCTCATCAATTACATCGCATACTCGCTTCCATTAATAGATGGCTATCAAGACAGTATGGCCACAATTATCATCTCAACCAAAGCCTTGGTTGGACTGCTTTTGTTTCAAGGCATAATTTTCGGGGTGTTTTGTTGGCAAATTTTTGTCTTAAAAAACACAATTAAACAAAATCTCTACCTCTACTTCCTCCTACTTTTTATTTCCTTTTTGGGATTCAAGCAAGCGCATACGGCTATTTCAAACCCAAATATTTTTGGGTTTTTCCTGCTAATTCCCATGCTGAATGGCTTACTATTTTTGTTTTCCGACCGTACATATAACGCTAAAATTGGATGGGGATTTGTCTTTGTATTGGCCGTCAATTTACTTGCCACCCAATACATTCGATTTTCGGATGGCAACAACACCTTTAGTGGATATATGGCAACATTCCGCCCCATTAATCCCAATCCAATCAAGTATTTTGGAACGCTATTTAATTATAAATACACCAAAAATTTTGACGCAAATCCAATTCAATTTCCTGAAAAAATCAAACAGAAAATTGGCCAAAAATCAGTTGACATACTACATAACGACGTTTCATACATTTTCTTTAATAAGTTAAATTACAATCCAAGACCGGTTATCCAGACCTATTCCGCCTACACCGCAGAGTTAATGCAACTCAACGGCAGAAAATACGCGAGTGCTTCAGCACCGGATTTTGTCTTATTTAAACTAGATCAATTCAGAGAGCAAAACCCTTTTTGGGCGGATACAGATGTGAATATTGAATTGTTAAAACGGTATTCTGTCAACGAGCAATTTACGGTAGGTAAGGATACGCTCTTGTTACTGCAGAAAAATAGCGCGACTGCACGGGTAGAAAATTTTGTATTTAGACTGCCAACAATCCAGCAGGATCAATACATTCCGCTTCCACAAAAAAATGCACCCTATCGCATGGTAGCAAATTTAGAATATAGTGTGTGGGGGAAACTTTGCCGACTGCTATTTCAGCCTCCCTACATGTACTGCACGATTTACTATGCAGACGGAACCCAAAAAGAGTTCAGGGTTATTGACAAGATTTTAAAAGGTGGGGTCATTGTAAATAAACGCGTGACCACTCAAAATGAACTTTTGTCATTTTACATGCACGGCGGTGAGAAGAGTACGAATGTCGCGGGTATCAAATTTCATACGCGATTTCCATGGGCTTATTTATAAATTAAGAAACAATTTTTCCCCAGAGCGTGTTACGCTACCATGTCTGATTCGATTATTTCCATCCAGCATTTAGCTAAAAATTTTGGTTCTTTTCAAGCCGTCCGTGACGTAAATATTCAGGTCAATCGTGGTGATGTGTATGGGTTTCTGGGGCCAAACGGCGCAGGGAAAAGTACCACCATGCGCTGCATGCTATCGCTCATCAAACCGGATGCGGGGGATATTTCACTTTTTGGCTTGCCACTTGCCTCCAATCGTACGCACATCCTACGCCGCGTAGGTAGTCTGATTGAGAAACCAGATTTTTATAAATTTCTGAGCGCTTACCGAAATCTTGATTTGTTTTCACGGATTTCAGGTGCGCCATCCACGAAAAAAGAAATCTACCACATGCTTGAATTCGTAGGCTTGGAAGGTCGTGAAAAAGATCAAGTAGGTGGATTTTCTCACGGTATGCGTCAGCGGCTTGGTATTGCCCAAACATTATTGCATAATCCAGATCTCATTGTTCTCGACGAACCTACTACTGGACTTGATCCACAGGGAATCATCGATATGCGCAACTTGATTTTGCGCTTGAAAAATGAACAACAAAAAACGATTGTTTTCTCTTCACACAATCTCAGTGAGGTAGAAATTATCTGCAACAGAATGGTGATTATTCACCAGGGAAAAAGTGTGGTCGAAGGAAATGTGAAAGAATTGTTAAACGAGGAAGACCAAATCATTCGGATTCAAACGCAAGAAGATGCGATTTCCAAAGGCCTCGCAATCATTGAAAAATATCCAAATGCTCAGGTGAAGAAAATCGGCAGCGACACCATCGAGGTCACCTTACAAAAAGAATTAATTCCGGAGGTAAATCGCCAACTGATCGAAGCCGGCGTACCCATTTTTTCGATTGAATCGAAACGGAAATTAGAAGATTACTTCATCAACTTACTTGCCTCATGATATTTTTCCACAGCACCCGAAACGAGTTGATCAAAATCGCGCTGAAACCCCGCAGTTATTTAGGACTTGCGGCAATTACGGGATTGGTAGGCATTATTTTATTTGCATTGATGGCAGATGGCATGTCGATGATTTCATTCGTCACGGCATCTTTTGAACAAACTCTTCGCTTTGAAGGCAAGGTACTCAACGGCAATTTAGTGGCATTTATCATCCTGCAGATGCTTATTGTGCACATTCCACTACTAGTTGCCCTAGTCACCGGCGACCTCATTTCAGGTGAAGCCGCCATGGGAACCTTGCGTATGCTCATGACCAAACCGATTACGCGCACCCAACTCCTCATGTCCAAATTCTTAGCCGGTGGTATCTACACGTTTTTGATCGTTCTATGGTTGGGCTTTATGGCGGTTGGGATTGGTCGATTTTTGTTTGGACCAGGAGATTTAATGGTATTGAATTCGGATGGGCTCGTTATTCTTCAAGAAGCGGACGTTATGTGGCGATATGCTGGCGCATTTTGTGTTGCATTTTTAGCTTTGTTGACCATCAGCTCCTTATCCATTTGCCTGTCCTGCTTCTCGGACAATTCCATCGGTCCCATCGTCAGTACGATGGCCATTATTCTGTTGTTTACGATTATTGGCACCTTGGATGTGCCCGTTTTTGATACGATTCGCCCGCTATTGTTTACGACCCACATGGCTGCGTGGCGCTCCTTTTTTGAGGATCCAATTCCGTGGCAACAAATCAAGGAATCTATCGGAATCCTCGTGGCACATAACGCCTTATTTATTGGCGTTTCTGTCCTTACTTTTCACCGCAAAGACATTACTGTATAATGAAATATTGGCTTTTAATTTGTTTTCCGTTTTTCGCTTCGGCCCAACAAGCCGACGAGCTTTTTGCGCGTTTGACTCAAAAATTCAAGCA
>CAZUAZ010000048.1:0-12511 GCA_964618445.1 uncultured Aquirufa sp. | reverse complement strand
AGCGAATTTGAATATACGAGCGAGAAATCTTGGGGTTTGCCCGCTCGTATGAAGTTCACGATAGATGTGAAAAAATTTAAAATTCCGAAAGGCGTGGCGACGGATATTAATCGCACAAGCCGACAGGTGGACAACGGAAACAGCACCAAAAAGGGCTCTATTGAGGTTATTTTCGGAAAGTACCGCGTAAATTCCTAGAGGTATTTACGAAGTAAATCGACACTTTTCTGAACGCCAACAGTCCCAGGTTCTTTGCCCTCAAACTCAATGGAAATGTAGCCTTGGTAATTTGCTTTTTTTAACATCGCAATGATGCGCTGATAATCTAAATCGAGACTATACCATTCACCGCCACCGTAGTATGTTTTGGCTTGTACAAAACTCGTTTTAGAAACAATTTTCTCCAATTTATCGTAGGGGTTTTCAAGGAAATTACCTGTATCCATAAGGAGTCCTAACCAGGGCGAATTCACCGTATCATGTATGCGTAACATCCCTTCGGGGGTAGAACCTAATCCCCAGTGATTTTCAAGTGCCAATAACACGCCGCATTCCTCCGCTTTTTTCAAGCATTGTTGGATTCCATCCACACACCATTTATACCCATCATCCTCCGTATATCCTGGCAAAATAGGTTCAATCCCACGATTAACCATTAATTCGTCGAAACTTTTAATGGTATTCCAGCGACCCGTATTCAATCGCAAACAGGGAATGCCCATTTTGTAGGCAAGCTCAATGCAATGATTCGTATGATCCACATGCTTTTTCAATTCTGCTTTGTCTGGTGTCACAAATCCCTGATGAATCGACAAACAAGTCAGCGCAATTCCATTCAAAAATGCATGTTTTTTAATGTCCTGTAGGTATGCGTTGTCCTCACTTTCCATTTGTCGGTGCAATACATCTATCCCATCCAAGCCCATTTTCGCCGCTTCATCAATCACACGTTGAATCGGAAATTTATCACCTTTAAAATGCCAATAAGAATAGGAAGAAACACTTAACTTGATTTTGGAACTTGGTTTTACAGCAGCAGACTGAAGCGGTGCGACCAATGGAGCGGCGGTAGTTAACGCGGCTGAAGACAAAAAATTACGGCGATTCATCATGAGATCTATTTATTTTTCCTGCCTAACTTACGTAAATATTTTAAATATATAACACGGATGTATCTAGATGAACTAGTCGAATTTTGTTTGAGTTTGCCGGATGTTGAGGAGACGCAACCATTTGGCCCTGAACACGTTGTGTATAAAACAAATGGAAAAATGTTTTTGTTAGTTGGCCTAGAAGACTCCCCTATTCGCTTCAATGTCAAATGCAATCCGGAACTCGCCATTCAATTACGCGAGGAATTCCCGCTGGCAGTTCTTCCCGGTTTTCACATGAATAAAAAACATTGGAACACGATTGTGGTGGGACCGGAGCTGTCTCGAAAACAAATTGAATCGTTTATAATACATTCGTATCAGTTAGTCCATAAGTAAACTGAACTTTGAAGTCAGTTTTTGAATAAACCATGGAAAATTACCCTCCAACCCGTAGCTTTGGCAAACCTTGGAGGCTTGCCAAAGCTAAGAGAGCAACTATGAAAAAAATACTCGCATTATTTCTGCTATTCCCATTTATAAGCCTTGCGCAAAAAACCAATTGGGAATTGTCTGGATT
This sequence comes from uncultured Aquirufa sp., assembly GCA_964618445.1. Classification (GTDB taxonomy): domain Bacteria; phylum Bacteroidota; class Bacteroidia; order Cytophagales; family Spirosomataceae; genus Aquirufa. The sequence goes on along the minus strand of CAZUAZ010000048.1, from coordinate 10,840 downwards.
TAAAAAACAAGATCAGGCAAATCCAATCATGAAGCCGGATATTAACGCACGGTTTTTATGCCCCATTCAAAAAAAATCCGTGGGCTGGGAAAATAAAAATGTGCTGAATCCAACGGCTTTGGTTCGAAACGGAAAAATTCATTTGTTATACCGCGCGCAAGATTCGTTAGGCACTTCGCGAATCGGAATGGCCACGTCAACCGATGGCATTCAATTTATGAAAAATCCAACACCCATCCTATTTCCCACCAATGACCCATTTCAAAAATATGAATGGCCCGGTGGCATTGAAGATCCACGCGTGATCGAGACGGAGGACGGGAAATACCTGATGACCTACACTTCCTATGATGGAAAAACAGCCAGACTTTGCGCGGCAATTTCGAGTGATTTGTTGACCTGGGAAAAACTTGGACCCATGTTGAATAGCCCAAAATATGTGAACCTTTGGTCCAAATCCGGCGCTATCGTAGGCAAAGAAATAAATAGCCGAATCATCGCCCAAAAAATCGATGGATTCTATTGGATGTATTTCGGGGATACTGATTTATTCATGGCAAAATCAAGTGACCTACGCTCATGGGAGGTTTGTGAGAATACAGAAAGCCAACAAAAAATCTCCGTTCTTCACCCGAGAATGGGGTATTTTGATTCCCGTCTCGTTGAACCAGGGCCATATGCCTTACTCAGGCCGCAAGGAATTCTACTCATCTATAATGCGAGTAATGCCGCAAATTTCAACGATTCCAAATTCCCCAAATTTACCTATGCCGCCGGTCAAGCACTCTTCGATGCAGAAAAACCATACCGATTAATTAACCGGTCGAATGAGGCATTTATTTGGCCAGACAAAGATTATGAGCGTATCGGCGAGGTCAATGAGGTTTGCTTTGTGGAAGGACTTGTCCACTTTAATGGCCAATGGTTCTTGTACTACGGAACAGCAGATTCAAAAATTGCCGTCGCTGTAACAAACTGATAATTTTAAAAAACACGTAAAAATCTCACTTTTCCCCCCTAGCTTTGCCAAACCTTGGAGGATTGGCAAAGCTAAGAGAAAAGATATGATTTTAGGAATTCACCACATCGCGATTATTTGCAGCGATTATCAGAAATCGAAAGCATTTTACACCGAAAAACTAGGCTTCACTATCGTGCGCGAAGTGTACCGAGAAGCACGAGATTCATACAAATTGGACCTGGAAGTCAATGGCTTATATCAAATCGAGTTGTTTTCATTTCCCAACCCACCGGCCAGAACCTCACGTCCTGAGGCAGCCGGACTTAGGCATCTTGCCTTTTCAGTTGACGATTTAGACGCGACCGTTGCCTCATTAAATCGGCAAAATATTACGTCCGAACCCATCAGAATCGATGAATTTACAGGAAAACGCTTTACTTTTATAGCTGATCCCGACGATCTCCCTATAGAATTTTACGAGCAATGAATCGAATAGATAAAAAACCACTAGCGCAATTAGGCTTTGATTTCGTGACAGAAAACTTCCTAAATGCAAATGAAACCGAATTCAAACACCGAAATACCCACATAAATCAAAGTCTTTACCGCCAACTTCAAGCACGCGAAATAAGTATTCTAGAAGCTAATTTAAATGAGGCTGAAAACTGGAAAGATCTTTGGGTAAAAGACGGATTCAACCCCTATTTGGTTAAAAATTGCCGATTTTTTGGGATTGTGCGCATTGGAATACTTGAGTCTTGCTACCTCGAATTCAAGAACCTCCGTATGCCGGTGGGTCTATATAATTCCACGATTATTTCGAGTGATTTTGGCGATAATGTGGCTATCGACCGCGTCAACTTGTTATCTCATTATCAAATAGGCAACGAGGTCATGATTTTGCAGGTCAATGAACTCGCTACAACTCCCACAGCTAAATTCGGCAATGGTATTGTCAAAGATGGAGAAGAAGAGCGCATTCGGATTTGGCTTGAATTAGGCAACGAAAATGGTGGCCGAAAAGTCGTTCCTTTTATCGGGATGCGACCTGCTGACGCATTTCTTTGGACGCAAGATCGAGAAGATAAAGAACTTCAAGCAGGATATTTAAACTTGACCAAAGCCGAATTTTCTTCGGAAAGAGGGTTTTATGGACAGATTGGCGATCGCACCGTTATCAAAAATACCGGGATCATTAAGGATGTCAACATGGGTTCGGACGCCTACATCAAGGGCGCGAATAAACTCAAGAATTTAACCATCATTTCTTATCCAAACGCCTCCACGCAAATCGGCGAAGGCTGTGAAATCGTCAACGGTATCATCCATGAAGGCTGTCGGATTTTTTACGGCGTTAAAGCTGTTCGATTTATTTTGGAAGCACATTCTCAGCTCAAGTATGGGGCACGATTGATCAACTCATTTTTGGGAAGTAACTCGACCATATCTTGCTGCGAGGTACTTAATTCCTTGATTTTTCCGGCACACGAGCAACATCACAACAATTCATTTTTGTGCGCGTCCATCATTAAAGGCCAAAGCAACATGGCCGCCGGCGCGACCTTAGGTTCAAACCACAATTCACGCGGAGCGGATGGTGAATTGCAGACAGGCCGTGGATTTTGGCCAGGCCTTTCAGTAGCTTTAAAACATAATTCGAAATTCGCATCCTTTAACCTGATTTCAAAAGGCAATTATCCAGCTGAAATCCACAATCCCATACCCTTTTCATTATTGGGAAATGACGATCAAACGGGCGGTTTATTAATCATTGCTGGATATTGGTTTCAATACAACATGTATGCAATTGCCCGCAATGCGTGGAAATTTGCAGCGCGGGATCAGCGCGTGGAAAAAAATATGTTGCTAGAGTTTGATTTTTTGGCACCAGATACCGTCAGTGAAATCCTACAAGCGCGTGAATTGTTTTGCCAGTGGGTCGGTGACGCTATCGGGAAAGATGCTGCCGCGGGAAAAGCTTGGTTGGCAAATCCTGCCAACGAGCATGAGAATCTAGCTGTTTGGGCCACTGGTATTGAAAATACCAAACGGAAAACACGCGTGGCTAAAGTGTATCGGGCATACCAGATTTTTGGCGACTTATTGCATTATCATGCAGCCAAAGAATGGATTGCCACCTGTGACCGCAATCCAAGCCAGAAACCGCTCGATTTGCTACATAAGACCATGGAAAAAGCAACCGCTATTCAAACCTGGGACAACCTAGGCGGGCAGTTGATTCCTTCCGGGGCGGTACTCGAACTCAAAAACAGCATCAAAAACAGTCAAATCACGCGCTGGTCTCAAGTTCATGACTTCTATGAAACACATGCCAAAGTATACCCAGATCAAAAATTTGAAAATGCGTTAAATGGCTTATTGAAAGTTGCTCCAGATGCCATGGACAACATTCCTGCCTGGTTAAATAAAGCCGTAGAAACCGCACGTTTCTTAACTGCAGGAATCGAAAAATCACGCGAAAAAGATTATCAGGATCCATTCCGTCTTGCGATGTTTGGAAATGCCCAAGAACTCGAAGCGGTCATAGGGGATTTGAATGATAATGAGTTCATTCAAAAGTCGAAAGTGAGTCAGCAGATTTTTGAGGAGAAAATAAAAGCGATACAAGTTAGACGTTAGGAATCGGCGTGAAAAACGCCTCAAACTTTGGCAATCCTTTAAGGTTTGCCAAAGAAAAAAGTCCACAGTTTCGCGCCAAGAAAAATTGAAAGGATTATGGTAGCTATCAAGCTACGGCTTAAACCCTAGGCTAAAGCCCAGGGATATAAAGACTTTGTAACCCCAGACTTCAGTCTGGGGAATAAGACTTCAGTCTCGAGAGTAGACTCCAGTCTAGAGCTCTAGAGGTTTTTAGCTGAGGAATCTGCGTGAAAACGCCTCAAACTTTGGCAATCCTTGAAGGTTTGCCAAAGAAAAAAGCCCACGTTTACATTACTACCAAAAAAGCCCAAAATCACATCACCACCAACAAAAAAAGCCCCAAGCATCGCTTGGGGCCTTCTAACATCCGACGTCCAGCGTCTAGTTGATTATGGCTTATTTGAATCCACTTTCAAACGCTCCTCGCGATTTGAAATCTCCCACGCCATGTAAAAAACCAAACGACCCACTTTTTGTACCTGATCAAATTCGATTTTCTCCACATCATCACCCGGCTGGTGATAATCATCATGAACCCCGTTAAAGAAAAACGCCACAGGAATACCATGCTTAGCGAAATTATAATGATCTGAACGGTAGTAAAAACGATTCGGATCATTTGGATCATTAAAACGGAAATCCAACTCCAAACCTACGTGCTTCTTATTCTGGTCAATCAGAATCTCACGCAACGACGAAGACAATTTATCAGATCCGATCTCATAAATATAATCCGGCTTACCCAGATGCTCATCGTCGATCCGACCGGTCATGTCGGTGTTTAGGTCAACCACCGTATTTGCCAAAGGAAACAACGGGTGCTTAGAATAATACTCGGAACCCAACAAACCTTTCTCCTCACCCGTCACCGTCATAAATAAGATACTCCGGCGCGGTTTTTTACCTTCAGCAGCCGCCTTTCCGAACGCCTCCGCCAATTCCATAATCGTCACCGTGCCCGAACCATCATCATTCGCACCATTGTTGATTTGGCCATCTGCCGAAATACCAATGTGATCATAATGAGCCGTTAATATCACCAACTCCTCCTTCTTGTCCGTTCCCTCTAAATAACCAACCACATTATAGGTGTCAACTGGTTTTTCCGTACGCTCAATAGTTAAGTTGATGGGTGCCGACTTGTACGTGGGCGTAATCGATTTTTTGGCAGCAGCCACAGATGCCTTATAAGCCAATAATTGGTCTTCGCTCGTTCCCAAGATTTCCGCAGCCATAGCAGATGAAATCAATAAAACAGGTGCTTCGTTTGGCGAAGCTGCCTCATCCGCAAAAACCATACGCTCATTACCAAAACGCTTCATCATCACCTGACGCTGACGCAATTGATTACCAAAATCTTTCTCCGATTTATCCGAAATCAAAATCAATCCCGTCGCTCCCACAGCCTGTGCACGCTTTAACTTCTCTTTCCAACCATCCCCTTTACCAAAAACAGAGGGATCCTTAGTTCCTGATAAAACATAATTACCCGCCTCGTCTTTCGCCTCTCCTTCAAATGCGAGAACATATTTTCCTTTGGCATTTAATTTAGCAAAATCCGTAAAACCCGCCTGCTGAATTCCAAATCCAGCAAAGACAACTGATACTTTCGTATTCGCAGCTACGGGTACCAAAGCACTCGCCATAAACTGGCCCAAATAATCGTATGACTTCCCTTTAATAGCTAACGCAACCTTCGTCCACGAACGATTCACCAAATCTACTTTTTGAAAGTAGGAACCATTCACTGGAGCTAATCCTGATTTCTTAAAATGATCCGCAATGTAATTCGCGGCCACCTTCTGTTCTGGCGATCCCGTATTCCGCCCTTTCAGGCTATCGGATGCAATAAATGTCAGGTGCTTTTTTAGGTCTTCTGCCTTAATTGTCAAGGCATAGGGCACTGGATTTGATTGAGCAAATGCACCCAATGAAATTAAATTAGCGGACAGAATTAGCGCTAACACATAGTTTGTAGATTTTTTCATCGATTGAAACAAATTATAAGAAAGCGAAGTTACGGAATCAAAAATAAATCGCTAAAAAAACATTACTTTTGTGGCGATTTTCAATCCAAATTCAGACGAATTTTATGACCCCAAATTTCAAGTATCGGGAAGATTTTTCATTGCGTCATAACAATGTGGAACCTGCCGACGTAGCCGCCATGTTGAAGGAAATAGGCGTAGCTGATTTAAATACTCTCATCAATCAAACTGTACCCGAAAAAATTCGTTTGGCACAAGGCCTTCGCCTACCTGCTCCGAAAACGGAGTTTGAATTCCTACGCGATTTCAAACAAGTTATGGGTCAAAACAAAATCTTCAAAAGCCATATCGGCTTAGGATATTACGACACCTTTACACCGACGGTAATTTTGCGCAATATTTTGGAAAATCCATCTTGGTACACGGCCTACACGCCATACCAGGCTGAAATTGCACAAGGTCGTTTGGAAATGTTGTTGAACTACCAAACCATGATCATCGATCTAACTGGCATGGAATTAGCGAACGCGTCCCTCTTAGATGAAGGAACAGCTGCCGCGGAAGCCATGACCATGTTATATGGTCAGCGCCCAACCGAACGTGGAAATGCAGAAACTCTTTTCGTTTCATCACTTTGCTTGCCACAAACCATCGATTTATTGATGACCCGCGCAGAGCCTATTGGCATTGAAATCGAAGTAGGTGACCACACCAAAATTGACCTAACCGATCCGAAATATTACGGCATCGTTTTACAATACCCAGCCGCAAACGGTGACGTATTTGATTACACTGATTTCGTAAGCGCTGCCAAAGAACAACATTTACAAATTGTTGTTGCTGCTGACTTACTCGCATTGACTTTATTGACGCCTCCGGGTGAATGGGGAGCGGATGTTGTGGTAGGAAGTTCACAGCGTTTTGGTGTACCGATGGGATTCGGTGGACCACATGCAGCCTTCTTCGCAACGAAAGAAAAATACAAACGCAGCATTCCAGGACGGATCATTGGAGTTTCCGTAGACACCGAAGGAAATCGGGCACTTCGTATGGCTCTGCAAACACGCGAGCAACATATTAGAAGAGAAAAAGCAACGTCCAATATCTGTACCGCACAAGTGTTGTTGTCCATCATGGCTGCTGCTTATTCGATTTACCACGGACCCGAAGGCCTAAAGAAAATCGCTTCGCGTGTTTATGGCCTAACAGAATTATTAGCTGCTGGTTTGAAAAAACTAGGCTACACTTTGGAGAACACGCAACACTTTGATACGTTAACCGTAATCACTGGGGACCAAACCGAAGAAATTCGCGAATACGCAGAGGAATCTGAGCGAAATTTCAGATTCTACAAAAACGATGCAGGTAAGCTAAGCATTGCGCTTGATGAGACGACTTCGGAAGATGATGTAATTGAGATTTTGGCATTTTTCCAAAGAGCACAAGGCCAACGAATCCTCGGTGATGAGTTAACCGTTGCTTGGAACATCCCAGCATCCTTAACACGTACGTCCAGCTTCATGTCGCATGAGGTCTTCAATCGCTACCATTCGGAGCATGGCATGTTGCGTTATTTGAAGTCATTGGAATCCAAAGATTTATCGATGGTACATTCGATGATTTCCTTGGGATCATGTACGATGAAATTGAATGCAACAACTGAAATGATTCCGGTAACCTGGCCAGAATTAGGCAAAATGCATCCATTTGCTCCGGGCTTCCAGACACGTGGGTACCAACAAATGATTACGGAGTTAAGTAAGTGGTTATGTGAAATCACCGGATTTGCGGCGATGTCCATGCAACCTAATTCAGGTGCGCAAGGCGAATACGCAGGTTTGATGGTGATTCGTGCTTACCATGCTTCGCGTGGAGATTCGCACCGTAACATCGCGCTGATTCCTTCTTCTGCGCACGGAACGAATCCTGCTTCTGCTGTGATGGCTGGCATGAAAGTGATCGTGACACCTTGTGATGCAAACGGAAATATTGATGTGGCAGAACTACGCGCAAAAGCAGAAGAGCATAAAGATAATTTGGCTTGCTTAATGATTACGTATCCTAGTACGCATGGCGTATTCGAAGAAAGCATCATTGACATTTGCCAAATGATTCACGAGTTCGGAGGACAAGTATATATGGATGGAGCAAACATGAACGCGCAGGTGGGATTAACATCTCCGGCACGGATTGGCGCCGACGTATGTCACTTGAACCTGCATAAAACTTTCTGTATTCCACACGGAGGTGGCGGTCCAGGCATGGGACCTATCGGCGTAGCACCACAATTGGTTCCATTCTTACCAGGTCACGTCATTACGGATTCAGTTGAGGCACCCGCGCATGGCGCCGTTTCGGCAGCACCCGTTGGATCAGCTTCGATCTTAGCCATCTCATACGCATACATTGCGATGATGGGCGGCGAAGGATTAACGATGGCCACAATGACGGCTATTTTAAATGCCAATTACATCAAAGCGCGTTTGGAAAAAGAATTCCCAATATTATACACCGGGTCACAAGGTCGTTGTGCACATGAAATGATTGTGGATTGTCGGCCATTCAAAATCTCCGCTGCCGTTGAAGCTGAGGATATTGCAAAACGCTTGATGGATTACGGTTTCCATGCACCTACCCTGTCTTTCCCGGTAGCAGGAACCTTGATGATTGAGCCAACAGAATCTGAAAGCAAGGAAGAATTAGATCGCTTCTGCGATGCTTTGCTAAGTATCAGGGCTGAAATTCGTGCGATCGAAGAAGGTCGTGTAGAGAAGACAAACAACTTACTGAAAAACGCACCACATACACAAACACGTGTGTTGGCCGCTGAATGGGATAAAGTGTACACGCGTGAAGAGGCTGTATTCCCACTTCCGTATGTAAGAGCAAACAAATTCTGGCCAACTGTTTCGCGTATTGACTCTGCATATGGCGACCGAAACTTGGTTTGTGCATGTGAACCTATATCGAGTTACGCAGAATCAAATTAAGTTTTTGTAAAATTTAATCCCTCTGGAGCAATTCAGGGGGATTTTTGCTGATTATTTATTTAGTATGCTTGCATAACATTTTGTTTTTTCTTTATATTTACTGCGTTGGAAGTTGACGCGGTAATTATACCCAACAACCCTACTAAAAATCAATCTCAAAATTGTTAACATGAATCGTTCCATTAAACGCGTAGCCATCCTTGGCTCAGGAATCATGGGCTCTCGCATTGCCTGTCATTTCGCAAACATTGGCGTTCAAGTATTGCTTTTGGACATCGCTCCCAAAGAACTGAACCCAGAGGAACAAGCAAAAGGCCTTAGCCTGGAGCACCCATCCGTGAAAAATCGGATCGTCCATACGGCATTTCAACAAACTATACAGGCAAAGCCCGCATCGCTTTACAGCAGCGGCTTTGCCAAAAACATCAAACTGGGCAACTTCGATGATAACTTATCGGAGATTGCGCAGGCCGACTGGATTATGGAGGTCGTTGTGGAAAATTTAGCGATCAAAAAATCGCTTTATGACCGCGTCGAGCAATTCCGTAAACCAGGAACACTAATCACATCAAACACGTCCGGAATCCCCATTCACTTGATGGCTGAGGGACGTTCAGATGATTTCCAAAACCACTTTTGTGGTACACACTTTTTCAATCCGCCACGTTACTTACGCTTGTTGGAGATTATCCCAACCCCCAAAACAGATCCCAAAATCATTGATTTCCTTATGCAATTCGGCGAAACCCAATTGGGCAAAACCACCGTATTGTGTAAAGACACACCCGCCTTTATCGCGAACCGCATCGGAGTTTATTCGATGATGCAAACGATGAAAGTGGTGGAGGAATTAGGTTTAACGGTGGAGCAGGTAGATAAATTGACCTCGAAAGTCGTAGGCCGACCGAAATCTGGGACCTTCCGTTTATCGGATGTCGTTGGTTTAGATACGACGGTTCACGTAGCGAACAACTTGAAGCAAGCATTGACAAACGATGAAAGCAAGTCGATTTTCGAATTGCCCAACATGCTTCAAAAATTAATGGACAATAAATGGCTCGGCGATAAAACCGGTCAAGGATTTTATAAGAAGACCAAAGAAGGTGGCAAGACTGTCATCTTAAGTTTGGACTTACAAACATTTGAATACCGACCGTCCCAAAAGGTTTCATTCGAAACCTTGGAACGCACGAAGGCCATCGACAAATTAGCTGATCGCTTTTCTGTTTTGTTAGCTGGCAAGGATTTAGCAGGAGAATTTTACCGCAAGACATTCCTAGACGGTTTCCGTTACGCTTCGATGCGTGTCCCTGAAATCGCGGATGATTTTGTTAAGATTGACCAAGCCATCTGCGCAGGTTTCGGTTGGGAAATGGGTATTTTCGAAACTTGGGATGCGATCGGCGTTCAAGCTGGAATCGATCTCATGGCTGCGGAAGGAATCCAACCAGCCGCTTGGGTAACCGAGATGGTGCAGGCGGGTCATACCAGTTTTTACCGAGCAGAAAATGGCGAACGTCAATACTATGACATTCACAGCAAAAAATACCTAACCATTCCGGGATCTAATAAGCAGATCAATCTGCAAATATTGAAGCCTACTAAAACGATCTTCAAAAACGACGATGCGAGCATCATCGATATTGGCGATGGCATCATCAACTTGGAGTTCCATTCGAAGATGAATACGATGGGCCAAGGTGTTTTAGAAGGAATCCAAAAAGCATTAGATGTTGCCGAGAAAGATTACCGTGGTTTGGTGATTGGAAACGAGGGTGTTGAAGCCTTCTCGGCGGGCGCGAATTTGGGCATGTTGTTTATGTATGCGGCCCAGCAAGAGTTTGATGAAGTGAATCAGATGATTGCCATCTTCCAGAAAACCATGATGCGCGTGCGTTACTCATCTATTCCGGTGGTGGTAGCTCCGCATACTTTGGCACTAGGAGGCGGAACGGAAATCAATTTACATGCGGATAAAATTGTTGCCCATGCCGAATTGTATATGGGATTGGTGGAAGTGGGCGTAGGTCTAATTCCAGCTGGTGGAGGAACCAAAGAAATGGCTTTACGTATGGGTGATGCCCGTCGGAAAGGCGATGTGGAACTGAACCGTTTGCAAGAAGCATTCATGAACATTGCCACGGCTCGCGTAAGTACCTCAGCGTATGAAGCCTTGGAAATGAACTACTTACGCAAAGAAGATCGCATTGTATTGAATCGCAGCCAATTGATTTCGGAGG
>CAZUAZ010000047.1:0-16587 GCA_964618445.1 uncultured Aquirufa sp. | reverse complement strand
TCCGTGGTACATCAGCTGTAAACTTCTCAGTATTACAAGCAGGTCGTCCAGTGGGTGAGTTCTACGGCGCTAAAATCGCTAAGATTGAAAATGGACGTTATGTATTCCAAGATTTAAATGGTGATGGTATTGTAGATCCAAATTCAAAGGACCGTACTTACATCGGAAATCCAAACCCAACATTTGTAGGTGGTTTGACAACAAACATCCGTTACAAAGCATTTGACTTGCAATTCCAATTGACTAGCCAATTAGGTGCTAAAATCGTTAACACGAATGCCTTGTTGTTAGGTCGTCAAGATGGTCGTTTAGCTGAATCGGGTGCATTGAAATCAGCATTGACTTCCATCATCAATGATGAGCGTACAATCCCAATGGATTACTACGTAGAGTCAGGAGACTTCTTACGTATCAACAACGCTTCATTTGGTTATACATTGCCTGTGAAAGGTGTGTTCAAGCGTGCTCGTATTTACGTAGCAGGTAACAACTTAGCTGTGTTTACGAACTACACAGGTGTTGATCCAGAGATTAGCCAAAACCTTGCCATTGGTTCAGCTGCTCCGGGTATTGACGTTCGTGAGACTTACTACAAAACTCGTGCGATTACTGCGGGTGTAAATCTTACGTTCTAAGCAAACAAAATCGTATTCAATTAGTTAAATAATCGAATCAATAAATTTTTAATAAAATGAAAAAATATATCTATAAAGTACTTTCAGTAGGTGTTTTCGCTTCGTTAGCCCTATCGTCTTGTACAGATTTAACTGAGCCAGTTTACGATGCGATCCCAGCGGATCAATTCTTGAAGACAGACGCTCAAATTGCTGCGGCACTTGGACCTGCTTATGGTGGTCTTCGTGGTATCACGTGGGATTGGTTCAATCCTAGTGAGGCATCTTCGGATGAGTTAATCGTTCCTACGCGTGGTGGTGACTGGTTTGATGGTGGTGACTGGTTGGCTTATTCTCGCCACACATGGACTCCACAACACGGACCTATTAACGGTATGTGGGGATTCATCTTTGGTAACATCTCTCAGATTAACCAATTGATTCCTGTTGTGAAGACAAATCAAAAAGCAGTAGATGAGTTACGTGCTGTACGTGCATTCTATTATTTCATGGCGATTGACGCGTTTGGAAACGTCCCAATTGTGACTGATAATGCATCTGCAGGCGGAACTAAAGCTCGCGCTGAAGTGTATGCATTCATTGAGAAAGAATTGAATGAAGCTATTCCTAACTTATTGCCAGGAAAAGCATATTCACGTATGACGCAAGATGCTGCTCGTATGTTGCTAGCTAAATTAAAATTGAATGCTGCCGTTTACAGAGGTACGCCGGATTGGCAAGGTGCTTTTGATGCTGCTGATGCAGTAATCAAGTCTAAGAATGCTTGGTCTTTATCATCTTCTACACTTTCTAACTTTATTGTTGCAAACGAAGGTTCAGGAGAGAATATCTGGACTATTCCTTTCGATAGCTTCAAAGCAGGTGGTATGAACTTCCAAATGAGAACATTGCACTACGCTAACCAGCAAACATATGGTTTGGGTAACTCTCCTTGGAATGGTTTCTGTACTTTAGCAGATTTCTATAATTCATTTGAGTCTAAGGATTTACGTAGCTCTATGTGGATTAAAGGACAACAATTTGCGGCTTCTGGTGCTGCGTTGAAAGATGCAAAAGGTGCTCCTTTGGCATTTATTCCTGACTTCAACAAGGATCAAATGACAGATGCAGATCCTGAATTCCAAGTAGCAGGTATCCGTTCACAAAAATATGAGATCCAAAAGAACAACCCGAACGGGGATCAATCAAATGACTACGTAGTATTCCGTTTGGCTGATGCGATCATGATGCGTGCTGAGGCTGCTTTCCGTTTAGGAAGAACTGCTGATGCTTTAGCTGATGTGAACAGAATTCGTACACGTTCTGGTGTAGATCCATTGACTACATTAACGGCAGCTGATATCTTAGCTGAGCGTGGTCGTGAGTTTGCATGGGAAGGATGGAGACGTAATGACATGGTTCGTTTCGGAACTTTCTCTTCTGAGCGTAAGTTCATGAAGAATTTAGATAAGAGACGTGATTTGTTCCCAATTCCACAACCACGTATCGATGCTAACCCATTGTTGAAACAAAACCCTGGGTATTAATTCATACCAAATGTGATAAAAAGGCAGAGCCATTGGTTCTGCCTTTTTATTTTCTAAACATGCCCTTTTTCGTATTTTTGCAGTCCATTAGTTGAATACTCCATGAAGCATTTTGTACTACTTTGTAGCTTTGCCATCCTTGCTTGTGCTTGCTCCACGAAAGAAGATACGCTCTTCGAAGAATTACCCGCATCTGAAACAGGCATTGACTTCGTAAATCGAAGTTTAGAGAAAAAGGAATTTAACATTTTCAACTACCGTAATTTCTACAATGGTGGTGGCGTGGCGATCGGTGATGTGAATAATGATGGGCTTTCCGACCTATTTGTGACTTCTAACTTTGAGGATAATAAACTTTACCTGAATAAAGGAGGGATGCATTTTGAGGACATTACCGTTAAAGCTGGTATTGTGGGTAAGAAATTTTGGTCCACTGGAGTAACCTTTGCAGATGTCAATGGTGACGGATTAATGGATATTTATGTGTGTAATTCGGGTTCTCGCGATGCGCGTGGAAATCAATTATACATCAATCAAGGAATTAAGGGTGGCATTCCAACTTACAAGGAAATGGCCAAAGAAGCTGGGCTAGAGGACGGAGGTCTTTCTACGCATGCTGCCTTCTTCGATTATGATCGTGACGGTGATTTAGATATGTATCTGCTGAATAACAGCTTTACGCCCATCGATAAATTAGGATATACAAATTTGCGCGACATGCGCGACAAACTAGGCGGTGATAAGTTGTTTCGTAACGACAGTCCCGATGGCAAGAGCATCAAGTTTACGGATGTATCCGAAAAAGCTGGTATTTATGGTAGCTTGATCGGTTTTGGTTTAGGAATTACGATTGGTGATGTCAACAATGACAACTGGCCAGATATTTATATTTCAAATGATTTCTACGAGCGTGATTATTTATACATTAATCAGCACGATGGAACATTTAAAGAAGACTTAGAAAATCAAATGCCGCATATTTCCCTGAGTTCGATGGGGGCAGATATCGCGGATATTAATGATGATGGAAATCTGGATATATTCGTGACAGATATGCTTCCAGGTGATGACCGTCGCTTGAAAACCACATCCATTTTTGAGGGCTATAACTTAGTGGATTTGAAGCTTAAACGTGGTTTTTGGCATCAATACATGCGCAACAATTTGCAGTTGAATAACGGTGACGGGACCTTTAGTGAAGTAGGACAGTTGGCCGGTGTGCACGCCACCGACTGGTCTTGGGGTGCCTTGATATTCGACATGGACAATGATGGCCAAAAGGATATTTTTGTTGCCAACGGTATTGCCAAAGATTTAACGGATCAAGACTTTGTCGATTTCCTTGGCGATCGTAATACGATGCAACAGATGTTGAACGGCAAGAAGTTCGACTACAAAGAATTTACAGACAAAATTTCATCCGTTCCTATTCCGAACTACGCGTTCAAAAATGAAGGTAATTTGAAATTTGCGAATCAAGCGAAGGCATGGGGATTAGAAGGTCCAGGTTTCTCGAATGGGTCAGCCTATGGCGACTTAGATAACGATGGGGATTTAGATTTAGTCGTTAATAATGTGAATGCGCCACTATCCGTCTTCAAAAACAAGACGAATGAGAAGTTACAGAATCATTATTTGACTATTCATTTAAAGGGCACAGGCCGTAATTTAAATGGTATTGGGGCGAAAGTGACTGTGTTCCAGCGAGGTAAAATTAAAGTATTGCAGCAAATGCCGAACCGCGGTTTTCAATCTTCCAGTGATCATCAAATGGTTTTTGGGTTAGGTCAAAATGGTCAAGTTGATTCCTTACAGGTTATTTGGCCTGATGATCAAATGCAAGTGCTTAAATCCGTTCAAGTGGATCAAGTACTTACGCTGGATTATGCTAAGGCAACAGGTAAATTTACCTTTAAGCAACCTGTTGGTAATTCCCTTTTCGCCGATGTCACTTCGAAATCATTGAATTATACGCATCAGGAAAGTATGTTCAATGACTGGGATCGCGATGTTTTATTAAAGCAAAAATTATCTACCCAGGGTCCGGCCATGGCCGTGGGCGATGTGAATGGCGATGGCTTAGATGATTTATATTTAGGGGGTGCCGCTGGACAGAAAAAGCAGCTATTTGTCCAACAGTCTAGTGGGCAGTTTAAGGAAAGCATGCAGGCCGATTTCAATTTGGATCAAACGACCGAAAATACGGACGCGATTTTCTTCGATGCAGATGGCGATAAAGATTTAGATCTATTTGTCGTTACGGGTAGTAATGAGTTTGAAATTAATGCGCCTGAATTGCATGATTTGTTGTATTTGAATGATGGAAAGGGGAATTTCAAGCGTGATCTCCGCTTCCCAACAATCTATGAAAATGGCTCTTGTGTGACAGCAGCGGACATGGATCACGATGGGGATTTGGATTTGTTTGTTGGTTCCCGCATGCTTTCCACCAAATATGGCATGAGTCCGAGCAGTAATCTGTACATAAATGACGGCACAGGTGGTTTCAAAAACTACTCGAAACGTTTTATGCCTGAGATTGTGGAGTTAGGAATGGTGACTGATGCGGAATGGGCGGATGTCAATAAAGATGGCTATGCAGATTTAGTCGTTTCCCAAGATTGGGGTGGAATTGTGGTATTCAAAAACGAGCGCGGTCGGAAGTTAGTTAAGCAAGAAATGGTCCCTGGATCAGAGGGTCTTTGGGGATGCTTGAAACCCGCTGATATTGATGGCGATGGGGACATGGATTTCATTGCTGGGAACTTTGGACTAAATTCAAAAATTAAAGCTTCCGCAGAATTTCCAGCAACATTATCGGTTAATGATTTTGACAAAAATGGTACAGTTGAACAACTTATTTCATGTGTTACCGAGGACGGGAATACCTATCCGATGGTCTTGAAAGGGGAATTGCAGCGCGCAACTCCAGGAATCAAGCAAAAGTTTATCAAGTACAAGGACTATGCGAACAAGACCGTGGAAGATTTGTATTCTGATGAGCAACGTGAGGGAATGGTCCTACGCCAAATCACAACTACGGAATCCGCATTTTTAATCAACGACGGCAAAGGAAACTTCAGTTTACAAGCCTTGCCTTATGAGGCGCAATTCTCGCCCATACGGAGTATTGAAGTTTCAGACTTTGACCATGATGGGAAAGTAGATATCCTCCTAGCTGGAAATTTCTTTGATTCATTGCCTGAATGGGGTCGTTTTGACGCCATGTATGGTGTGATGTTGAAAGGATTAGGTCAAGGTAAATTTGTGGCGAAGCCTTCGAAAGAAACAGGTTTCCAAACCCGTGGTCAAGTTCGTAAAATGGCGACCGTTAAATCAAAAGGAGGGAATTTTGTTGTCCTCGCAAAAAACAATGACAAAGCACAAGTGTTTCAAGTAAAATAACTAAGTAGTATGAATAAGTATCTCGCATGTTTCATTTTATCCATTGGTTTCCTTGCGTGTAAATCGGGTGATGATGTGCAATTATTCGAGAAATTGCCCGCCTCGAAAACACACATTGATTTCACCAATCAAATCAAGGAAACACCTGAATTTAATATTTTAGATTACCTCTATTTCTATAACGGCGGTGGCGTTGCTTCGGGTGACATCAATAATGATGGTCTCGTGGATCTCTTTTTTACGTCTAACCAAGGGAAGAATAAACTGTACCTGAACAAGGGCAATATGGAATTCGAAGACATATCCGAAAAATCGGGTATTGAAGGATTTTCAGATTGGAAGACAGGTGTGACCATGGCCGATGTGAATGGCGATGGATTACTCGATATTTATGTTTGTTCGGTCAGTAATTTCAAAGGTCTTGAGGGATCTAATGAATTATACATCAATAACGGTGACAATACATTTACGGAGAAAGCAAGTGAGTACGGTCTAGATTTTACCGGTTTTGCTACTCAAGCTGCCTTTTTTGATTACGATAAAGATGGGGATTTGGACTGTTATTTGTTGAATCATGCCGTACATAACACTCGTTCGTATGACCGTGTCAATACGCGGATGTTGAAAGATAACGAAGCTGGAGATTACCTGTACCGCAACGATGGCGGCAAATTCAAGGATATTTCTGCAGAATCTGGCATTTATCAAGCTGCGATGGGATATGGATTAGGGATTTCTGTCGCAGATTTAAATAATGACGGTTGGCTCGATATCTACGTCAGCAACGATTTCCACGAAGACGATTATTATTACATCAACCAAAAAGACGGAACATACAAAGAAGGAATCAAGGAGCATTTCAAACATTTGAGTCGTTTCTCGATGGGTTCTGATATTGCGGATATCAACAATGATGGGTATCAAGATGTAATGACGCTGGACATGTATCCGGAGGACGAAAAGGTTGAGAAGTCATCCGTCGGCGAGGATCCATTAGACATTTATATGTACAAATTACAGTTTGGCTATTTCAATCAGTATAGCCGAAATTGTCTCCAGTTGAACATGGGGGGACAAAAGTTTTCTGATATCGCAGCCTCGTCAGGCGTTGCTGCCACCGACTGGAGTTGGGGTACATTAATGGCTGATTACGATGGGGATGGTTTAAAAGATATCTTCGTTTCAAACGGTATTTTGCGCAGGCCAAACGACCTGGATTATCTCAAATTTGTGATAGGGGATTCGTTGCATTATGGCTTGCCTACTTCCCATAAATTGGATCAAGAGGCAATTGATTTAATGCCTAGTGGTAAGGTGCATAATTATTTGTTCCAAGGTTCTAAAGATTTGCGATTTAAGGATAAGTCCATGGATTGGGGTTTTGAAGAGGCGGGGATTTCTAATGGGAGTTCGTATGCCGACTTGGATAATGATGGGGACTTGGATTTGATTTCAAACAATTTAAATGAACCTGCAGGAATTTACGAGAATCATTCGCGCGAACTATTGAAGAATAACTTTGTGAAAGTGAAGTTCAAGGGCGAGGGTATGAATACCTTTGGTATCGGTGCGAAGGTGATTTTGAAGACGAAGGATGGCCAACAACTCCAGCAGATGATGCCGACGCGTGGATTTATGAGTTCGGTAGAGCCAACTTTGTTATTTGGTATTGGCCAATTGACTCAAGTAGATTCATTGATCGTCATTTGGGAAAACGAGAAAATGCAAATCATTAGAAATCCGAAGATTAATGAATTGTTGACACTCGATCAGAAAAATGCACAGATGCTGGTGAAGGACTTTCAGTTCTTTGTCCAACCGAAGCCTATGTTTGAAGAGGTAACGGATGCAACAGGAATTCCTTACCTGCATCAAGAAAATACCTATTTTGACTTTAATCGCGAATTATTGGTTCCATTCAAAGTTTCTATTGAAGGTCCAAAAATGGCCGTTGGTGATGTAAATGGTGATGGTTTAGAAGATTTTTATGTGGGTGGGCCGAAATACCAAGCGGGCCAATTATACATTCAAAAAGCGAATGGATTTAGCCTTTCGCCTCAGACTTCTTTTCATGTGGATAGCCTTTATGAAGATGTGGATGCCTTGTTTTTTGATGCCGATGGCGATAAAGATTTAGACTTATATGTGGTGACAGGTGGAAACGAGTTTTTCGACAAAATGCCTGAGCAGTTTGACCGACTCTACAAAAATGATGGTAAGGGAAATTTTACGCGTGACCTACAGGCCTTGCCAGCGATGTTTGATAATAAATCTGTCGTTCGTCCATGTGACTTTGATCGTGATGGAGACATCGATTTATTTGTTGCCGGACGTGTTGTTGCCTACCATTATGGGTATTCACCCAAATCTTATTTGTTGGTGAACAACGGAAAAGGGCAATTCACCGACCGCACTCAGGCCTTAGCTCCGGAACTTCGTGAAGCAGGAATGTTGACCGAAGCGATTTGGGCTGATTTTGACAAAGACGGAGACCAAGACTTAACGGTAATTGGTGATTGGATGCCGATTAAAATGTTTGAAAATCAAAAGGGGAAATTCACATTAATGGAAAATGGCCTGGAGGAGTTGACAGGTTTCTGGAGTGGATTAACGGCCGGAGATTTTGATCACGATGGTGATGTTGATTTTGTGGTAGGGAACTTGGGGACCAATACGAAATTGCGGAAACAAGTGGATGGAAAACTCCGTATGTTAATTAAGGATGTGGATAAGAATGAGACGGAGGAGCATATTATCGGATATAATCGAGGAGATGATTGGTATCCGATTAATAGCAAAGATGAAATAGGGAAGCAGATTCCGAGCATCATTTCTAAGAAGTACACTAAATACAAGGATTTTGCTGGTAATACGATTGAAGAATTGTTTGGCGATAATGAGTTAAAAGGTGCGACTGAACGCTTGGTGAATACCTTTGAATCTATTTATTTGGAAAATAAGGGTCAAGGAAAATTTGAAAGACATGATTTGCCTGCTTTGGCTCAGGTATCCAAAGTGATGGTATTACGTGCGGAGGATGTGGATAAGGATGGTCATTTGGATGTTATTTTGGGTGGAAACTTTAATGGAGCTTCGATGTACCAAGCACGTTATGATGCCTTTTTTGGACTTATTTTGAAGGGTGATGGAAAGGGAGGATTCAAAGTCCTGGTGCCTACGGATACGGGATTCTTGCAAGAAGGGGACGTGCGCGACATCAAAATTGTCCAAACACCTAAGGGTCCCTTGTATTTTGTCACACGTAATTCAGATCGAATGCAAGTGTTTAAAAAGCTCAATTGATGCGGATAATCCTGGCAATTGCCCTTTTCTCGGTATTTTCTTATGAATTTCCAGGTTGCTCGAAAGATGTCACGGAAGGGGAAGCTTTAGCTAAACAATATTGCCAGTCGTGTCACGCATTTCCTGAACCGGGCTTATTGCCTCAAAATGTTTGGAAATACAGTACGCTTCCATACATGGCGGTCATGCTTGGTGTTTCCAAGGAAATTGACCAATTACAAAAGCCCTTATCAGATTATGCGATTATGCGTCCCGCTTCGCAATTGATTCCGGATGCTGATTGGGAAAAAATCAAGGAATATTATTTGACCAAGGCGCCTAAGGAATTGGACATTCCAGCTTATGTTCCTTTGGCTGAGGATCAATCTTTCGCTGTGGAAGATTTACCTGTGGCCTTACCCAAGGGTACCATTCCAAATTTTACAGCCGTTCGGATTGATGCTAAAAACCATCAGATTATTGCTGGGGATCAGTCGAATCGTGTCATTTGGGTTTTGGATGCGCAGGGAAAACCTATTCGAAAATCAGAGAATCAAAACGCGCTTACCTACATTGAACGCTGGAAGGAGCAGTATTTGTACACCTTTATAGGTACGACTACCCAAGCGAATCCGGATGTGAATGGATCTGTCCAAGTGATTGGAAAAGGGGAGCCTAAGGAGCTATTGAAAGGATTAAATCGGCCAATTGAATTGAAGGCTGTTGACCTCGATGGAGATCGACAAGAAGAATTGATCACGAGTGAATTTGGGTTTATGATTGGCGGGATGACCGTTTGGAAACAAATGGGGAGCTCTTGGACGAAAAAGGTGCTTAATGCTCAAACTGGGGCTACTCATGTGGATGTTCGCGATTTTAATGGCGATGGCCGTCCGGACATTGTGGCTTTATTTGCGCAAGGGGATGAGCGAATTATGTTGTACACGAATCAGGGTGGGTTGAATTTTAGTGAGACTCGATTATTGCGTTTCCCATCTATTTATGGAACAAGTTCGTTTGATATGGGTGATGTGGATGGCGATGGAGATTTAGATATTGTGTGTACGGCTGGGGATAATGCGGATTTTTCAACCATCTTGAAACCGTATCATGGCGTTTATGTGTATACGAATCAAGGCAAAATGACGTTTAAGCAACAAGCTTTTTATCCTCAAAATGGAGCTACGAAAGTGATGCTTGCGGATGTAGACGCGGACGGTGATCAAGATATGTTGTCGATTGCGTTATTTCCGGATGTGGAGAAGCGACCTGCGGAGGGATTGATTTACTTCAAAAATTTGGGTAAATCTTTTGACTTAAAAACCATTCCTGTCAATCACCTCGGTCGGTGGTCAGTGATGGATATTGGGGATATTGAAGGGGATGGAGATTTGGACGTGGTTTTAGGTAGCCATGCGGTTGCTAAGTTCCCTGCTGGCGGATTTGATCCTGCCTGGAAAAATTCCAAAGGGTTATTAATCTTGCGAAACAAACGAAAATGAGGTGTAGGGTATTAGCTGTGTTGTTGTTGATTTCTTGTGCCGCATTTGGTCAAAAAAGAAACTATTTTATTTTTTCTGGAACCATTCAAGACCTTGAAACCAAGGCTCCCTTGGAAGGTGCTTCGGTATTATTTTCTGGTTTATCGATTGGTGCTCGAACAGATTCGTTAGGTCATTTTTCCGTGACGTTACCTTCCCGTTCCTACCAAATCGTTTTTCGAAGTTTAGGTTATAAATTCAAAACGGGTCGGGTCGATTTAAAGGAAAATACGCGCATATCGGTATTCCTCGAGAAGGCGGAACAGATTTTAGATGAAGTCGTTATTTCGACGGAAAAGTCGGATGCAAATGTCAATCGGACCATCATGGGCGTTGAAAAAATGTCCAGCAAAACCCTGAAAAAGCTACCCAATTTAATGGGGGAGGCGGATGTTATCCGAAGCATTATGTTGTTGCCCGGTGTGTCTACGGTAGGTGAGGGAGCTTCTGGATTTAATGTGCGGGGTGGAAATGTGGATCAAAATCTCGTGTTATTGGATGGTGTTCCTTTGTTCAATACCTCGCATTTATTTGGATTTTTTACGGGGTTTAATGCCGACATGGTCCAGGATTTGAGCTTATTTAAAGGGGGCATTCCGAGTATGTATGGCGGTCGGGCATCCTCTGTGTTAGATGTGCGTGTGAAGGAAGGGAATTTTGATCAGTGGGGAATCCAAGGGGGTGTGGGTCCGATTTCCAGCCGATTATTGTTTGATGGGCCTTTGGTGAAAGGAAAAACTTCTTTAATTCTTGGCGCCCGTGGTTCGATTTCCGATTTTTATTTGGGCTATTTTCCTAATCCGGCATTGCAAAAAAGTAAGGCTGATTTTTATGATGTCAATTTTAAGTTGACACATAAGTTGAATGAAAACCAACGAATCTCTTTATCCGGATATGTTAGTCATGATGGCTTCAAATTTGCTTCGGATACGCTTTATTCGTGGCAGACTCAGTCCATTAGTTTTAAGCATAACGCATTGTGGGGAAGACTAGCTCATAATTTTACGGCGTTCGTTAGTGATTATCGCTATGGGATTGAGGGGATGAAAAAGGGATTGGAATTTGATTGGAAACCATCGATTAAGCAGCAAACTGTACGGGAGGATTTGAGTTTGGATTTGAAGGGTAAGGGCCGGCTCGATTTTGGTGCGGAGTTTAATCAATATCAAAATGATGCGGGAACATTTAGGCCTACATCCTCATCGTCTGAAGTAAATGAATTTCCGATGCAGGTTGAAAATTCTCGAGAGATGGGGATTTATGTGGGGCATAGTGTGCCGATCGGGAAACGAATCAGTTTAGATTATGGTTTGCGCTATGCCTATTTTCAATTGCTGGGTCCTTTGCAAACTTTTCAATATCGGCTAGGAACGCCGCGCACCCTAAATTCGTTGACAGATACTTTACGTTTTGCGTCTTCAGATGTGATTCAAACATATGGAGGATTTGAGCCGCGGGTCTCTATGGCAGTGAAATTGGATTCGAGTACCTCGGTGAAATTTGGATTTAATCGGATGCAACAATTCATGCATTTATTATCAAATACGATGGCGATATCGCCCGTGGATATTTGGAAGAATTCGAATGCCTATTTGCCTCAGCAAGTGGCGGATCAGTTTTCCATGGGTGTATTTAAGAATTTTACCAATGCGCAAAATGCTGTTTTTGAGGCCTCTGCAGAGTTTTATTATAAGCGTTTAGCTAATGTGATTGATTATGTGGACGGAGCGGCCTTGTATTTAAATCCGACGGTGGAGACAGAATTAGTCGTAGGAAAAGGACGTGCGTATGGGGCGGAATTTTTCTTGAAGAAGGCGCGCGGATTGCGTTTGACTGGTTGGGTTTCGTATACGTATGCGCGGTCGTTCCGACAAGTGGGTGCAACGGAGGGGCAGTTTGCTGCCAATTTTGGCAAGGAGTTTCCGGCGAATTTTGATATGCCGCATAACTTTAAATTTGTCCTGAATAACCGATTAACGAAACGCATTTCGTTTAATGCAAACTTTACCTACACGTCTGGCAGGCCCATAACTTATCCAAATGGTCGGTATAAGATTTATGCCTTTAATGATTTATATGATTATGGCTATGCGAATGGCATTTTCCCCAGACCGGGTTTAACGCCTACGACGTATCAATATGGCGGGTCGAATAATACCTATTTGACAAGTACGACTATTAGGCCTTTGTTGGATGGCTATTCAAGCCCAAGTTTTACATTACGGAATCAGGAGCGTATTCCATTTTACATGCGTTTGGATATTGGATTTACGGTTGAGCCGAAAGAGGGAAAACGTTGGCAGGGGAGTTGGAATTTCTCTGTTTACAATATTTTATCGCGCCAAAACGCCTATTCAATCTTTTTCAGGTCTTCTACGGGCTTGATCAATCAGGCTCGAACGTATCAATTATCTGTGTTGGGAGCTGCGATTCCATCCGTCACCTATAATTTTAAGTTTTAATGAGGAGGCTATTGGCATTTGTGGGCTTGTTAGGGTTGCTTTCGTGCGAAACGGAAATCACTGATTTTAAGACGGAGAACTTGAGTGATGCGGTCGTGGTATATGGTGAAATGACTAATCTAGCGGGGCCATACACGGTTCGTCTGAATTTTACATCGGGTTACTCGCCTTTTGATCCTACGCAGTTTCAGGGTCAGTCGATTCCGGGTGCTGATGTCCGCATTGTGGAAGAGTCTGGGTCAGCGATTGTATTAAAGGAAATACAAAAGGGGATGTATCAAACGCCGGCTTCATTCCAGGGTCAAGTGGGGAAAAAATACCGGCTAAAGATTATGACGCCGGATGGTTTGGACATTGCTTCGAGCTGGCAGGTGCTTTCTGCGCCTACGGAATTGAAGACATTGAATTCCAAGTATGTAAATGCCGAAAAAGTGGAGGATATGTATTTTGAGATGCAGGCCAGTCTTCAGGATACGCGTGGGTCAGATGATTATTATTTCATCAAACGTCAAGATTTCATTCAATTTTTAACGACCTGCCCGACGCCACCTCCACCGCCAGCGCCTGTGCCAATTTGCTATAGTAAGTGTTGGCAAGCTGTTCAAAACACCCAGCCTATATTAGTAGACGACGCATTTTTGGATGGACGCGAGATTAAGGTGCCTTTGGCAGCAATTCCGTATGATGATTTTACCGAGTGGTTTGTGCAGATGGAGGTGTATCATGTGGATAAGGCAACGCATCAATATTGGAAGCGTCAAGAGGATCAACGCACCTTAGGTGGTGGGATATTTGATAAAGTTCCGGCGCAGATTATTGGTAATTTGACGTGTTTGAATAATCCGGATCGCCAGGTACTTGGTTATTTTATGGTGGCGGGTAAGACGAAAAAGCGTGTGCTCGTGGATCGCTATAATGGAATTCCAGGAGCATCCTATCAAAAGCTTGTCAATCTGGTCAATTTCAAGAAGTTACGTTATCAAGATTCACCTTTGTGGGATTGTCGGCAAGCCGCTTGGATTCCCTATAATATCGGGTTGAATTTACCAGTTTACTGATTTAAAATCCACGATTTTCTCCTCGCTCCTTCTTACCTTTGGCAATCCTCCAAGGTTTGCCAAAGGTAGGTGGGGAAGTCTAAAGTAGTATGCTTGCATAATAAATTTTTTCTCTGCAAATTTGTTTCCATCTAAACAGAACAAGTATGCCAAGAGAATACGATCGCCGCAACCTCGATTTTATCCTAAAAGAGGTATTTAATTATGGTCAACTGTGTAACTATCCACGTTATGCGGATTATACCCCAGACATGTTTGACATGGTCCTGGACTCTTCAGAGCAAATAGCTGAACGTCATCTGCGTCCTCATTTTGTAGACGCAGATCGCAAACAAGCCGAACTGATTGACGGTACCGTACACGTTCATCACTCCGTAGAAGCTTATGTCAAAGAAATGGGTGAGTCTGGGATGATAGGTGCTACGTTCTCTTATGAAAAAGGGGGCCAACAACTCCCTTCGATCGTTGCGGGGGCTCATGAATTTATCCGCGGTGCCGCTAACAATTCCATTGTTATGTTTACGGGTCTAAGTAATGGCGCCGCACACCTAATTGCTAGTTTTGGATCTGAGGAGCTGAAACAGGCTTATGTCCCGAACATGCTTTCCGGTAAGTGGACAGGCACCATGTGTTTGACAGAGCCACAAGCAGGAAGTTCGTTGAACGACGTGACGACAACTGCCAAAGATTTAGGAAACGGTTCCTACGCCATCAAAGGGCAAAAAATATTCATCTCTGGAGGTGATAATCATTTTTCAGAAAACATCATCCACTTAGTGTTAGCCCGATTAGAAGGAGCACCTAAAGGAACGAAAGGAATTTCGTTGTTTGTGGTTCCAAAGCGCCGACAAGAAAACGGCTCTTGGGTTTCCAACCAAGTTTTGTCGATGGGCCTCTATCATAAAATGGGTCAAAAGGCAACGCCAGCTTTACATTTATCTTTTGGCGATCAAGGTGATTCAATCGGGTATCTAGTAGGTGAGCCTAATAAAGGTCTCATGTACATGTTCCAAATGATGAACGAAGCACGTTTAGGCGTGGGCATGGGTGGCGCCTACATCGCCTCAGCCGCGTATCATTTCTCCAAACAATATGCTTCAGAACGTAGCCAAGGAAGAAAGTTAACGAATAAAGATCCAGAGACTCCACCAACGCTCATTCAAAATCATCCCGATGTTCAGCGGATGTTGTATTACCAAAAATCAATCGTTGAAGGAGCTATGGGATTGCTTTTCCAATGTTTCCTTTGGGAGGATTTCTCTAAATGTTTGGAAGGGGATGCACAACTAGAAGCACAAATCTTATTAGATTTAATGACTCCTGTCGCGAAAACATATCCCGCGGAACAAGGATTTTTAGCCGTTAACCAAGGACTTCAAGTGCTAGGAGGTTACGGATATACCGAGGATTTCCCGCTGGAGCAAATGTCACGTGATGCCCGGATTATGTCCATTTATGAGGGAACGACCGGTATTCACGGATTAACTTTATTGGGCCGAGGAATTCCAAGCGCCCAAGGAAAAGCAGTGCAAGCATTGGTTAAATTAATCCAAGCTGATATCCAAAAAGGAATGTCGCTGGAGAAAACGAAACCCTACGCAGAAATGTTAGCTAAAGAATTAGCTAGTCTCAATCAGGTAACCATGCATAAGTTAAGCAAAGCCGCACAGCCGGATGTATTCCTTGCCGACTCTACCTTGTACATGGAATTGTTTGGCTTGATCGTTGTTGCTTGGCAATGGTTGAAGCAAGGGAATGTGGCAGCGGAGGCATTAGCAAATAATAGCGGTGAACAAGCTTTCTATCAAGATAAGATCCATACCATGAAGTTTTTCTACCATTATGAGGTTCCTAAGGCCTTAGGTTTGACAAAACGCTTGCTTGATGACGAGATTTTAACCATTTTTGAATAAAATTAATCGACTTTAAACTTCATCATTATGCTTAAAAAGCTCATTGCATTCGTATTGCTACTAGGCTCCTTGCAAGCTAACGCGCAATACAATGCGTACGAATTATTTCATCCACTTTGGAATTATGGCCCAGTTTCTTCCGCGCGCTCTGCAGCTGGAACCCCTGGCCCTGGGTATTGGCAAAATGTCGCTGATTATAAAATATCTGCTTCCTTAGACGATACCAAACGTAAGATTTCAGGAGATGTGGAGATTACCTACAAGAATAATTCTCCCGATAAATTACCTTTTCTTTGGTTACAATTAGACCAAAATTCGTTTAACACGCAATCGCGCGGAGGCAAAACAACCCCTGTGTTGGGTGGCCGTTTTGGTAACGTTGCTTTTGATGGAGGTTATGCGATTGAAAGTGTGTTGGTTGATGGAAAACCGGCCAACTTTATTGTAGAAGATACGCGGATGCAAATTCGCTTAGCGACTCCATTAGTAGAGAAAGCGGGTATCGCAAAAATCAAGATCGTTTATTCATTTACTTCCCCGAAAAACGGTTCAGACCGTATGGGTATTCAGGAAACTAAAAACGGCGATGTGTATACGGTTGCCCAATGGTTTCCACGTATGTGTGTATATGATGATATTGAAGGATGGAATGTGTTACCCTATTTAGGTGCAGGCGAGTTCTATCTTGAATATGGAAATTTTGAATACTCCATCAATGTGCCTGCTTCACATATCGTAGTAGGTTCGGGGGAATTATTAAATCCA
>CAZUAZ010000046.1:0-17740 GCA_964618445.1 uncultured Aquirufa sp. | reverse complement strand
GGGTTTGGGGTTCTATTCGTGGTGGTGAGAGTAACAAGGGTACTGACCCAGGTGACTACTCTAACATCAATGCCATGCAACGTTATGAGACAGATCCTACGGATGGTGACTTGAACTCAACTTGGGCTGCTAAATACGAAGGTATTTCACGTGCGAATGCGACAATTAGATTGGCGAATGAGTCGAAGGAATTGTCTGCTTCAGATAAAACTCGTATTATCGGAGAAGCAAGATTCTTACGTGGTCACTACTACTTCGAATTGAAGCGTTTGTTTAACTCTGTACCTTACGTAGACGAAACGATGGACTATGGTAAGGGAGTTGAGAAAGTGAAGAACTCTCCAGATTTCTGGGGTAAAATCGAAGCTGACTTCAAATTTGCATTTGATAACTTACCAGAGACTTCGTCTGCTGCAGGTCGTGCAAACAAGTGGGCTGCAGGTGCTTATTTAGGTAAGACATATTTATATCAAAATAAATTTGCAGATGCGCGTGCTATGTTCACAAATGTGATAGCAAACGGTAGAACGACAAATGGTAAAAAATATGGTTTAGTATCTAGATTTGCTGAAATCTTCAATGCGGAGAATGACAACAATGAAGAAGCTGTATTTGCAATTCAATCAGCTATGAATACGGGTAACGTAAACAACGCGAACGGTTTCGATGATTTGAACTACCCGTACAATACAGGTGCTGATGGTCCAGGTAACTGCTGCGGATTCTTCCAGCCATCTTTCTCGATGGCAAATGCGTATCGTACAAGCAATGGTTTACCATTGTTAGGCGAGCAAGCTGATGGTACTCCAGACTATAACTTAGCGGCTAATGCAGTTAAAAATGACTTTGGTATCAACTCTGCTACTCCATTTACTGAGGATGCAGATCCATTAGATCCACGTATTGACCATACAATCGGTCGTCGTGGTATCCAATACTTAGACTGGATCGAGCATCCAGGAGCTAACTGGATCCGTGCTCAACCTTATGCAGGTCCTTATTCACCTAAGAAATACATCTACTACAAACGTCAAGAGAATACTTTGACAGATGGTTCATCTTGGACACGTGGATATGCGACAATGAACTACAATATCATTCGTTTTGCGGATGTATTGTTAATGGCTGCTGAGGCTGAAATTGAAGGTGGAAGCTTAGCAACTGCATTGGGTTATATCAACCAAGTGCGTAGCCGTGCAGCTAATCCTGCTGGATTCGTAACTAAAGGTGGAAGACCAGAAGCTAATTATGTAATTTCTACATATACTACGTTAGGTGATCAAGCAAATGCACGTCGTATTGTACGTATGGAGCGTTTGTTAGAATTAGCTACAGAAGGTCACCGTTTCTTCGACTTAGTTCGTTGGAATGTTGCTAGCAGAACTTTGAACGCATACTTGAAGTATGAGGCCCGTTGGTTAGTAACTAAATTCGGTGGTGCTGCATACAACGAGGAAGACAAGTTCTTGCCTATTCCTCAAGTACAAATTGATATTCAAGGAGCGGATGTGTTAACACAAAATCCAATCAAATAGATTATCAATTAAGTTTATTTTTAAAAAAGGTGAGAACTTGTTCTCACCTTTTTTAATTTTAGTTTTTCAAATTTCCCCTATGTACACAAAAGCATCTGCGTTCTTATTCTTGTTCGCCATCAGTTTATTTTCTTGTCAAACCAAAACTACGTTTGAACTGCTATCCGATGAGGATACCGGTATTCATTTTTCAAATCAAATTGCCGAGAATGACACATTGAATATTTTGAAGTATGAATACCTCTACAATGGTAGTGGTGTAGGCATGGGTGATTTCAATCAAGATGGGAAGCTAGATCTGTTTTTTGCAGGGAATCAAGCACCGAGTACCCTGTATTTAAATCAAGGAGAATTCAAATTTGAGGATGTTACGAAGTCAGCAGGCATCGAAACAGCTGGTCGCTGGTGTTCAGGAGTTTCTATTGTCGACATTAATGGTGATGGTTTACTAGATATCTATTTGTCTGCAACCATGAAACTTTCCGCTAAAGATCGCGAAAACATGCTTTTCGTGAATCAAGGAATTAAAGATGGGAAACCGAGTTTTAAAGAAATGGCTGCTGAATATGGCATCAACGATGCGGGTCACAGTGAACACGCTGCCTTCTTTGATTATGATCGTGATGGCGATTTGGACTTGTATGTTTTAACTGATGTTATTGACCAATTTCCTTCCCTGTACCGTCCCAAAGTAACCGATGGCTCTTATCCAAATACCGACCGATTATACCGGAATGATTATGTGGCGGGAGCTAATCATCCCATTTTTAAAAACGTTTCCAAGGAAGCGGGTATAACGATTGAAGGATATGGCTTAGGCGTCAATATTTGCGATATCAATCAAGATAATTGGCCAGATATCTACGTGACGAATGATTATGTTTCAGATGATATTTTATACATCAACAACCACGATGGTACGTTCACCGATCAAGCTAAAACCTATTTTAAACATACGAGCCTAAGTGCGATGGGAAATGATGTGGCTGACGTTAATAATGACGGTTTGGCGGACATCGTTGCCTTAGACATGTTACCTAAAGACAACGAGCGTAAAAAGCAACTAGCACCACCAAACAGCTATCAATCGTATCAAAATAGCGACATGCATGGATATACGTATCAGTACATGCGCAATACCTTGCAACTAAATTCAGGTAAAAAGGCGGATGGTTCTGCAATCCCGTTTCAAGAAGTTAGTTTAATGGCCGGTGTATCTGAGACGGAATGGAGCTGGTGCCCATCTTTGGCCGACTTTGATAATGATGGTTTTCGAGACCTAATGATTACCAATGGCTTTCCGCGTGATGTCACCGATCGTGATTTTATGTCTTACCGAGCTAATGCCCAACGTCTCGCTTCGGATGCCGTTTTATTAGAGCAGTTGCCTGTCATCAAGGTGAATAACTATGCATTCAAGAATAAAGGCGGATTGCAATTTGAAGATGTTAGTGCCGCTTGGGGTATCCAAGTTCCTTCATTTTCTAATGGAGCCAGTTATGGTGATTTAGATAATGACGGAGACTTAGATTATGTAGTCAACAATATTAATGATAAAGCCTTCGTCTACCGAAATAATTCCGTCGAGCAAAACCCAGATAAAAGCCACTTTTTACGCGTCAAGTTTAGTGGTAGAGGTCAAAACAAACAAGGATTGGGCGTGCACGTCGAAGGGGTTTTTGCGGATGGAACCTTATTTTACTATGAAAATTCCCCATATCGGGGCTACTTGTCCAGTGTAGAACCTGTGGCACATATTGGCTTAGGAACGAAGCAAAAAGTTAAAGAGTTACGTATAATCTGGCCAAATGACTCTATGCAAGTCATTCAGGCTCCAAAGTCTGATCAGATCTTAAACGTTTCGATCGCTGATGCTCGGACGCCTGCTGTGTCAATAATGAAGACACCAGATCCTTTATTGGATGACATCTCTTCACAAGTCTTATTAACAGACACACCGAAAGAATACGACTTCATCGATTTTAATTACCAGAGTTTATTGCCATTTAAAATGTCGCAATTAGGCCCAGGAGCGTCTGTGGGTGATGTTAACGGCGACGGATTGGAAGATATTTTCGTGGGAGGGGCAAAGTTCTATTCAGGTATTTTCTATTTCCAACAAGCTAACGGTACTTTCAAATCTCATTTCTTGGAAGGTGTAGCTGAAGACAAATTAAAATTAGGAGAGGATTTAGGATCATTATTGGTCGATATGGACCGCGATGGGGATCTAGATTTATATATTGCTCGGGGTGGTACAGAGGGTAAAGTAGGTGCGGCAAGTTTCCAAGATGTCATTTATACGAATGACGGTAAAGGTAACTTTAGCCTGAGTCCAAACGCATTGCCAGCCTTTACAGAAAGTAACGCAGCGGTACGGGCCCTAGATTTCGATCGCGATGGCGATCTGGATTTATATGTCAGCGGCAGAAATGTGGCATTTCAGTACCCTATGGGTACCGTTTCTAGATTATTCCGAAATGATTCAAAGCCTGGGTTGATAAAATACACCGATATGACTAAGTCGTGGGCGCCTGAATTACTTCAGGAGAGTTTAGCTTGTGATGCTGTTTGTACGGATTTCAATCAAGATGGCTGGATAGATATCATCGTTGCGGGTGAATTTGCTCCGATAAAATTCTTTGCGAATCAAAAAGGGCGTCTGAAAAAATTGACCGAAACAGGAGTTGAGCATTTGACCGGATTGTGGGGGTCGATTTCAACGGCCGACTTTGATCAGGATGGAGACATGGATTTTGTTGCAGGTAATATGGGTAAAAATACCTTGTTGCGGGCGTCATCAAAACAACCTGTGGATGTTTGGCATGGTGATGTAGATGCCAATGGGGTATATGATGTTTTCCCGTTTGTTTATTTTCAAACGCAAGCTGGAACGGCTATTTCAGCTCCATTATTTGGTAAAGATGATACACACAAGCAACTGAATGCTACGCGACAACGTTATGTTTATTATAAAGAATTCGGCGCGGCTTCACAGGATAATTTTTTCTTAGAATCGGAAAAAGCGAAAGCGACAAAGATTTCCATGACAGAAAACGCCTCAGTTTATATAGAGAATTTGGGGGAGGGGAAGTTTAAATCCCATGAATTACCTCGCCTAGCCCAAGTGTCCGCAATCAATGGGATGCAAATCTTAGATATTAACCAAGATGGAAATCTGGATATCCTTTACATAGGAAATAATTATGGAAATGAAGTCGCGATGGGTCGTTACGATGCTTCGAACGGCGGTGTGCTGCTTGGAAATGGTCGGGGCAGTTTCACGTTCCAAACTGGCTCAGGCTTGTTGGTTCCCGGCGATGCCAAATCGTTTGTACGTATTCGAATAGGAAAAGATCAATTAGCCTTCGTCGCACTTCAGAATCGGGGCAAAATGTACGCATTTAAACCACGCATGGCATTTGATTATCTACCTGTCAACCAAGATTATAGCTATCAATTTAAAGGAAAAACTCAAAAAGTTGCGTGGACTTATGGCGCTTCCTATTTGAGCCAAAGCCAGTTAGCCCAAGGATTCGTTCCGCATGGCGCGAAACTAGCGAAGTAGATTTTTATAGTAAGTTAATTGGAGACCAGGTGTGTTATTCGCACCTGGTTTTCTATTTCCAAATTGATAATTGCCGAGCAATATATCAATATCTCCATCGTGATCGACATCGCCCGCATCCATCGCGATGTAATGTCCATCTCCAGGTATCTGCAAGTTACTTACGTTAAATTTTAAGTTTCCCTGATTTTGGAAGTATAAAAAAGACTCAATTTTTCCTTGGTCATTCTCAGCAAAGAATGCGATCATCGCTAAATCTAAATCTCCATCTTGATCAAAATCGCGCGCCAGTGTTTTATATGCCCCATAAACTGGATAAAAAAAGGCCTCCTTGAAATTGTATCGCTTGTCATTTAAATAAATACGCACCCCATGGTATCCTTTTTTGGCATACGAATAATCCGCGTTATCTCCATTCGTAATCATTATATCATCGTATCCATCTTTGTTGAAATCCGCAACTTCCATGTAATTACTTCCGGAAATACTTTCAAACTGCAATAATGGCTTTTCAACAAAAATGCCACTTGACTTATTTATGTACAGTGAAACCCCTTCTCTAGCCTGCGCCATGAGCACCATAAAATCGGGTTTGCCATCACCTGTAAAATCCTTCACTACGACATTTCGCGCGCCCGGAGCTACTTTTAAGTTGTTTTTTTTCTTTGTTTTTCCATCGACCCAACTGAGCTTTCCAGCCTCGAATCCAAATTCACATATCAAGTAATCCGCTATACCATCTTGGTTAAAGTCTGCCAGTTGTACATCAACAGGTCTAGTTAGGGAGTCGGCAAGTGTGACTTGTTTTTTGTTTTCGTCAATCGAAACGAGTTGGCCGATATGCTGATCATTTGGATATAATTTCCCAATGCCAACTGCATACGCATTTTTCCCTACGAATTGTGTATGAACAATGGGCGTAGGTGTTTGAATGGTTTGCTTAATTTTCAGTTTTTCATCTAATATCCATAGTTTCTGCATGCGAGTACCTACCCAAACCTCAGATTTCTGCGGATGTATACGTATGGATGTAACACCTCCCATGGGATCAGCGGGAGAAATAAAAGATTCCCGCTTGAAATGTAAAAGATCGGAACTGATTGGACTGCGTTTCGGTTGGGGCAATGGTTTTTCGGGTGCTTTAGCGGTGTAATAGGCTACGATTAAATCCCAATCTACCTGGCTAATTTTAGGAGTTTCCGGGTAGATATCTAATTTCATGGCACTTTGATATTGCTCATCTGGAATTCTGGTGAGCAATTCAAAGCGATTGCCAATTCCTAAGCGATAAGCCATTTCAGGTAATACCCCCTCATTCCATGTTTTCTTATCAAGTAAACTTGGGTCTGGGAATTTATGGCAAGAACCACAATTTTGTTTGGCTAACGCTTCCCCTTTTTCTTCAGGTGTTTGCTGGCATGAAAAACAAAAAACAACTACTATGAGGGCTAAAAAACGCATATTTATTGAGTGAGAGGTGCTTCAGTGGCAGTTGAATCTACCGCCACGCGACCATTACAACTAAAATCAAAAACAAAATTTTCAGGTTTGATGAACGGCATCTTTCGATACCCCTCGATCGCTAAGGACTGGTCGGCATATACCTTCTCCATGAATTTCGCATAAGCTGGCATCGCCATTTTGGCCCCTTGACCAAGCGCTAAACTACGGAAGTGGATACTGCGATCGTCACCGCCAACCCATACACCAGCTACTAATTTTTGAGTAACTCCCATAAACCAGCCATCTGAATAATTTGAGGTCGTTCCCGTTTTGGCGCCTATTTCGTTCCCAGCTACAATCGATGTTCGCTTCAAACCCTCGGCTGTACCACCGGGTTCATGTACCGCACCTTGTAACATATACGTCATTAAATAGGCTGTTTCTGGCTTGATTGCCGCTTTTACAGGAGGAGAATACTCTCGGAGAACATTGCCCACCTTATCCGTAATCTTTAATACTAAAATAGGCTCAATTTTTTCTCCCCCATTGGCGAGCGTGGCATAGCCCGATACTTGTTCCAAGAGGGATACTTCAGAAGCGCCTAAACATAAAGAAGGTACTTCGTTTAAAGGACTGTTGATTCCACATTTATGGGCAAATTCCGCGATCTTATCTGGGCCTAATTGCTTCATTAATTTGGCAGAAATGGAGTTAATGGATAATCCCATTGCTCGCCGCATTTTCATATTTTGGTAGCTGTATTTGCCATCTGAATTTTGCGGTGTCCACGTGCCACCACTTAGTCCATCTTCTTCGCCAAAAGTCACAGGTTCATCCACCAATTCATCACATGGAGTAACGATTTCGTTTTCAATGGCCGCTCCGTACACAAAGGGTTTAAAGGTTGAACCCGGCTGACGCTTACTTTGCGAAATATGGTCGAATTTAAAATACTTGTAATTGATTCCTCCGATCCATGCTTTGACGTGTCCGTTCATCGGATCCATTGCCATCATGCCGCAGTTTAATATGCGTTTATAGTAGTTTAACGAATCCATCGGACTTAAGGTGGTGTCTTTATCGCCATCGTAGGTAAAGACGGTCATTTTGATTGGCTTGCGTAATTCTTCCCAAACTTTGAATTCGTCGTTGTTGTAGGCCGACATTAAATCGCGGTAGCGCTGGGTGCGTTTCATAGCATCGCGCAAGAAGCCCTTGATTTCTTTCATTTCTTCATTAACCCATGGATTGCGTCCACGCCAATGATCATAAAATAACTTTTGTTCCGCACGCATGTGCTCTCGAACGGATTCTTCCGCGTATTTCTGCATGCGTGAATCAATACTAGTATATATACGTAACCCACTGGTATAGAGGTTTAATTGCTGATCCTCTGGACGCTCTTGATTTAACTCTTTGATTGCAGCTAATACTTGCTGGCGAATAGCTTCCCTAAAATAGGGCGCTGCTCCTGTATTTTGATTTTCGACACGGTAGTGCAAATTGAGAGGCTCATCTTGCAATTTGGGAAGTTCCTCTTCCGTGATGAATTCATATTTGGCTAGTTGGCCTAACACCACATTCCTCCGTTCCATCGTCCTTTCTGGACGAACGCGCGGGTCATACAGCGAAGGGTTTTGAAGTAGGCCGATTAGCGTGGCGGCTTCCGGAAGTGTTATGTCTTTCAGGTCTTTTTGGAAATAAGTCCGGCAGGCCACTTGGATTCCATACGCATTATTACCAAAACTCACCTCATTCAGGTACATGGCCATGATCTCTTGTTTGGTATAGCGACGTTCTAGACGGATAGCTAAAATCCATTCTTTGACTTTGGCGATCACGGTTCTTACGCCATCGATTTTCATTAACAAGCCTAGGTAAACGGGATCATCCTCGCCAAATTCCATAGAGCGTGTATGAAATAAATTCTTAGCTAATTGCTGTGAAATAGTACTTCCTCCGCCGGCAGTACCTAATGAAAATACGACACGAAACATGGAGCGGATGTCAATACCCGAATGTGATGTAAAGCGGGCGTCTTCCGTAGCTACCAGCGTATTAACGATATTGTCAGGGAGCTGTTCAAATTCAAGGGGATTGCGATTCTCGCGGAAGTATTTTCCAATCTCTTGACCATCCTCGGAAATCACGAGCGAGGCCATTTGGCTTTTGGGATTCTCTAATTCATACAAACTGGGCATACCACCAAACAACCATAAAAAATTGTAATTCACGGCCACAATAAACAGGATAGATGCGGCGGTCGTACCGAGAAAAAATCGGTACATGAATCGGATAAATTTGGCATATTTTCCTGCTTCGAATACAAACATGTTAACGGTTGTTTTGGGTAAATTTTTCTAACAAGGCTTTCACTTCGGGTATGAGCGGACTTTTCGGATAGGCCTGTTCAAATTGTTTGAGTTCTTTTTTATATCGGTCAAAATCCTTTAAGCCTCCATAGCTTTGGGCCTTTAAAAATACTATTTTATCTTCCCATTTACTACCTGGAAAAGATTGTAGTAATAGATCAGCTTGCGCGATACAGGCAGTAAAGTCTCCTGATTTAAATTTAGCGAAAGCATTTTCGTAATTTTTCTGCGCTTCTAATTCTTTTCCCTCGGTTAAGCCACCAAATTCCAAGGTCAAAATCGCTTGCTTAAAATACGAATTTGGGTATTTGTCAAATAGGAGTTGGCGATACGTTTTCGGTTTATCCGAACTTAAATAAAGTAGATATAGTGCTTCAGCCTCAAATGAAGTCAAGGGGTAATCACGCAGTAATTGCGTTAATGAATTGGATGATAAGTCATTTTTCGCCAATTCAAGTTTGGCATATTTGCCTAAATCAAACAATGCTTTTTCTCGTTTTTTCTGAATGTCAGCTTGTTGTTTTTCGGTACGTGGAATAGAGTTAAGCCAAATCTGAAGTGAATCTTGCGTTTGCACTGATTCGCCTGCCATATTCGTTTGAGCCACAGTACTTGGCAACATTGGGGCGTCAGTCAGTACTGCCGCCTGTTTGTTTTTACGATTCCAAAAATCTTCTAAGGTACGGATTCCCCATTTGGTGCTAAATTCTTGTTGGCCCTGCACCCGAGCCTGATCGTTGTAGAAATAAAAACTTTGCTGTTCGGGTGTTGATGGCCTGCGTGTAAATGTGGCCAAACTTGCATTCGAAGTAGAGGCAAATGTTAATTGAACCGAATCTTTTTTCGCTTTTTTCGACTTTTGGATTTTATCATACATTGCTTTTAAGTCAATGTCGGATCGTTGACCTAATTTCAACAAAGAGTCTTGTAATTGAATAGATCCATCTAGGCGCGCAAATTCGCCCCATTGTGTTCGCAATTTTTGGGCTAATTGATATTGACTGTGCTGGTTAGGCAAAAATGTCGCTGCTGAGTCGAAATAGTTTGCGGCATTGCGGTAATCTTTCAATTGATTGGAGAACAGCTGGCCTAACTGGAAATATAATTCTCCTTTATTGGGATTGTTTGTTCCTCCACTTTCCCAGTTTTTTCGGGCTAATTCATAGTCTTTATGTTGGAAATGGATTTGACCAATAGCTAGAAAAATATCAGATTGTAGGTCTTGATTTTTCGGGTCTTTGACAAGTTTTTCTAATCCCGGGATATTTTCAGTTAAGGACAAAATCGCTATTTGCGCATGCAAGGTTAGGCTATAGCTTGACTTTTGTTTGAGGCATTGCTCGTAGGCTTTTCGTGCCGCGGCTGTTTGCCCAAGCTCTTGATGCATTTGGCCAAGTATGTAGAATAGCCGGCCACGTTCTGCTCGATTTTTTACGCGGGGAGCGGCCTTTTCTAGGAGCGGAATCGATTTGGCAATGGCATTTTGTTTTTGGTAGGCGAAGGCTTGAACCAATAATAGGTGTTGCTCTTGGTTCGCATTCATCGGATTTTCTGCAATGAAATTAAACACCTTCTGCGCAGAAGGGTAGTCGGCCTGATGCAGATAGATCGTAGCTAATTCGATGAGTGCCGACTGTTGTGTTTTCGGGTCATGTTCGATTGAATTGATGTATTTAAACGTCTCTATTGCATTTGTAAGATCATGCTGGAGGAGCCGTCCGCGTCCAATAATCAAATAGGCATCGTCGACGAAGCGAGAGTTTTGATGCCGATCGATGACCAAGGTTGCTTTACGAACCAGGTTTGCAATTTCTTTAGCATAGCTTTGAGAAAAGCTTGTATCGATGGGGGCTAGAATGGATAAGGCATTGGAGAAGTTTTCTTTTTTCTCCTCCCGTGCTTTATTTAACAGAGAGATTAGCAATCGGTCTGCCTGAAAAATGGCGTTGTACTTGGCATTCACATTATGAAAAGCTACGGCAGCAGGTCGAGTGCTTTGCTGGGAACAGGCCCAGTTGAGCATCACGAGGATTAAAGCTGCCAACAGTTTATTCATAGGGATGGAAATGCGTATAATTTTCAAATTTACAATATATATAAATGAAAAAGGGATAATTTTAGTGTGTGGTTAGCCGATTATTTTAATTTTTTCATGAACAATTATCAGCGATTTATTGGGGCGGCATTTCAAATGTTGGTCACCATTTTAGGAGGTGTCTATCTTGGTCGCTATTTAGACGGTTATTTTCATTTGGCAACCCCTTGGTTTACACTTGGCTTATCCTTAGGATCCATCGCTTTTGCGATGATCGCATTGATCAAAAGTCTTCCCAAATAATTCGGAATTATGCTTAAATTGCCATGTTATTGACATAAATGTAATTTAAGCGTGTTTGAAGGTCGCCGACTAATCTTATTTCTTGTTTTTTTGACGGTGGCGGTAGTCTTTTTAGGCAAGTTGTTTTACCTTCAATTGATCGATGACACCTATGAGAAGGCAGCGGATAACAATGCCATTCGGAAGATCATTCAGGTTCCATTTCGCGGGGAAGTATATGACCGCCATGGAAAATTAATTGTCTATAATACGCCAGTTTACGATGTGTACATTACGCCGCGCAAGGCTTATGTGGCGGATACCAATCGATTTTGTACTCTTTTTGGAATTACGCGGGGGTATTTTGATACGGTTACGCGACAAGCTAGGTCATATTCTCGAGTGAAGCCATCTATTTTTCTTAAACATTTGTCCAAACAGGATTTTGCTCGAATTCAAGATGCAATGGTCGATTATCCCGGTTTTTCCATAACGACTACGGCATTTAGGACCTATCAATCGACCGCCTTCTCCAATGCCCTCGGTTACGTAGCTGAAATCAATCCAAATACATTAAAGGAACAGCCGGATGATTATTACCGCCAAGGCGACTTTGTGGGAGTTTCGGGAATTGAGTCGTATTATGAAGATGTATTGCGAGGTCAGCGCGGGGTTAAATACCGGATGGTGAACAGTAATGGGGTAGAGAAAGGTGACTATAAAAATGGGAAATTGGATGTGTATCCAGTCGCTGGTCAAAATTTATATACGAGTATCGATATCCGCTTGCAAGAATATGCGGATAGTTTGATGATGCATAAGGTGGGTAGTGTCGTGGCCATTGAGCCGGCTACCGGGGAGATTTTAACCATGGTTTCAGCTCCGTCGTATGATCCCAGTCTGTTAGCGGGCAGAAATTTTTCAAAATATTACCAAAAACTAGCGTTGGATCCGTTGAAGCCTTTGATCAATCGGCCGCCTTCTGCGTATTACCGACCTGGATCTACGTTTAAGTTGGTGCAAGCTTTAGTGGGCCAGCAGCTCGGTATAATATCGGCGGGATCAGTCTTTGGTCATGCGGGGGCACCTGTGAAATGTCACGTGCATACCACGGCGCATAATGATTTGCATAATGCCATTCAGTGGTCCTGTAACCCCTATTTTTACCATGCATTTCGGAAAATATTGTATGATGGGACAACGGGTGATACGTATGAGCGATCAGCTCAAGGTTTGAAAAGGTGGTCGGAGTTAGTCGCAAATTTTGGATTTGGTCGTAAGTTAGGAGTGGATGTGAGTAATGAAAAACGGGGTAATTTGCCTACCGTGGAGTATTACAACAAAGTGTACAAAGGGGAGCATACGTGGAAATTCTCGAATATTTATTCGTTGAGTATTGGGGAGGGAGAGCTGGTTGTGAGTCCGTTGAAGATGGCCAATTTTGCAGCGATTATTGCGAATCGCGGCTGGTACATTCCCCCACATTTAGTGAAGGGCGTTGGTCCTCGCCGGACATTGGATCCATTTTATAAAAACCCGGTTTCCGCTGGTGTCGATGCAAAGTACTATCCTGTAGTCATTCAAGGGATGCAAGATGCGGTTTTACACGGAACGGTAGGGGCGGATGGTCGTATTCCGGATATCACGATGTGTGGGAAAACGGGTACATCGCAGAATCAAAAAGGAAAAGATCACTCGGTATTTATTGCCTTTGCTCCCAAGGATAATCCGAAGATTGCGATTGCGGTATTTGTGGAGAATGCGGGTTTTGGTGGTTTTGCTGCCGCGCCTATTGCTTCGTTGATTATTGAGAAATATTTGAAAGGACGTGTAGATCGTAAGGCGGTTGAGACGAAGTTTATGAATATGAGTTATTTGGCTAATGTGGTATATAACCGACCGGCCAATCGCGTTAAAACGGATACTTTAAAAAAATGAGCGGATCGTCAGGACAATTAAAGAGTCGGATTGATTGGATAAGCGTGGGGCTTTATGCGCTTTTTGTGCTGCTCGGCTGGATGAGTATTTATTCAGCGATATACAATCCGGAATCTCCTTTAGGATTGACGGATGCGGCTTTTTATACGTCCAATGCGGGAAAACAATTGATCTGGATCGGGACGAGTTTCGTCTTGATCATGTTTATTTTTGCGCTAGATTTTCGATTTTTTGAATCGTTTGCGGTCTTTATTTATGGATTGTTCATTCTGCTGCTCATCGCAGTGCCCTTTTTAGGGGTAACGATTAATGGGTCACATTCCTGGTTTAAGTTTGGTTCGGCGACGATTCAGCCGGCCGAATTTGCCAAAACAGCAACAGCATTATTGTTAGCTAAATATCTAAATGATCCGCAGGTGAATTTAGGAAGATTTAAAGATCAATGGCGTGCCGCTCTAATTATTGCCTTGCCGATTTTATTAATTGTTGGTTCCAACGAAACGGGATCTGCTCTCGTTTTTGTATCATTTATCATCTTGCTTTATCGGGAAGGCTTGCCCAGTGAATATCCCAGTTTATTACTCGGGGGTATTTTTCTTTTTGTAAGTGCGTTGATGCTTGAGCCGCTCACCATCTTTTTGATCTTGTTATTTTTTGCCATCATTTTGGTCATACTCATGCCTATATACTTGCAACGGATGTGGCAAACCTATGTAAAAATGGCGTTGGGGATTTCAGTCATCATGACGCTGGCGATGCTTGTGGAATGGGTCGTGAACCATGTACTTAAGGAACATCAGCGAAACCGAATTAAGGTCTATTTGGATCCTGGATTTGATCCCCGCGGCCTAGGGTACCAGGTAACTCAGTCTAAAATTGCGATTGGATCTGGCGGTTTTTGGGGTAAGGGATATCTGGGTGGAACGCAGACTAAATTTGATTTTGTGCCTGAGCAGAGTACAGATTTTATTTTCTGTACGATTGGAGAGGAGTTTGGCTTTTTCGGAGTCTCCGTCGTAGTGATTTTGTTTATGGTGTTTTTGTGGCGCTTAATGTATTTAGCAGATTTACAAAGATCTAGGTTTGCTCGCGCCTATGGATTTGGGGTTGCCGGCATTCTCTTTTTTCACTTTTTGGTTAATATTGGTATGACGATCGGACTTATGCCCATTATGGGAATTCCGCTACCTTTCTTGAGTTACGGGGGCTCATCGTTATGGTCATTCACCGTGTTGTTGTTTATCTTTTTGAAGCTCGATTCCCATCGATCGGATATGTTATCGCGTTAATATGGAAACAGAAAAAATAAGTTCGAAAGCCAAAATGCTCATTGCCGTAGCCGCTCTTGGCTATTTTGTTGATGTATATGATCTCATACTTTTTTCTGTCGTGCGTAATCCTAGCTTGAAAAGTTTGGGTTTATCGGGCGCTGAATTATTGAACCAAGGGCTGAACCTCATGAATGTCCAAATGGGTGGCATGCTGCTCGGCGGTATTTTGTGGGGGGTGTACGGCGACAAAAAAGGCCGCAAATCGGTTCTTTTTGGCTCTATTTTACTTTATTCTGTTGCCAATGCATTGAATGGTTTTGTGACTGATTTAAATGCCTATTGGGTTTTGCGCTTTATTGCTGGAATCGGATTGGCCGGCGAGTTAGGTGCTGGAATTACGTTAGTGAATGAAACCTTGCCTGCCTCTAAAC
Organism: uncultured Aquirufa sp.; assembly: GCA_964618445.1. Lineage (GTDB taxonomy): Bacteria > Bacteroidota > Bacteroidia > Cytophagales > Spirosomataceae > Aquirufa. The sequence continues at coordinate 2,865 of CAZUAZ010000046.1, read as the reverse complement.
GAGGAATAGGTACATTAATCATCGCTGGGGTCGGGGCAGCAGGGGCTGTTTTTGCTCCTATTGTCGCCAGTTTAAGTGCTGATCCTGAGTGGTGGCGCACCTGTTATTTTATCGGAGGAGGCATGGGACTCGCTTTATTACTACTCCGGCTGGGCACGTTTGAGTCAAGTATGTATACAGGCATGCAAGCCGATGTATCCAAAGGAAATTTCTTTCAGCTTTTTACATCGTGGCCTACGTTTAAAAAATATGTGTATTGTATTTTAATGGGACTTCCCATTTGGTATATCATCGGCATTTTAGTTTTCTCTGCTCCCGAGATCACACAGCTCATTGGCATTCAGGGAACCATCACAGGTGGAGACGCCATTATGTATTGCTACATTGGGCTTTCCGTAGGAGATTTTGTTAGCGGTGCATTAAGCCAATGGTTCAAGAGTCGGAACAAGGTCGTGTTTTTATATCTCGTGTTAGCTTGGGGCCTTACGTTGTATTTCTTGTATGTGGCAACCGATGTATCGCAAGTATTTGCGAATACACTCATAACTGCCTTAGGTTTTTTTGGTGGATATTGGGCCGTATTTTTGACGGCGTCGTCAGAGCAATTTGGCACCAACATCCGCATGACGGTGACGACGACGGTCCCCAATTTTGTTCGGGGTGCCTTGATTCCCATCAGCTTGCTATTTAAGTTCCTCATTCCATCGCTCGGTCTTATTCATGCGGCAGCATGGGTAGGCGCGCTTTGTTTTAGTTTGGCCTTATTTGCCATCAGCCAACTGAAGGATACCTTTGGTAAATCGCTAGACTTCGTTGAATAATGGCCTTAATCTCCAAGAAGAAGATACTTTATCGGATAAATAATCAGCTTCGGCGGTATTTGCACAAATACAATCGGGAGCACGAGATGAATATTTCCTATCAGGATTTATTGCGTTATGATAATGCCATCGTACTCTACGATAAAAATGGTGCAGATACGCTCTGGGAGACGGTTTTTTACTCGCCAGCAGATCAGCCGGAGGTCTATGAGGCACTTAAGCAAATTTATGCGGATTTGAAAACAGACGGAAATGAGGAGGTAATTAAACACTTAGTCATTGATCGAGTAGATTATTGTACCTATGGAAATACGCATCCCTTTCGGATTCGTATTGTGAATCGGGTGAATGACAACTTTGATTATTTCTACATCAAAATTGCGGATGCCTCACGCGTATATGGATTAGAACTTGAGCATATTTTGTCGCCTAATCGCATCAACTACGTGACTTACGATAATACGTTGGTGGAGGAGCATATTGCGGGCATTCCAGGAGACACATTTTTGAAGCAAGACTTGGAGGCTGAATTGGAATCCCCCATTCGTTTAGCCAAAGAATTTGTCAAGTTTAATGAGCGTTGTCTCGTGCAATTATTGGGGGATATGCATAGTGCCAATTTTGTGGTGATTACGAATCCTGATTTTGAGGAGATTTATTATCGGATTCGGCCGATTGATTTTGACCAACAGTGTTTTGAAGGAAAACGCTCGGTTTACATGCCACAGTACTTTAAGCAGAATAATTCCTTGATCGAGCTGGGGATGAAATATATGACACCAGAATCTGTTTGGCAGTACCAAATCGAAGAGCGTTCTATGATCTCCAGTAGGCTTAAATCCGAAAGCCAGCGTGTATCTGATTTAATGACGGTAATGTCGAAAGATGAGATAGCACCTCAGGAAAATGTGGATCAATTAAAGAGTGAACTCGCGAAACATTACGATGATCCGCGTTTTTTGCAATGCAAAACGATGGGAGAGATTGTCTGGAATAGTCTCGATTTAGTGATGCGTCACTAATTATTGTTTCAGGCTTCCGTAGGCCATAAAGCAGAATCCCGTGATGTAGGCCAAACCTCCCAAGGGGGCAATCATTCCCCAAAACGTATGTTGCGTGATGCAAATCAAATAGAGCGATCCGGGGAAAATCAAGCTGCCGGTAAAGATCAAATATCCGGCCGATTTTAATAATCGATTCGAAGCCTGTATTTGCCAAACGCCTAAAAGTAATAAGGTTAATCCGCCATACATCTGGTATTGTGCCGCCGTTTCAAAGGTGTCTAGACGATTGATTTCGCGTAAATAGTCTTTCCACGCATGTGCGCCAAAAGCACCAATAGCGATCGCTAATCCAGCAATTAATGAGCCTGTAAACAGTGAGAATTTTTTCATGAGGAAGAGCTAAAAAAAGGCCTTGTTCCCAAGGCCTTTCAATTTAAGATGCTAAAGAAACTTTTAGATCATTGAGCTTCCGTCTAATCGAGTCATCGATTTGTTGGTCGTCAACTTTCAAAATGAAACCTCCAATTAGGCTTTCATCTATTTGTTCGATCAATTCTACTTCTTTGCCTGTGTAATCTTTGACAATCTTCGATACCGTCACTTTTTGTTCTGCCGTTAATGCAGAAGCTGTCGTCACGGTCGCTTTTTGAATTCCTTTATAATCCGTGTACATCGAGATGAATTCTTTCGCTACTGCGGGTAAAATTTTCTCACGGTTTTTATTCGTAATGATTACGAAAATACCATATGTCACCGGGTTGAATTTATCTTTAAATAGCTTGGCTAAAATAGCAAGCTTCGTATAATGCTTGATGATTGGGCTTTTCAGCGCTAATACTAATTCATAACTTCCTTCGCATGTTTCTGCGAAATCAATCATATCCTTAGCTACTGCTTCTACGGCATTTTTTTCAATGGCGAAGTCAAGCAATGATTTAGCGTACCGGTGAGCTACAATTAATTCTGACATGGTTTATTCGATTATGATAATTTAACGTCAGCCATCCACTCAGTGACTAATTTCTCCTGAGCTGCTTTGT
>CAZUAZ010000045.1:14141-18532 GCA_964618445.1 uncultured Aquirufa sp. | reverse complement strand
AAGATGACATCGATACACTTTTCTAAGTTTTCATCGCTCACCACACAGATAATCATCACCTTAGGTAATAAAATCATGGACTTTTCCGTACCACGGTATATTTCCGAATAGCCTTGCTGGAGCCCAGCACCTCGCACGGGAACCACGGTCATACACGGAATATTTGCGTCAATTAAGCCCTTTTGAATGGCCTTTAATTTAGACGGCTTGACAATTGCTTCTATCTTTTTCATGGTTCTTATTCAAATGTTGTATACGATTCCACACCAAACTCCACCGCATCAATTCCCGCTGATTCTTCTTTATGACTCAATCGAATACCCATCGTCTTCTTCAAGAGTATGAATATCGCAAATGTAGATGTAAATGAGAAAATTGAGATAACAGAAACTCCAATCAATTGCGTGATGAATTGTGCAGATTCTCCCGTAATAAATAATCCATTCTTTTGAGAGAATAAACCCACCGCAATGGTGCCAAAGAAACCATTTACACCGTGTACGGCAACAGCACCTACCGGATCGTCAACTTTCATTTTGTCCACTACTACTACTGCGATGTCCACAATTGTACCCGCAATAAAACCAATAATCAAAGCTGAATCCGCACTTACCACGTTGCAACCAGCCGTAATGGCAACTAAACCTGCCAAAACCCCATTGATCACCATCGTAATATCTACTTTCTTGTAGCGCATAAACGTGTATAACATGGTCGCAACCCCTCCAGATGCAGACGCTAAGAAGGTGTTCGTTGCCACAGAACCGATTAAATCCCATTTGCCCACAGCTCCTAAGGTGGAGCCGGGATTAAAACCAAACCAACCAAACCACAAGATAAATGCGCCCACGGCAGATAAGGTTAAATTATGACCCGGAATGGCATTGGGTGTTCCATCTTCATTGTATTTTCCTAAACGTGGTCCCAATACAATGGCACCAGCTAAAGCGGCAAAACCACCCATTGAGTGAATAGCCGCCGATCCCGCAAAATCATTGAAGCCGCGTAAGGCCAGCCATCCATTTGGATTCCAAACCCAGTTGGCCGCCAACGGATATAAAAAGGCACTAAAAATGATTACATACACAGCATAGGACCACATTTTCATACGTTCCGCGACACCACCTGAAACGATGGAAATAGCCGCGACAGTAAATCCCATTTGGATGAACCAGAATAATGAGTTGGAGATCGTAAGTCCTAATCCTAAATCACCCGACATGATTCCGGTGTCAAAGGCCCAATAGCCATTAGATTTTCCGTAGGCGATTCCAAAGCCAACTAAATAGAAGGCGATACCTCCAAACATGATGTCAATCATGACTTTGGCGATAATACTGACGGCGTTTTTCGATCGGACAAATCCTGCCTCTAATAAGGCAAAACCTCCTTCCATTTGAAAAATTAGTGCTGCACAAAGTGCAACCCAAACCGTATCAATAGCGTGTGATAATTCCACTTGCTGAGCAGCAAGGGTAGCAGATTCATTCATGGTTTTGTTCGTATATAATGCTTGTTACCTGCAAAAATAAAAAACGATTTGGAATTTATGGCAATTAGCTTGAACTTTAATTCATTAATTAAACCTATTCAACATGCTTAAAAAATTAACCTTATGGGGGATGACTTGTTGCTTGTCAACTAGTCTTTTGGCCCAAAATCCAGCCATTATTCCTGCTCCTACCCAAGCAATATTTAGCAAAGGAGCCTATGCACTTGGAAATTCCCTCGTGCTTGCTGGGCCTAAATCCCCTGAACTAGCGACTAGTTATGCGCTGCTAACTTCAAAGCTGACGCAAGTCGCAGGTAAAAAAGTTCAATGGTTAACCGATCCAAGTTCCTCGGCTTCCATCGCCGCTATCCGATTTACTCTTAATTCAAAGCCAGATGCAGTGCTAGGAAATGAAGGCTATTCCTTGATTTCTGATGCGAAGGGCGTTCATATTCGCGCCAACAAGCCTGTAGGTATTTTCTATGGTATTCAAACTTTGATTCAATTATTACCTAAAGAGATTGAATCGAAACAAGCTGTTTCAGGCGTTTCTTGGAAAGTTCCGTATGTGAATATCGTAGATGCGCCCCGTTTTGCTTGGCGTGGCATGATGCTAGACGTTTCCCGCCATTTCTTTACTAAAGAGGAAGTGAAGCAATTTATTGATGAAATGGTCGCTTATAAATACAATGTGTTGCACTGGCATTTAACAGACGATGAGGGCTGGCGTGTAGAGATTAAATCGTTTCCCAATTTGACGAAAAAAGGGGCGTTTAATGTCAAAAAAGTAGGACACTTTACCGACTTTTCTAAACCGCTTCCCGACGAACCACGTACTTATGGTGGCTTTTATACGCAAGAAGAAATTAAAGAAATTGTTAAGTATGGGCAAGAGCGATTCGTAAACATCATGCCAGAAATCGATGTTCCGGGTCACTCAATGGCTGCTGTGGCTTCGTATCCCGAGCTTTCTTGTACGCCTGATGCTGTCAATTATCAAGTTATTTCAGGAGAGCCATTTATTGATTGGTCTCATGGTCACCCGGAAGCTTTACAGGATAACACACTTTGTCCGGCCAACGAAAAGGTATATACGTTTTTAGATCAGGTGATGGGTGAGGTTTCTTCCTTATTTCCATTTGAATACATCCACATGGGTGGCGATGAGTGCCCGAAAAACTATTGGGATAAAAATCCGCAGATCTTGGCCATGCGTAAAGAGTTGGGTTTGAAAAACTCACAAGAAGTTCAGGCACACTTTGTTCGTCGATTAGAAAAAATCATTACTTCCAAAGGCAAGCGCATGATGGGTTGGGATGAAATACTTGAAGGTGGAGGATTGCCAAAAAGCACCGCTGTGATGTCTTGGCGTGGTATGGATGGTGGAATTCAAGCGGCCAAAGATGGACACGAAGTTATTATGACGCCGAGTAATCATGTATACATTGACTTGATGCAAGGGGATAAGGCGATCGAGCCACCTGTGTATAAAACAGTACGTTTGCGTGATTCCTATGCTTTTGAACCCGTTCCGGCAGGAGTGGATGCCAAATTAGTAAAAGGAGGCCAAGCAAATCTTTGGTCGGAGCAATTGTTCAATTACCGTCATCTACAATACATGACCTACCCACGTTCTTTTGCCATCGCAGAAGTACTTTGGTCTGAAACTAAAAACCGTAACTGGGATAATTTTATTGGTCGTGTAGAATCTCATATGGCACGTTTTGATGTTGCTCAAAAGAAATATGCGCCAAGTATGTACGAGCCTATTATTCAGGTAAGTCGGAATGCATTGGGTGAGTTGACAGTATTGCCCACGACCGAAATCAGTGGCCTAACGATTCATTACAGTTTTGATCATTCTTATCCAGATCAATTTTATCCGATGGCTAATGGTGCAGTCGTTGTTCCTAAAGACGCTACCGTGATGAAAATTGTTACCTTTCGAGGGAATAAAGCGATGGGTAGAACAATGGATTTGACCGTGGCTGACATGATTAAACGCGCAAACTAATGTTAAAATATATCCTACTATTTATTGCATTTTCGTTTGTAGCAAACGGGCAATTTGAAAAAAAGAGTTTTATGACTGCAGATGGTAAGGCATTACCTTATCAAATTATGTATCCCAAAGCCTATAAACCGGGTAAAAAATATCCTTTATTAGTTGTTTTACACGGTGCAGGAGAACGTGGTGATGATAATGAAGCACAAATGAAATATGGTAAAAATGTATTTTTAGATTCTTTGAATCGGATTAATTATCCTGCCATCGTTATTTTTCCACAGTGCCCGAAAGATTCATATTGGTCTTCTGTTCAAATTAATCGGTCAACTACCCCAACTACATTCGTTTTTGATTATTCAGCGCCAATTAATTGGCCTTTACAAGCGGTCATTGATTTGGTCAAATCAATTAAGCACGATAAACGTAGAACGTACATCATGGGACTTTCCATGGGAGGTATGGGTACGATGGAAGCAGTTTCGCGTAATCCCAAGATGTTTGCTGCTGCTTCTCCTATCTGCGGTGGCGCGGATCTAAGTTATGTTGCTAAATATGCCAAACGCGTGCCTTTATGGGTTCACCACGGGGATGTTGATATCGTTGTGCCAGTTCGTCATTCACGCGAATTAGTGAAAGCGGTTCAAGACCAAGGCGTAGAAATTAAATATTCAGAGTATCCCAAAGTGAATCATAATTCATGGGATAATGCGTTCAAGCAACCTGATTTATTAAGTTGGATTTTTAGCCATCGTAAATGATTTTAAATCTATTATTTGTACTCTTATCGTATGTACCAGTCGGGGTCCCCAATATTTCGGGGGCCTCAACTGTTTCTACGACTAATTACCTCGCTGTCAAAAAAGGCTATGTCATGTCCTACAATGGGGTGGA
>CAZUAZ010000045.1:11573-14041 GCA_964618445.1 uncultured Aquirufa sp. | reverse complement strand
CAGACACCTGAGTTGAATCGTGGACCGTTCAAATTTCTAGAAGCCTATTGTCGCAAATTAGTCTTGAAAAAGGGCCAATCTTTATTGATTTATTCTGGGGGTATCGGAGCCAAGGGCCGGCTCGCATCCGGTGTTCCTATTCCTATGTATGTTTGGAAAGCTGTTTATAGCCCCACAGAGGTGTTTTATGTGCTGTTTCCGAACGAGCGTACCCTCTCAAAAAACTGGAATCAATATCGTGTCAGTAAAGACCGATTAGAAAAAATGACTGGATTTCAGTTTCCTTAAGACAGACTTCTTGCTTGAGCTTTGGCAAAGCTTTAAGCTTTGCCAAAGCTAAGGTAATATGGTCAGAATAACGGAATCAAAACTGATAAAAAAACCCGGTTTCCCGGGCTTTCAGTTACTTCAACATATATTCGGCTAGCTTCTTGGCTGCCAAAAAATTCTCATATTCCAGCGGCGTTCTTCGGTTGTTTGTATACTCATTGTACAACCATGGATCTCCTAACGCAAATACTTTTCCTTTGCCAACTTTTGAAATGGCCATGACCGGATAGCCTTGTAAGTTGGCAATCGATTTAGCCGGACCGCTCAATTTCAATGTCGTAATCTCTTTGATATATACCTTTTTAATGGGATCGAAGACCGGATTTCCTGGTTCGATTAACACCGTTCCTTGTTCCCAATTTCGTCCTTGTACAAAGTTTAAATTGGGTGCGACAAATTCAATACCAAAACGACGCGCCAAGATGTTGAATTGAGGTATTTCGCAATTCGTGGTATCATTGGCCAATAAAATCAAATTTCCACCTGCTTTGACCCAAGCCTCGATTTCATCCGCTGCTTTGGCATTCATGTAATTCGGTTTAGCCGTTTCTTTAGGCGAATCTGGATCTACGATAATATATACTGATGCGTTTTTCAAATTTTCCCGGGTAGGAGATACCCCCAAGGTATCAAGCGTGGCACCCAATTGCTCAAATTGAATTCCCCATAAATGGAATCCTGAATCCTTGCGATCTTCCCAGGTGTAGTGGAACCGTTGGCCATTCTTCGTCTCATGATTAAAGAAATAATCTAACACCACTTTCTTGCCTTTACCTACGCTAAGTTCTTTAGCAATTTCAATTTCTAATGAAGCGAGGATGAAAGGCCCAACTCCCTTTAAGTCATCCTGTTTCAGTGGCTCACTTAAGTAGTATGCATACGATCCATCTCGGTAAGGTACGCCACCTAAACCGCCAACGCTTACCGTTTTCTCCAAATGGATATATCCATTCGCATCCGTTGAAATGAAATTTTTCAAAGCACCTGCATAGGCTTTTTGAGCTGCTTTCAGATAGGATGCTGGCAAATAACCTTTGCGTGCTCCTTTGGCAAAAGCGTAAATAAACATATTTGCGGCAGAAGCTTCCCAATAGTTTCCTGCTCTGCCCGGGAAATTAGGTACTTGATACCAAAGACCAGAGGAGGGATCTTGAATTTTAAGTAATGCAGCGGATAAATCTTGCAATTGTTTGATTAATATCTTGCGTCCTGGGTGATTAATTGGCATGTAATCCAATACATCCACTAAGGCCATTTCATACCATCCCATCGATCTTCCCCAGAAATTTGGCGAATGTCCCGTTTTTTTATCAGCCCAAGGTTGGATGCGCGCTTGGTCATAAGCATGAATCAAAAGTCCTGTTTTAGCGTCTAGTGCACCTTTGTACATCAATTCAAATTGCTTGATAATGTCCGCCCAGTTATCTTCTCCCGTTATGGTGCCATATTCTGCATAGAAAGGCTCTAGCATATATAGCCCGTCCAGCCACATCTGATTTGGATAGCGTTGCTTGTGCCAAAATCCACCATCTGAATCGCGTGGTTGCGCTGTTATTTGGGCACGTAGCTTATCGGCCGCTTTCTTATAACGAACATCCCCTAATTCTTGATATAAATACAGCAGCATGCGCCCTGTCGTAATATTGTCCGAATTAAATTCATTGAAATGGTAGGTGCGAATATTCCCTTGCTCATCTACAAAGCTGTCGATGTTTTTTTTGATGTAGTTGAAATATTTGGCATCTCCCGTGCGCTGGTACATTTTTTCCAAGGCTTTCAATAGAAGTCCTTGCTCGTAATCCCATCCGGCAGGTTTGCCCAATTTGACCGTAATCGAATCGCGATGGGTTTGCATGATGCTGGCCGACATGCGTTCGGAATAGTTTTGGCCATGTAAAACAAATCCACCTATTAGCAGGAGGATTGAGAAAATTGATTTTTTCATATTAACGTAAGTCAGAAATTTCAGCAAAATCCATGTCGGTGTAATCCTTATTTTCACCCGCCATGCCCCAGATAAAGGAATAATTTTTTGTTCCAGCACCACTATGGATTGACCAAGGTGGCGAAATAATAGCTTGATGATTATGCACCCACATGTGTTTCGTTTCTGTGGTTTCTCCCATCAAATGCAAAAC
>CAZUAZ010000045.1:7853-11473 GCA_964618445.1 uncultured Aquirufa sp. | reverse complement strand
CCGATAATCATGCGGTCATATATCGAATACGTCAGATTTATTTGATCAGCGGAAAATATACGCTCAATCAAAAAATTATCCCGTAATTCTTGATTTGTAAAAGTTGATACTTCTTTTCTACTCGCCTCAAATCTGTAATCCATGATGATGTTAGTTTTTTATTCCAAAGCTAAATTACGTTCATTTCTACTGTATCTTTAGGGCTTATTCTGTTAAAATGTTTCTAGAGGATTTAAATCAAAATGTCTCTTTGCTCGGGTTTCGACGTGTCACAGATATGTCGGATCGATGGCGGCATGACGATTTAGCGATTGAAATTCAAGGAATTTGTATGGGTGAAGAACATTTACAGGACCAAACAGGTATTCAGATTTGGGAGGATGTATGGCAAATACGAAAAGTGCAAATCATACATTTTTTAACTGCTTTAACTAAACCATTAAAATCTGTTTTTGCTCGAGATACGCGCATGGTCACCATTTCCGCTGAAGCTGCCCGTCATTTTTTGGATGCCAATCACCTGATGGGATTTTCAAAAGGGGCACTGTATGTAGGTTGTGTGGTGCCACCGCACCGCCAATTCCGTGGGATTACTAGTGAATTTTCTTGGGAGGGTAATCCATTAGTTGGCGTGGCTGTTTTTGGGAAACCCATAGTCATGAAGGAGGCTGGTATGGAAGGGGAGTTGTCAGGTGAGTTAATCAAATTAGCCACATTGCCATCCATGCGTTTAGTTGGTGGTATCACTAAATTTTTGGATGCTTATCGTGCGAATCATCCTGTTCAAAATGTGATGACGTATATTGATTTAGATTGGAATACGGGAAAGGGATTTTTAAGTATCGGATTTAAGGTGATTGAAAAGACGCCGCCTTTGTTTTTTAAATTGGTTGATGGTAAACGGGTTGCTGTTGAAAAATCGTCAGATGCAGCAGTTTGGACAAAAGGGAATTTAAAATTGAGATACTATTATGCCAACTAGCCTTTTGGTTTTATTGGGGCCAACCGCGAGTGGCAAGACGGCATTGGCTGTTGACCTAGCTAGACGCTTAGATGGTGAAATTATCTCAGCTGATTCTCGGCAGATCTATAAAGGTTTGGATATTGGTACGGGAAAAGACTTGGCGGAATACGGCGACATTCCGTATCACCTGATTGACCACCATACATTAGGAGACCATTATTCGGTTGCACATTTTCAAAAAGAGGCCTATGATGCGATTCAAGATGTTTTAAGTCGGGGAAAACAACCTATTTTATGTGGGGGAACGGGATTATATATTGAAGCTTTATTAGCCAATTATTCCTTTTCACATGTCCCTCATTTTTTAGATGAGCCCATTGCGCTTGATTTGAATTACTGTGTTTTTGGTTTGAATCCTGATGTAGGCGATCGTCGGGCTCGAATTTCTGCGCGATTCCAAGCTCGTCTAGCAGCGGGTTTAATTGAGGAAGTGGAAGGATTATTAGCTCAAGGCGCAGCGGAAGCGGATTTTATACGTTTGGGATTGGAGTATAAATGGATTGTTCAGTTTTTGCGTGGGGAAATATCACGTGAACGTTTTGAGGAGGGATTAGAGGTAGCCATTCATCAGTTTGCCAAGCGGCAGATGACGTATTTTCGTAAGATGGAAAAGGCGGGTATTTCAATTTCGTGGATTCCGGATACGCTTGATTTTCAGGGTAAAAGCAATTTTGTCTTAAAAAATATCTAAAATTATACGTTCACATATTGCAAAATGTACAAAAAGACCTTACTTTTGCATTCTCATTACGAGACAGAGAGTTGGCAGAGTGGTCGATTGCGGCAGTCTTGAAAACTGTTGACTGTTACAGGTCCGGGGGTTCGAATCCCTCACTCTCTACCAAAAGCGAAGCGCAAGTTTCGCTTTTTTTGTTTCTACCAATTTTGGCTAAATTTCGAGTATGAAATTATATTTGGTCCCTACGCCTATCGGCAATTTGGAAGATATTACCTTACGGGCGGTTCGTGTGCTAAGTGAAGTGGATGCGATTTTGGCGGAAGATACACGGACATCGGGGACTTTGTTAAAGCATTTAAATATCTCCAAACCCCTTTATGCGCATCATGCGCATAACGAGCATGCCGGTGTCGCTGGTATTGTCAAATTAATAAAGGAGGGTAAATCATTAGCGTTGATTTCAGATGCAGGTACTCCCGGCATATCAGATCCAGGATTTTTATTGGTGAAAGCCTGCGTAGAACAAGGCATCGAAGTGGAAACATTACCGGGCCCCACGGCCGTTATTCCGGCCTTAGTCAATTCAGGATTTCCGATCGATCGATTTGTTTTTGAAGGGTTTTTGCCGCATAAAAAAGGCCGACAAACCCGATGGAAGGCCATCGCGGAAGAGGAGCGGACTACGGTTTTGTATGAATCTCCGCATCGATTAGTGAAGGCATTGGAACAAATGGTTGAATTTGTGGGTGCAGAGCGCCCAGTCATGGTGGCGCGTGAGTTAAGTAAAATGCATGAGCAAATGGTCCGTGGTACAGCCGCTGAGGTTTTGGCTTACTTTAATTCACATCCAGATAAAGTACGTGGAGAAATTGTGATTGTTATTGCAGGTAAATAAATGAAAAAGCTCCTATTTTTTTTGTTGATTTCTATCGCTGCTAAAGCTCAGTTGAGTTCGAAAGCGGAAGTGGTTTTAGTTACTGTAGCGCCTGGAAAGGAATTGCATTCGGCTTTTGGTCATTCGATTTTATGGATTAATGACCCCGTTAATGGAATTGATCGTGCGTATAGTTATGGAACTTTTGATTTCAATACAGAGAATTTCTATCTGAAATTTTTGATGGGGACGTTACCCTATACTATCTCGGTACATTCGATGCAGGATGAGTTTAATTATAATATGCAATATGAAAAGAGGGGGATGATTGCTCAAAAGCTTGAGCTTGATTCGCTTCAGAAAAATGCAATCCTTCAGGATTTGGAAACGAATTTATTGCCTGAAAATAGGGAGTATGCCTACAAATTCTTTTATGACAATTGCTCTACACGCATACGTGATATGATTGAGAAAAATGCGCCGGGAAAGTACCAATGGTCGCAAAATCCTATACTCGAAGGTAAATCATATCGTGATTGGATGAATACATATTTGGCTCCAAATTCTTGGGTGACCTTGGGTATGAATTTGGCATTAGGTATTCCTGCCAACGTAACAGCCACAGCTTCTCAATCCTGTTATTTACCAGATAATTTATCTTCGGCTACGAATTTGTCCAAAGGATTATCGGCTAATCCGGTGAATTTGTTTGATTCGGAAGCTACAACAACGAAAGGTTTCGACTTTACAGGGCCCTTTTTGGTGTTAGGTTTCTTATCCTTGATCATTAGCTTTTTGTCCTACAGAAATGCATTTCCTTATGTTGCAGATGTTATCTTGTTTGCACTTATTGGATTGATAGCTTGGTTTGTTTTCTTTTTAGGTACAGCAACAAATCATGAGGTGATGGCTTGGAATCCCGCATCTTTGATGCTTTTTCCGCTTAATTTTCCATTGGTCATTTGGTTCGCTAGAAATCCAGTTAAGTGGCAGAAGTATTTAACAATTGTAACTGCTTTGTGTTTTATTGGCATGATTTGGTG
>CAZUAZ010000045.1:3201-7753 GCA_964618445.1 uncultured Aquirufa sp. | reverse complement strand
GATTCATCTTGGGTGGCGGAATTTGCCATTCCTTGGCAGACTTTGCGATATCCCAAAACTGATGGAAATAAGGCACAAGATTGGGGGATTAATTTCTTTCGGGTAAGAAGATCAAGTAACGAATTAAGTGTTTGGTCGCCGCATCCGCGTTCGATGAGTCCATTGCGCATGGATTATGCAGGAAAATTAACGGGGATTATTCCTCCTCCACCCACGTCAACGAATATCCGATTTAATCCTTATTTACTGCAAGTGTCAAATAAGTCGGAAGGAACCGAAATAGGGAATGCGCGTAATGCCGCTTTAAAATTAGGTGGAGAGATTAAGTGGGCGATAAGTCCAACATCTGTCATGGATATTACCTTTAATACGGATTTTGCGCAAGCGGATGTGGATTTACAGGTCAATAATATTTCTCGTTTCTCAGTCTTTTTTCCAGAGCGCCGACAGTTTTTCCTAGAAAACGCCTCTCTTTTTTCTGCTGGTTTAGCACCTGTCGACCAGGTGATAGGAGGTTCGATGTATATTCAGCCGTTCTTTAGTCGGACGATTGGTTTAGACCAAAATGTTAACCCCATTGCCATTACTGCCGGAACTCGATTCGTTTACCGGTCTGAAAAAAGAAACCTAGGCGGTATTTTTATGCGGCAAGGTGCGGGAGATGGTGATCCATTTTCGAATTTTTATGTAGGACGTTATTCCGAGAATTTTGGCAAACAAAATCGAATAGGAGCTATCGTTACGACTAAATCGTCACCATCAGCCGTGCAATCCACAGGGGCTATTGATGCCTTCGTTCGATTTAATGATAAGTTTTCATTTAGTGGCATGGGTACGCTGACGCAAGATAGTCGAACGGGTGATCAAGGTGTAGCCGAATTTAGTCAGTTTCTTTATACCGGTAATTTTATTCGAGCTTATTGGACTCAGACTTTAGTGTCAGAAAAGTATAATCCAAGCATGGGCTTTGTTTCTCGTCGTGGTATTTTATCCAATTCGCAAGGATTTGACTTTAATGTTCGCGGGAAATGGTTGCCTTCATTTGTCCGTAGCTGGGGACCAGGAATTTACACCGAGGTGTATCACAGCTTAAAAACGGGCAATATTATTGAGCAGCGTGCACTTTCAGGCCCACTTTGGTTTGATCTTCAAAATGGTGGAATTATTGGTGGTTATGTGGAAGCCACTGCACAAAATTTGGAAGAAACCTTTAGCCCAGTTGGGATTGATATCAACCCTGGAAATTATTCGTATTTCCGTAAGGGCTTTTTATTGTCTAGTGATCCAAGTGCTAAATATTCAGGTTCCACCGAATATGGTTGGGGTGGTTTCTTTAATGGAACGTTACAGACACTAGATTCAAAGTTTCGTTTAGCTCCGATCCCGCATGTAAACCTGGGTTTATCATGGAATTGGAGCAAATTTGAGAATATGGGTGCTGCTCGAGAGACGAAAGAAGTCAATTTGTTGATTTTGGAAACCCGCATGGCCATTAATCCGCGGGTGCAGCTGATTGGATTTTACCAAAAAAATACGACGGATGATTTAAAATCACTGAACATTCGTTTATCCTGGGAATACCAGCCACTTTCCTTTGTGTATTTAGTGTTTAACTCATTGAATTACCAAGGAACGGATAGGACCCAACAAAAGCAACAAAGTTTTTTAGCTAAATTGTCCTATCTAAAGCAGTTTTAATATGCATGTGGAATTAAGAAGTGACACGTTTACCTTACCTACTCAAGCGATGCGTGAGGCTATGTTTGCCGCGCCGTTGGGGGATGATGTTTTTGGGGAGGATCCTTCCGTTAATGCTTTGGAGCAAAAGGTGGCCAATATGTTTGGTATGGAAGCCGCTCTTTTTTGTGTTTCCGGTACGCAGACTAATCAAATTGCGATGTCAGTCCATTTGAGCAAAGGACAAGAGGTTATTTGTGATGAGTTGTCACACATTTATTTATACGAGGGTGGCGGCATTATGGCGAATGCAGGTGCTTCCGTAAAGTTGCTGAAAGGTAATTTAGGCAGATTAACGCGTACTCAAATTGAAGCAGCAATCTCTCCAGATGACATTCATGCCTGTGAAAGTAAATTAGTAAGTCTGGAAAACACGGTCAATAAAGGAGGTGGTAGCGTGTATAGTTCAGAAAGCTTACAGGAAATTTCAGATTTTTGTCGGCACATAAACATCCCACTACACCTTGATGGGGCACGAATTTTCAATGCGATGGCTGTAACGGGTCAGACGCCTAAGCAATTTGGTACTTGGTTTGATTCGATTTCTGTTTGTTTATCGAAAGGTTTGGGAGCACCGGTGGGCTCTGTTTTGTTAGGTTCTCATGCATTTATTAAACAAGCGAGGCGAGTTCGTAAACGGTTAGGTGGGGGATGGCGCCAAGCGGGAATTTTAGCTGCGGCCGGAATTTATGCGCTTGATCATCACGTGACCCGTTTGCAGGAAGATCATGCCCGAGCGAAAGAAATAGCCCATATTTGTGCCAGACTACCTTGGGTAGACTCCATTCTTCCCGTTACGACGAATATCGTTATTGTTCAATTGAAGGAGGGTATTCGCTCGGTAGACCAAGTGGCTGAATTAAAATCAAAGGGAATTTTTTGTGCGCCTTTTGGGCCGCAGTATATCCGCTTTGTTACACATTTGAATTTCGATGATGCAGCTTTATCTTCATTTAAGGCTCAAATTATTCAGTAGTTTTTGACTATTACTTGCTTTCAAAAGAAACCTAATGTGATGCAACGAAAAGCGTTCAAAATGTTTCTTTTACCCGGTTTTGAGGCTGAATATGCCCGTAGGCATGACTTGATCTGGCCTGAACTCGTGGACCTATTACATGCAGTAGGTATTCAGAATTATTCGATTTTCTTGGATTCAGAAACCCTTACCTTATTCGCCTATTTGGAAGCTCCAGATTTAGGTGCACTTGATCAGCTTCCTGCACAGGAAGTTATGCAGCGGTGGTGGAAGTATATGGGTGATATTATGCAAGTTAATCCGGATAATTCACCTGTTGCGATTGATATTCCTTCTGTATTTTACCTTTCTTAAATCATGAAAAAGATTATTCTCTTAAGTATTTTAGCCTCTTTTTCGCTAGTAGCTGCGCCAAATAAAAAGCAAGTACTGGCGAAAATGCATTTGGCTAATCGTTATTTCCAACAAAAATGGCCGGATGTGGGTCAAGTAATCGTTAGTCCTGATCGGACAAGACCATCTAACATTTGGACTCGATCGGTCTATTATGAAGGTTTGATTGAATTGTACAAACTAGACCCGAAGGCCTCTGATTTAAAATACATGATTGATTGGGGAGAATTTCATCAGTGGGGATTGCGAAATGGGGTAAAAACGCGCAATGCTGATGATCAAGCTTGTGGGCAGGTATATATGGATTTGTTCCTCATGTCAGGTGATTCTGCGCGAATAAAGCCCATTAAAGCCAATATCGACAATATGGTCATGACGGAAAAAGCGGATGATTGGTCTTGGATTGATTGTTTACAAATGAGTATGCCTGTATATACGCGTTTAGGCGTGATTTATAAAGATCCGCGTTATTTTCAGAAGATGTATGATTTGTATGCATTTACCAAATACAAACATGGGGGAAAGGGTCTTTACAATCCGGTTGATAAATTATGGTGGCGGGATAAAGATTTTGTTCCACCTTACAAAGAGCCGAATGGTGCTAACTGCTACTGGTCACGTGGAAGTGCTTGGGTGTATGCTGCTTTAGTTCGAACGCTCGATTTATTACCGGAAAATGATTCACACCGTGCGGAATATCTTGCCGATTTTGTTGCACTTTCTGAGGCCTTGCCTCCGTTGCAGCGGGCTGATGGGTTTTGGAATGTCTCCTTGATGGACCCAACTAATTTTGGAGGGCCGGAATTGACTGGTACGTCTTTGTTTGTCTATGGAATGGCGTGGGGTGTTCGGAAAGGTATATTGCCTGCCAAAAAATATAGGCCAATCATTGATCAAGCTTGGAAGGGGATGTCATCATGCGTACATCCCAATGGTTTTTTGGGTTTTGTCCAAGGCACCGGAAAGGAGCCTAAAGATTCTCAGCCAGTGACATTTGATCATGTGCCCAACTTCGAAGATTTTGGTCTTGGTTGTTTCTTGCTAGCCGGTTCTGAATTGTTAAAAGCAAACTGATTTTTTTGAAGATTAATTCATTGGTTCTCAGTCTTTTTGATTTTTTATATCTTTGTCGTCTCTAACCTATTTCAGATGAAGATAAATCGGTCAATTATCGGAGCGCTTGTTGGTGGCCTCATTTTATTTATTTGGCAATCATTGTCACAGGTGGCGTTCAATTTACATGAGTCAGACCAACAATACACGGCGGCTCAAGATTCAGTTTTAAGCGAATTAGCTAAACATTTGGAAAAACCAGGTGGGTATATGTTGCCACGCATGGCGCCGGGCCAACCGATGGAAGCGATGGAGTCGTTTACAAAAAGTGCCACAGGGAAGCCATGGGCCCAAATTCGCTATTATGGTGCCTATGAAATGAATTGGATGATG
>CAZUAZ010000045.1:0-3101 GCA_964618445.1 uncultured Aquirufa sp. | reverse complement strand
CTATTGGTTGGTTTTTGGTGTTGTTTCAGTGATTCTTTATGCCTATTTACCATTCCATCAAGATGAATTTTTACATTTCCATTCATTAGCGTATCAATTGCCAAATTTCCAGCTTAATGTGTATAAGGAGGGTTTTGGAGCCTACGAAAAGTTCTTTCCTTTAGGCCTTTCGGTCTATTTTCCATTTTTGTATACGGGTAATTTGCAAGGGATTTTACTTTGGCCTTTCTATGTTTCAATGCCTATCATTGAAGCTAAAATGGCTTATTCATTGCTTTCCTTAGCCTTATTGTATGTCATAATCCTACGAACATTCTCGCTTTCAAGCGCTGGAAAATCGTTTTTGTTTTTATTGTTGCCACTTTACATCGCTGTATTGCGAGATGCTGGTCCGGTCAATGTAGCGTTGGTCGTTTTTGTTCTTAGTTATCATTTGACCCATAAACTAGCGTACCCAAAGTACGGTTGGCTCGCAGCCCTGTGTCTTTCCTTTATGTGGTCCTTAGCTTTTTATGACAAATTGTTTTTTGTCTATTTAATGCCTAGTGTGTTGGTTTTCTCATTGAATCGTCTGTCGTTTGAGGCAATATTGACACGTGATTTTCTGATTAAAATGGGCCTGGCATTAGCTGGGTTTAGTATGTTCGTTTTGGTTTATTTGTTGGCCGATATTCGTGTTCGTCAATTTCAATCGGAGGCCCTAGATAATTTCCAACTCCCATTTATTAAGGTTTTGGCAACTTCAGGTGATTATACTTTTTGGGAGGAGCGGAGAATTGTATTTAATACGATTATAAATCAGTTTGACTTTAGCTTTTATGTGCTGCGCCATTTGAATTATTATGATTTCATTCAGGCCAACATTTGGAATGGTTTGAGTTGGTTTGGAATCGTTTTTGTAGGCTTAATTGTATTGGAATTCAAACATGCAGATGCAAAGGCTAGATGGCATTTGGCTGCATTTGTTGTCATGGCTTTGACGTTTTTAGTATTGGGTAAAATTCGATTTGGACATCATACGGTATTTTTATTTATTCCTTTACTGGGCTTTTGGTTTGATGGTAGGCGTCCGGTTTACCTAAAAAGTTTGATGATTTGGCTAGCATTGAATATGCTTGTTTTTGGAGTTAATCTGGTTCATTCCCAAGCTCATGAATCACTTCGAACTGATTACCTAGCATTAGTTAAAAAGACAAAGGTTGCTAAGCCAGCCATTGTCAATTTTGACAGCTGGAATTATTACTACCTGCGCAACTTAGACGCGGATCATTCGCTTGTTACATGGGTAGATTTGCAAGATTCGGTTCAAACAAATCGTTTGTTTGCCTTATCCAAACGGCTAAATTTGCCTATTATTAATGTTTCTGGTTCCGCAACGGTATGGAGCCAGAATTGGTCAACAATTCAACACAACGTAGATTCAGTTACCGTTGACCGTACCTTTCCATCTAATCCTATCGTTACCTTTCGTATTAAATAGCTATACCTATGTTGCATAAATTCTTGCTTTTCCTGGCACTCTGTTTAAGTCCTATATTGATCTCAGCGCAAAATCCGGCTGATTATCCACAAGATTATCTGAGTCCTGCCTTTCATGCAGGAAGGAGGGAAGCCTTTAAGTCGGCGATGTCAGATAAGGGTGTGGCCATATTTTTCGCTTCTCAGGTGCGTGTTCGTAATGATGATGTGGATTATCAATATGCGCAGAATAAGAATTTCTATTACTTTACTGGATTTCAGGAGCCAAATGCCGTTTTGGTGATGTTTAAGCGTCCGGTAACGCTCTTAAACCAAACGGGTACCGAGTTTATTTTTGTTCAAAAGCGAGATGCTTTCAAAGAAATGTGGACGGGTAAAATTTTAGGTGAGGCAGGTGTGAAGATGAAATATCAGATTCAACATGTTTTTTCAAATGATGAGTTCACGCACAATACACTTGATTTGTCCACGGTTGATTCCGTTTATTCCTTATACCGGGATGAGGCTATTTTTACGAAGTATAAGCGAAGATTAGATCCCTTAGCGCGCATGGCGAATGTGGTGGATAGTAGTGTAGTTTCCTTGAAAAAGCCGTTGGCATCACGTGCTACTATTCAAATTTTAAGCTCTTTGCGTGGAATTAAGCAGCCAGAGGAAATTGCTTTGATGCGTAAGGCAAGCCAAATTAGTTCGCTAGGTCATCGTGAAGTCATGAAGGCCATTCACCCTGGAATGAAGGAATATCAAGCGCAAGCCATTATGGAGTATCATTTTAAGGCGAGTGGCTCTGAATATCCTGGTTATCCAAGTATAGTGGGGGCCTCTGAAAATGCCTGTGTTTTGCATTATACGACTAATTTGAAACAGGTGAACGCGGGTGATCTTTTGCTAAGTGATTGTGCGGCTGAATATCATGGCTATACGGCTGATGTGACACGAACTATTCCTGCCAATGGCCGTTTTTCGCCGGAACAAAAACTTATTTATGATTTGGTGTTGAAAGCGCAAGATGCGGGGATAGCTATGTGTAAAACAGGCATTCCGCATGACCGAGTAGATGCTGCAGCGCGTGAGGTGATTTATTCGGGTTTAGTTGAACTGGGAATTGTCTCATCCAAACAAGAGGCCCGTCAATACTTTCCACATGGCACTTCACACCATGTGGGGTTGGACGTGCATGATTTAGGGCCGCGGACGCTAGCTCCTGGCGTAATTGTAACGGTTGAACCAGGGATTTATATTCCACCTGGAAGTACATGTGATAAAAAGTGGTGGAATATTGGTGTGCGAATTGAGGATGATATTTTGATTACAGCAACTGGGAATGAGAATTTATCGGCTGGTTCGCCTCGGACTACGGCTGAAATTGAAAAATTAATCAAGGAGCGGAGTCGCTTTGAGTAGTATTAAATAATTTTATGTATTTGTGTTATTAGTTTAGTTTCTTAATTTTATTTCATCATAAAAAATTGACAAATGAAAAATAAATTATCGATGAATTTCCGAGCTATGATGTTTGGATTGTTTAGTTTAATTGTTTTGACGACTACTTCGTCATTTATCACGTTGCCAGATAATCCAGATGCCATTGTAGGGGTATGGAAAACAGGTGAGGGTAATGC
>CAZUAZ010000044.1:10215-19873 GCA_964618445.1 uncultured Aquirufa sp. | reverse complement strand
ACGTCTAATCTGTGGCCCCGGCGGGAATCGAACCCGCATCTAGCGTTTAGGAAACGCCTATTCTATCCGTTGAACTACAGCGCCAATACTACTCTCACCTCTCACCTCTCACCTCTTACCTCTTACTTCTTACTTCTCACCTCTCTCTTAACTCTCCGGCACAACCCCATCATTATATCCCATCAAGTGATTGGTATCCAACCAGTTCGGGAATATCTGAAAGTGTTTTTCCTTAATAATTTCCATCACCATTCCGCGCAATTCCGCCAAATTTGACCGTTGTTCCGCCGAAATAAATACTGTTTTCGGGGTATTCGTTTGCCAATGTGATTGCTTTAAGAATCGAGTTACGCGTTCCATTTTGGTTAACTCCGGATTGCCATCTTCATCTACCGCTGCCCCCTCAAAGAAGACATCTTCGACGTTATATAGGTCAATTTTATTGAACACTAGGATCGTGGGCTTATCACCCGCACCCATTTCATTCAAAATTCCTTGCACCACCTCAATCTGCTCCTCAAAGTTTGGATGTGAAATGTCTACGACATGCAATAATACATCTGCTTCGCGAACCTCGTCCAACGTAGATTTAAAGGATTCAATGAGTAGGGTAGGGAGTTTACGAATGAATCCTACCGTATCTGTTAATAAAAAAGGAATGCTATCCCAAACCACTTTGCGAACGGTCGAATCCACGGTTGCAAATAGTTTATTCTCCGCAAAAACATCCACTTTGGCTAATTTTTGCATCAATGTCGACTTACCTACGTTCGTGTAGCCCACCAGCGAAACGCGAACCATGCGGTCGCGGTGCTTGCGTTGGGTCGAAGATTGTTTGTCGATGTTCTCCAATTTGTCCTTCAAGAACGCAATGCGATCATTCGCAATACGTCGATCCGTTTCCAATTCTTTCTCACCTGGACCACGCATACCCACACCGCCCCGTTGCTTCGAAAGGTGAGACCACATACGGGTCAAACGTGGCAACATGTATTGATACTGTGCTAGCTCTACTTGTGTTTTCGCTTGAACGGTTTTGGCACGCTGCGCAAAAATATTCAGAATTAATAAACTGCGATCCAAGACTTTCATCTCTTTGCCCAATAGCGAAATTTCATACTCAATATTCCGTACTTGCGATGGACTTAAGTCATCATCAAAAATGAGCATGTCCACGTCTTTGGCAATGACATACGAAATAATCTCTTCCAGCTTTCCCTTACCTACGTAGGTCCGGTTATCAGGCTTCGCTAAATTTTGGGTAAAGCTGGCTAAGGTTAATACACCCGACGTCGACGCTAAGAACGCTAACTCCGCCAAATACTCCGCCGTCTGAACCGGGTTTTGTTTTTGGGTAGTCACCGCGACTAATACGGCCGTTTCTTGCTCCTGATCGGTACTAAATCCGTTTTCTTCCTTCATAATTTTAAGCTAAAAAAAGCCTTTCCGATTAAGAAAGGCTTTCTTGCTCATTTAAGTTCCCACTATAAGCCATCAATCAATTTTTGATTTAAACTTACATAGTCTTCATTTTTTCCTGCTTTGGCTAATTCGATAGATTTTAATGCAGTCGCTTTCGCGCCAACTTTATCTCCCATCTTCGCTTGAATCTTTGCTTTTAAATGCATCACCCAATAAGCTAATGGATTTGCATCAGCCGCTTTCGTTGCCCATTCCAATGCTTTCTTCAAGTCACGACCTGTTTCGAAATAGTATGATGCCGACTCAAAATAAGGTTTGGTATCCACACTCATCGCTTTGTCAATCGAGGCTGCAATTTTAGCATCAATCTCCGTTTCTACTGGAATCGATACACTTGTTTTTTCCCAAAGGATCTGAATCTCACATTTATTGGCAATCACCTGAGCAAATTGAATCGTAAATGATTCTACACTCGAAGAAAGCGCAGTTGTAGGTACAGATACCTTTAAAACATCTTCTTCTGGATGGTAATTGAACACGCCGTTCGTTCCTTTGTTGAAAATGATCTCCCAACTTTTAGCCGAAGGAATAATCATTAATTGGTAAGCACCCGCTTTTAACTCTTTTCCAGCAACCTTGACATCTTCGCCAAAAGTCACCTTCGTTGGGTTATTCGCCCCAGCTCTCCATAATTTTCCGAAGGGAACAATATCACCAAAAATGGTACGACCCTTGATCACCGGACGTGAATAATTCACTTCGATCGCGGATAGAGAAAAGTCTTGTTTGATGGTTTGGCCAGGACTAGGTGCAGGCATTTTGATACCTTGTGCCATCGCTTGCGCCGCCACTAAAACAAAAATAAATGCGAATACGTGTTTCATAATTACGCAGATAAAGCTTCAGCACCACCAACAATCTCAAGGATTTCTTTCGTGATCGCAGCCTGACGTGAACGGTTATATTCTAATTTCAATGCTTTGATCAATTCGCCGGCATTATCCGTTGCTTTGTCCATCGCCGTCATACGTGCACCATGCTCAGAAGCATTGGATTCTAATAGGGAGCGGAAGATGGATAATTTCACCGACTTTGGAATTAATTCGTTGATGATTTGCTCCTCAGATGGTTCAAAGATATAATCTACATTTGATGCCGTAGCTGTATCAGCGTTTTCCTGTAATGGAAGTAATTGTTCTGTCCGAATGATTTGCGTAGCTACGTTTTTGAATTCGTTGAAAATCAAATCAACTACATCATATTTACCTGAAGCAAAGTCAGCTAAAATTTCATCACCTAGAACACGTACTTTCCCAAAATTCAATCCAGAGAAAATTTCGGTGTGGGCAGTATTTAATTTATAGCCACGACGACCTAAATACTCTGCACCTTTTTTGCCTAAGGTTAACACCTCAACTTGGCCAGCCGCATGTAAAGCAGCATATTTTTCTTGGATTAACGCGATTGTTGCCTTACCAATATTGGCATTAAATGCACCACACAAACCACGATCAGATGTTACGACGATTACCAATACCTTGGAAATCGGGCGAACTTTGGTGTAGGCATTATCTTGACCCGCTTCTGTTTTGGCAGAAACAGTGGCAATCATTTCGGCTAATTTTTTAGCGTAGGGACGCATTTGAGTAATCGCATCTGTCGCACGGCGTAACTTCGCCGCCGAAACCATTTTCATGGCTTTGGTGATTTGTTGCGTCGAGTTTACGGAAACAATTCTATTTCTTACTTCTTTTAACGAAGCCATACTATTCTAATTTTTAAACTGCGTATTTAGCTGCTACTTCATTTCCCACACGCTTCAATGTTGCAGTCAATGTATCATCAAACTTACCTTGACCTAAAGCGTCTAAAGTTGCTTTTTCTGTTGCACGTAAAACTTGAATGAAATCTTTCTCGAATTCACGCACTTTGTCCACAGGCACGTTATCTAAGTTACCAGTCGTAGCCAAGTAAATCATAGCCAC
This sequence comes from uncultured Aquirufa sp., assembly GCA_964618445.1. Taxonomy (GTDB): domain Bacteria; phylum Bacteroidota; class Bacteroidia; order Cytophagales; family Spirosomataceae; genus Aquirufa. Next base: position 16,466 of record CAZUAZ010000044.1, on the reverse strand, counting down.
CTGATCTTCTACGCGTTGCGGAGCAAATTGTGGTTGCTTCAACATCTCCAAGTTACGGCGACCACGTTCGATTGTTAATTTAGTCGAAGCATCTAAGTCAGAACCAAATTTCGCGAAAGCCTCTAGCTCACGGAATTGTGCTTGATCTAATTTCAATGTACCCGCTACTTTCTTCATTGACTTGATTTGCGCGTTACCACCTACACGAGATACCGAGATACCTACGTTGATCGCTGGACGAATACCCGCGTTAAACAAGTTTGTTTCTAAGAAGATCTGACCATCTGTAATCGAAATTACGTTGGTAGGAATATATGCCGAAACGTCTCCTGCTTGTGTTTCAATGATCGGAAGGGCTGTTAAGCTACCGCCACCTTTGACAATACCTTTGATTGACTCAGGCAAGTCATTCATGTTGCGCGCGATTTCATCCGAGTTGTTGATTTTCGCCGCACGCTCCAATAAACGGGAGTGTAAGTAGAAAACGTCACCTGGATACGCCTCACGTCCTGGTGGACGACGTAACAATAAAGAAACTTCACGGTAAGCTACCGCTTGCTTCGATAAATCATCATATACCACTAACGCAGGACGACCTGTATCACGGAAGAATTCTCCGATCGCAGCACCTGTAAATGGTGCGTAGAATTGCATCGGTGCAGGATCACCTGCTGATGCAGAAACAATAACTGTATAATCCATCGCGCCAGCTTTACGAAGCGTTTGCTCGATTTGCTTAACGGTAGATGCTTTTTGACCAATGGCTACGTAGATACAGAATACCGGCTCACCCTTGTCATAAAATTCTTTTTGGTTGATGATCGTATCAATACAAACAGCTGTTTTTCCTGTTTGACGATCACCGATCACTAATTCACGTTGGCCACGGCCTACCGGAATCATTGCATCGATCGCTTTGATACCTGATTGTAAAGGCTCAGTAACTGGCTGACGGAAAATTACACCCGGTGCTTTGCGCTCCAATGGCATTTCGTATAGCTTTCCAGTAATCGGACCATTTCCGTCGATCGGCTCACCTAATGTGTTTACTACACGACCTAAAATGCCATCTCCTACTTGAACAGAGGCAATTAAGTTCGTGCGTTTTACCGTATCGCCTTCTTTAATTTGACTAGAATCGCCTAAAAGTACAGCTCCTACATTGTCTTCCTCTAAGTTCAAGGCTAAGGCTTTCAAACCGTTCTCAAAAACGATCAATTCACCTGCTTGTACATTGGAAAGGCCGTAAATACGAGCCACACCATCACCCACTTGGAGTACGGTGCCTATTTCTTCTAATTCTGCTTGAGTTTTCGCTTGAGATAACTGCTCTCTTAAAATTGCTGAAACCTCATCTGGTCTTACTGATGCCATACTAAATTTTTATGTTTTTTTACTATAAAATTTCGGATGCAAAATTAGGCAGTAAATTTCAATATTCCCATAACTTTGGCAAAAAAAGAGCGTATTCATAAGACTTTTTTTAGATTGGTTTTTCTGCAGATAATTTATGCCTGTTAAATGCCGTTAATTTTGTTGAGCGAGCCGCAATTTTCGTGTATCTTCGAGACTTTGTTTTTGAATCAAATCAGATCTATATGAACTTTTTAAAACCTTTGGCATACCTAACAGCCGCCTCATTACTTACTTTTTCTTCATTTGCCCAAACAAAACCGAAAACGAAACCCAAATTGACCGTTTCCGTAACAAAAGTTCCGGTTAAGCAGTTTAATTCAGCAATCGACTCCGTTTCCTATGCCGTAGGTGTATTGGTCGCTCAAAATTTCAAATCGCAAAAAGTGACGTTAAATCCAGAAATGGTGGCCAAAGGATTCGCTTCTGTGACATCAGGAGGTCAATTATTGATTAGCGAGCAAGAATGTCAAGCTGTTATGAATAATTTCATGATAAAAAACCAACAAGCTCAAGCGGCAGAGCAAGCTAAGCAATATGAGCCGAATCGCATCGAAGGTGAAAAATTCTTAGCGGCAAATAAATTGAAAGATTCTGTCATTACGACTGCTTCAGGCTTGCAATATAAAGTGATTAAGATGGGCGATGGTCCGAAGCCAACAGCCGCAGATAAAGTTAAAACACATTACCATGGCACATTGATCAACGGAGAAATTTTTGATTCTTCCGTACAACGTGGCGAACCAGTTTCTTTCCCTGTATCAGGCGTAATTCCAGGTTGGGTAGAAGCACTTCAACTAATGCCTGTGGGCTCTAAATTCAAATTGTTTATTCCTCAGGAATTGGCGTATGGAATTCGTGGTGGTGGTCAAACGATCAAGCCTTACTCAGCCCTAATTTTTGAAGTAGAATTATTAGCGATCGAAAAAGAATAACATGAAAAGGATACTTCCGATTTTAATTCCTTTGTCTTTATTAGTAGTTGTTTTCCTACATGGGAAAACGCAGGATACGCAGGTGAAGGCAACGTACCAGCAAGGTGATTTGCAGCCAACGGAGATACAAAAAAAGGTCGAGCGTTTGGTGTTTGGTATCTTAAGTAATTACCATTATCGGAAGATTCCTGTGAATGATTCCTTATCGTCGAAGATTTTCGATGCTTACATCAAGGACCTTGATCCTAATAAAGTATTCTTTTTGGCATCTGATGTAGCTGAAATGGAGAAGTATCGTTTTACGATCGATGAGCAATTGAATATGGGCGATTTGACATCTGCTTTTCAGATGTATAATCGGTATCAAAAGCGGATGTTAGAGCGCTATGCCTACATCGATCAACTCATGAAACAGCCGGTTGAATTTACTACGGATGAGACGTATCAGCCTGATCGCGAGAAAGCCAAGTGGGCGGAAACGGCTGATGAGCTAAATAATTATTGGCGCAAAGATTTAAAGCGTCAATTGCTCGACTGGAAAATTGGGGGCAAAGCCGATACTACCGCTATCCGGGAATTGAAGGAGCGGTATGCGCGTTCTGCCAAATACATGGCGCGTACCCGTTCGGAAGATGTTTTTCAAGTCTTTATGAATGCCTACACGGAAAGTATTGATCCGCATACGTCGTATATGATTCCAAAAACGGCGGAAGAATTCAACAAGGATATGGCTCAAAGTTTTGAGGGCATCGGTGCCACGCTTCGTTTAGAAGGTGATTATGTAACGATTCAAGATTTGATTCCTGGCGGTCCAGCGTTCCGTAGTAAATTAATTAATCCCAAAGACCGGATCGTGGGTGTAGCCCAAGGAGACGGTGGAGCTTTTGTCGATGTGATCGGTTGGTTTACCGACGATGCCGTCAAACTTATCCGTGGTCCCAAAGGCACCGTAGTACGTTTAAAGATTTTAGCAGCCAATGGAGTAACCGGGTCGCCTACTTCGGAAGTGCGTATTGTACGTGAGAAAATAAAAATCGAAGAGCAAAAAGCAAAACAAGAAGTGTTGAATTACAAGCAAGGAGATAAAAACGTTAAGATTGGTTTGATTACCATTCCGATGTTCTACCGCGATTTTGATGGTGCCCGTAAGCGTGAGGCTGACTTTAATTCAACTACTTCGGATGTGCGTAAATTCTTGACTGAATTTAAGCAATCTGGCGTAGATGGTGTCATCATTGATTTGCGCAATAATGGCGGTGGGTCATTAATTGAGTCAGTAGATTTAACAGGTTTATTTATCACCAAAGGTCCCGTAGTTCAGCGCAAGCAGGCTGATGGGAAGATTTCGCAAGAAGTAGATCGTGATATCGAGCAAGTGTATAATGGTCCTTTGGTGGTGATGATTAATAGATTCTCAGCTTCTGCATCGGAGATTTTTGCCGCAGCGATTCAAGATTACAAACGTGGTATTGTGGTAGGTGAGCAATCTTATGGTAAAGGAACGGTGCAATCTGTGGTGGATTTGGACAACTACATCGGTGATGGCAAGGAGCCAGCGGGGCAATTAAAAATTACCTTGGAGAAATTCTACCGAATTAATGGTAGCTCGACGCAGCACAAGGGCGTGAGTCCGGATTTTGCCTTACCATCTGCCTTCTCTGCGGAGGAATTTGGTGAAAGTTCACAGCCAAGTGCTTTGCCATGGGATATGATTCCGTCTACGACGTATCAGCCTACGAATCACGTACTAGCGCCTACATTAGCCAAATTGCAAGCTGCATTTGCAACACGTCTGAAAACAAAACCTGATTTGATCAAGTTGCGTGCTGATTTTGACCGTTGGAAAAAAATCAAAGAAACGAATTCCATTTCATTGAATATGGAAAAGCGGAAGAAGGAATTGGATGAGCAGAAGAAAAAGCCAGATGAGTCCCAGGCGGTGATGGATGCCTTAGGTGGTGGTGCGGAAGAAACGGCTGCTGAAAAGGATAAGAAAGATAAGTCGGCAGATAAACATGCCAAAGACGCATATTTAAAAGAAACCCAACAAATCCTTGTGGATTGGTTGGCCTTACAGCCTAAATAGATATGTTGGATTTAGCCAACTTGCTCGCTTTATCGAAGCCGGTCGTCCTGGAAACAGGGCGCTGGATACAGTCGATGGTGAATGACATCGGGCAGGAGGATATTCAATATAAGGGAACGAATGATTTAGTTTCCTTTGTGGACCAGTCGGCTGAAAAACGGCTAAAAGAGGGCTTGGGAAGGGTATTTCCGGAAGCTGGATTTGTCGCGGAAGAATCAGCTTCAGATTATAGCGAGGTGGGAGATGGCTATTATTGGGTGATTGACCCGCTGGATGGGACCACCAATTTTTTACATCGCTTGCCCATTTACGCGGTTTCTGTGGGTTTGATTTATAACAAGCAGCCGATTTTAGGCTTAATTTATGAGCCTAACCGAGATGAATTATTTTATGCGGCGAAGGGAACTGGGGCTTTTTTGAATGATCGCCCGATTCGCGTTTCAGCTCAAAATCAGGTGGGTCGTAGTTTATTGGCCACAGGTTTTCCGTATTATGATTTTTCTTATCAGGATCAATATTTAGCTTTGTTAAAGGAACTGATGCAGAAAAGTCATGGTTTACGTCGTATGGGTGCTGCGGCAATCGATTTGGCTTACACGGCTTGCGGACGTTTTGAAGGTTTTTTTGAGGCGAATTTGAAACCTTGGGATGTGGCAGCAGGGAAGATTATTATTGAAGAGGCGGGTGGTAAAGTGACGAATTTTTCGGGAGGGAATGAGGTGATTTTTGAGGGGGAGATTATTGGGGCTGGGCCTATATTTGATGAATTTTTACACATACTGCAATCGAAATGGAAACCCTAGTTATTGCGTTGATATTTATTGGAGCATTGGGATTTTTAGGCCGCATGGTCTATCAACAGTTTTGGGGTAAGTCGGCCGGCCAGTGCGCCAAAGGCTGTGGGACGTGTGCAGCGTTGCCAACAGAGGATAAATGAAAGAAAAAGAGATTGGCAAGATTGTTGACTGGCACATTATCCGCCGCATCTACGGCTTTATTCAGCCGTACAAATTTCGCTTTTGGTTTTTAGTCGTATTGATTTTGGGGACAGCGGGTGTTTCGCCGGTGATCCCGCTGATGATTCGATTTACATTAGATAATTATGTCAGTCTGGGTCACGTGGCCGAGTTGATGCAGCAATTTATGCTGATGATTCTCGTGCTTTTAGTGCAAACTTCCTTGCAATTTTCCACCAGTTATTTAGCGGGCTTTCTTGGTCAAACGGTTATTCGAGATATTCGGGTACAGTTATATGCCAAAATCGTGCATTTGCGTTTAGCGTTTTTTGACGCCACACCGATCGGCCGATTGGTGACTCGGACGGTTTCTGATATCGAGACGTTAAATGACGTGTTTTCTGAGGGTTTAGCTTCGATTGCGGGGGATTTGTTGCAGTTGTTTCTGATTATTGGGGTGATGTTTTATACGGATTGGCGATTGACTTGCGTGATTTTGGCGACGGTTCCGTTTATGTTTTTCTCGACGTATGTCTTTAAGGAATACATCAAAAAGTCATTCAATGAGGTTCGTTTGGCGGTAGCTAATTTGAATTCCTTTGTGCAGGAACATATATCGGGTATGATGATTGTGCAGTTGTTTCATGCAGAAAAGCGGGAGCTAGCTAAATTCAATGTCATCAACCAAGCCCATCGTGATGCAAATATTAAGGGGATTTTAGCTTATTCGGTTTATTTCCCCGTGGCGGATGTGATCTCTGCGGTGGGTTCTGGCTTTGTGGTTTGGATGGCTTCTACCTACATTTTGCGGGAGGAAATTACGGTGGGGACCTTGACGGCGTTCATTATGTTTATCAATTT
>CAZUAZ010000044.1:5125-10115 GCA_964618445.1 uncultured Aquirufa sp. | reverse complement strand
ATTGCGACCTTGATGAAGGGGAGGACGGCCGTGGTGATTGCGCATCGATTGTCGACCATCCGGAATGCGGATCAGATATTGGTGATGGACAAAGGGGAAATTAAGGAGCGGGGGAATCATGATGAATTATTGAATCAAGGAGGCTTGTATGCGACGTTGTATCATTTACAATTTAGTCGTAATTAATCCTTATCTTTGCGCGCTTATGAAGTTGAAAAAATATTTATTGATTGGTTTTATCGCTGTGATCGGGTTGAGTTCATGCGGTAAGTTTGAGAAATTCAGAAAGAGTGCCAGCGTGCCGGTAAAATATAAGGCTGCGATGGATTACTATAAGAAGAAGGAGTTTGATAAGGCAGGAATTTTGTTTGATGAGATTTTGCCTGTGTTAAAGGGTGATTCAACCCAGGAAATGGCTACTTTTTATCAAGCGTACTGTGACTTCAATTTGGGCAATTATGCCGTTGCGAATACCCACTTCAAGAAATTTTCAGAGGTTTTCTCCCGCAGTGAATTCGCGGAAGAAGCGATATATATGTCGGCATTTTCGTTGTATAAAGACTCGCCTAACTTCAATTTAGACCAAACGGGGACCTTAGCGGCGATTAATGAATTACAGGGTTATTTGAATAATTTTCCGGAAACAAAGTACAAGGAGGAATGTACGCAGATGATCAAGGATTTGCGTAAGAAGCTAGAGCAGAAGGCGTATGAGAAGGCGAAGTTGTATTACAAGACTTCTCCGTTTAATATTATGTCGTTAAAATCTTCTGTGATTGAGATTGCGAACTTCCAAAAGGATTTTCCAGATTCTGATTATAGCGAGGAGATTGCATATTTAAAAGTGCTAGCGCAGTTTGATTTGGCAGAGAGTACGATTGAATCGCGCCAGCGGGAGCGATTTGGTGATGCCGCTAAATTCTATTTGGAGCTGATTGATAAATATCCCAATAGTGCCTATTTAAAGTTGTCGGAAAAAATGTACGACAAGAGTTTAAAAGAAGTGGCTCGATTAACGGCTTTGGAGGCAGAGCAGAAAGCTTTGCTGGAGAAAGAGCGTTCAAATACGTCCAAAGTGACGACGAGTCCACAGTAGTATTATTCGAAAAAATACCTTATTTTTGCAACCTTAATTTAAAATTAAAGAGATGTCTAAGACCCAAACAAATCCATCCATCATTACGCGTGATGTAGATAAAATTGCTGTTAAGACTGGGAATACGTATGAGTCGATTTCGATTATTGGCCAGCGTGCTCGTCAGATTTCAAGCAAAATGAAAGAGGAATTGTCTGGCAAATTGTCGGAATTTGCTTCTTCTGTTGATAATTTGGAAGAGATTTTCGAAAACCGTGAGCAGATCGAAATTTCAAAATATTATGAGCGTATGCCGAAACCAAGCGCCTTGGCGATTGATGAGTTTTTGGCTGACAAAATTGATTACAGAGCACGCGAGGAAGCTACAGACGAAAACTAATTTTTCTTCGTTTGATTTCAATATGAAATCTTTTCGCGCCCTTCTAGTACTTATTTTATGCTTGAGTTCTTGGGTGCTTAACGCCCAAGAACTTCAAGTTTCTGTTACCATCAATACCGAGCAAATTCAGCTCGACCAACAACGCGGTACATCTCAAATTTACACGGAGCTGCAGCGTACCATCCAAGAGTTTTTATCGAGTAGACGCTGGTCAAATGACATTTTTTCCCCTGAGGAAAAGATTAAGGTCAATCTTAATTTATTGTTGACCAAAGCTAGTTCACAAGGAGACTTCGAGGCAAATGCTCGTTTGCAAGTATTGCGTCCAGTATTTGGTACGTCGTATGAGACGGTGATTTTGAATGTCATCGACAAGAACTTTAATTTCAAATACCTGACGGGAACGCCGATTACCTATAACGATAATAGTTATATGGATAATTTTAGTTCGATGTTGGCCTATTACGCGAATCTATCCCTGGCATATCATTACGATTCGATGGGTTTACGCGGTGGTGATTTTTTTGTTCAGAAGTTGACAAATCTAACCAACCTCGCCCAAAACTCAGGTTCTGGCTGGGGAACTATGAATGATATACGTTCTCGTGTTGCGATAGCGGAAGGTTTACTGAACCAACAAATGCAAGGCTTACGTGAGGTTTATTATACCTATCACCGCTTGCATTTAGATACGTTTAAGGATAAGCCCGATGAGGCGCGGAACGGGATTTTAGAATTATTGACGCAGATTCGTCAGATTAATCAAGTTCGCCCGGGTGCTGCGTCCATCCGCGTATTTTTCGATTCCAAATCGGATGAGATATTTTCTATTATGGATGAGGCTACGCCTTCGGAGCGCCAACAAGCCTTTGCGTATTTGAGTTTATTGGATCCGATTCGCACGGAAATGTATCGGAAACTGATTCGATAGATTATCAGTTTTTTCTTCCCCAAAGTCCTTTTTCCCCCTTACCTTTGGCAATCCTCCAAGGTTTGCCAAAGGTAGGTGACAAGGGGTTTATTTGATCTCGAAAATCATGACCGTTTCGGTCTTATCACTTACCTTAAATCGGTTATCAATCCGCTGCCCTACGATCCAAGCCACCGAACCTTTACTGACTAATAAATTGGTCGTCTTCTTCAAATTCACCGGCACCTTTTTGTCCGTCAAAAAATCAGAAATCAATTTTTTGCTATTCATCCCCAGCGGACAGAACCAATCACCCTCCTGCGCCTTGCGAATTTCCAACGGAAATGTTAGGCTATCTGCATCTAAACAAGCAATATTTGGGTCAGTGGGTACTTTGAAATCAGGTGTTTTTTCCTCCACATAAATGTGCAACATCTGATTGCCAACCGGGATATCTTCGTCTTCTTCTTGAATGAGAATTGGCTTAAATTCAGATTGATCTTTCGGAGAAATCACCCATTGCGCTCGATCGATATTCAATGTATATAAAGGCGATTCGAATATCTTGCCCACTTTGTCGGCAGGATGTTGAATAATCTGTTCAATTTGGTCCGGATGAAAATGTAAGCCTTGCAACCAGCGTTGCTGCATTACTTTTTCTTTGGAACTTAATTCGGCTAATTTAACGAATTGATTATTGGACGTGTCCGTGGAACAATTGGCAGATTTCCAAGCCTCAAATTCATCGCTAATCCAATCTTCCACCGCGCGTATACGCGCACTAGTTTGCGCTAAGGTTTGGTCAAACACTGGATTCATTTCTTGAAACTTGGGAACGATTTCATGGCGAATGAAATTCCGCTGATACTTCGTTGATTCGTTGGACGAATCCTCCCGCCAAGCCATTCGATTCTCGACCACCAAATCATAGATTTGCTCTTGTGTGGCAAATGCCAGCGGCCGAATCACGTATCCATTTTTAAGGGGTATGCCATGAAAACCGGCCAATCCACTGCCTCGCGTTAAGTTTATCAGTACTGTTTCCGCGCTATCCATCAGATGGTGTGCCGTGGCAATGTAGGCGTAGCCTTCTTGTTGTCTGATTTCTTCGAACCAATTGTAACGCAATAAACGCGCAGCCATTTGGGTCGAAATCTTTTCTTTTTCAGCGAAAGCCTTGGTGTCAAAAACGATGGAATGATACGGGACTTTGAGGGTTTTGGCGAACTTTTTGACGAACACCTCATCTGCGATGGACTCTTCGCCACGCAAGCTGAAATTCACGTGTGCGATGCCAAAATTAAATTTGGCCTGCGCAAATAATTTAGCCAAAACCATGGAGTCAATCCCGCCACTTACGGCCACTAGGATTTTGTCTTCAGGTGTAAATAAATTCTCTTTTTGGATAAATTGGATGAAATCTTCCAGCATAAAATTGGTAAATTGCGCGTTCAAACTTTACTATGCAGCAAAGATACCGAATATTCCTGCTTTTCTTGTTGATGTTTCCTGCAATCCTGCAGGCGCAAAGTCAATTGGAAGTCATTCGGGCGGATAGTTTGAACGGAATCCAACAAGACTTAATCATGCGCAAAACGTTGATTGGACATGTCCAATTACGTCAAGGAACGACCTTAGTAAGTTGCGATCAGGCGGTTTTGAATAGTAGTACGAACAATGTTGAGGCGTATGGACATGTTAAAATCATACAGGCGGACACGGTGACTATCAATGGGGATACGGCGATTTATAATGGCGATAGCCGACAGGCCTTTATCACGGGGCGTGTGAAGTTGGACGATCACACCATCATTTTAACGACCAATAAACTAGATTACGACCTTAATTCCCGCATGGCGATTTACCATACAGGAGCGAAGATTGTTGATAAAAAATCGACATTGACTAGCCGCGAAGGTTTCTATAATACGGTCACCAAAAACTTTCTTTTCAAGGAGAAAGTGAAGGTTGTTGACAAAGAAGGCAGCGCCGTTCGGGCAGATTCCTTGCGCTATAACACCGCTTCCAAAGAGGCCTATTTCATTTGTCCTACGGAGATCATTACCAAAAAAGATACGGTTTTGACGACAGCCGGTTTTTACAATACGCAAACCAAAGTCTCCAATTTTACCGGTCGGTCCACCGCCCGCACCGCCGAATATATCTTGTCGGCCGATACCCTTTTCTATGACAGCCCAACCCAGATCGGGGTGGCACGCGGAAAAGTGGAGTTTTTGAGCCAAAAGGAAAAGGTGATTTTAACAGGTGATCATGGGCGCTACGCGGGGAAAACGGGAGTGACTCGTGTGTATGGCCACGCGCTGATGAAAAATATTTTGGAGAAGGATACCTTGTATCTGACGGCGGACACTTTGGTTTCTGTCAGTATCGAGAAAGATTCGATCCGGAAGTTGTTTGCGTATAAAAATGTGCTGATTTATAAATCGGACCTTTCGGGGAAATGTGATTCGCTTGGCTATGATGTAAAGGATTCGACCATTCATTTTTACCAAAAACCAATTCTCTGGGCGAATGGCTCGCAGATGCAAGCCGATTCGATGTCCTTGTTTATGACCAATCAAAAGCTGCGCGAGATGCGTTTAAG
>CAZUAZ010000044.1:0-5025 GCA_964618445.1 uncultured Aquirufa sp. | reverse complement strand
TGCCGATGGTCTTGGATCGGGTTCGCTATGTTAAAAAACCTTAAAATTCGGCCATTTGTCCTTGTAATTGGCTGTTTGGCCTTTTCTTAATTTGACTTGCAATAAAGTATCCCTATTTTCGTTTAAGAAATTCAACGATGAACAAACGCTTTTTACTTTTAGGATTATTGGTGCTAGGTCTATTGACCGCAGCGAAGCCCGCACAGGCGCAAGTGTCAAAGTCAGGTGAGAATTATTTGTTTGTGAATGATCGTGTTCAAGTTTCTCATCTATATCCCAACCCGGCCGTTGATTATGCAGAAATTGATTTTCAAATCAATGCAGGTGTGCAAGATGTTAAGCTTACTTTCTACAATATTTTAGGCCAAGAAATAAAAGAAATTACGTTAGAACGCGATCAGCGTTCCGCACGAATCCCGATGCGTGATTTCAATAACGGTATGTATATGTACCAATTGACGATCGATGGTCGATCCGTCGCCACCAAGAAACTCATCGTTCGTAAGGGTATGTAATAAAAAATCCCTGGTCTTTCAACCAGGGATTTTTTATTGTAGAGACGCAATACTTTGCGTCTACTCCCTAGGCTAAAGCCTAGGGTTATAAAAGAATGTTTATATCCCCAGACATGAGTCTGGGTTTTGTGTCTACTCCCTAGGCTAAAGCCTAGGGTTATAAAAGAATATTTATATCCCCAGACATGAGTCTGGGGTTTTTTAGGTAACGCGTCTCTATATTTTATTGCTTCGCAATGGTACGCTTAATAAACGCCGTCAAATCAGCACCCGTCAATAAATTCTGCGACAAGAGTGCCAAATCCGAGATTTGTTTCGCCAGTGCTTTTTGCTCCTCCTCCGAAGTAAGCTCAGCTAATTTGCTGATCAACGGGTGATTCGCATTCACCGTAATGTTGTAGGTCATCGGCATCGCACCAAACATGCTCATACCGCCGCCACCACCATTCTTCGACATTTCACTCATGCGGCGCATGAACTCATTTTGCGTCACAATCGCAGGTAATTCATCCGGCGACATCGCTTCCACCGAAACAACTTTTTGCTTGTCGTTCAAGGTCTCTTCGAATATTTTTTTAACCGATTCTTTCTGCGTATCGCTCAAGATCGCCTCTAGATTTATTCCCGTATCGATCAACTTTTCAATGCGATCCGCATCCACGCGTTTCCATTGTGTTTTTTCTAATTTGGCCTCCATCGCTTGAATGAAGTGACTGTCGATCAACGAATCTAGACGGATCACGGAATAGCCTTTTTGTGTGGCGGATTGAATAAAGGCATCTTGTTGTTGCTCATCCGTGGTATATAAATATACTTTATTGCCGTCTTTGTCGGTCTGCGCCGCTTGTACCTCCTCAGCATATTCATCCAGCGTGAAATACTTGCCTGCGGTATCTTGCACCAAACAGAAATCTTTGGCTTTCTCCATGAATTTCTCATCCGAAATCATGCCGTATTTGATGAATAGGCCAATGTTGGCAAATTTCTCCTCAAACGCCGTACGATCTGCCTTGAATAATTCGGCCAATTTATCTGCGACTTTCTTCGTGATGTACGAGTTGATTTTCTTCACATTCGAATCTGCTTGCAAGAACGAGCGCGATACGTTTAGTGGAATATCTGGGGAGTCGATGACCCCATGCAACAACATCAAGAATTCAGGAACGATGTCTTTGACTTCGTCGGTGATGAATACTTGCCGACTGTACAACTGGATCTTTTCACGCTGCAATTGCATCTCGTTCTTCACTTTCGGGAAGTACAAAATACCGGTTAAGTTGAATGGGTAGTCCACGTTCAAGTGAATCCAAAACAAAGGTTTCTCTTGCATCGGATACAATTCATCATAGAATTTCAAGTAATCCTCATCGGTTAAATCAGATGGTGATTTGGTCCAAATCGGACTTGGGTTATTGATGATCTTCTCTTGAAACTCAATCGGCATCGGTAAGAATTTACCATACTTTTCTAAGATTGATTTCAATCGATATTCTTCTAAAAATTCTTCCGAATCTTCCGCGATGTGCAAAATGATGTCTGTTCCGCGCGTCTTCTTTTTCGCTGATGCGATAGAATATTCGGTGGAACCGTCGCAAATCCAACGCGCCGCCTCCGAACCATCTTGGTAGGATTTAGAAATGATTTCTACTTCTTTGGCCACCATAAAGGCTGAATAGAATCCTAAGCCAAAATGACCGATGATTCCTTTGTCGTCACCCTGATCTTTGTATTTCTCCACAAATTCAGTGGCGCCAGAGAACGCAATTTGATTGATGTATTTTTTGATTTCTTCGGCGGTCATCCCGATACCATTATCTGAAATCGTGATTGTCTTTTTGTCTTTGTTGAAGCTAACTTGAACTTTTAACTCACCCAATTCGCCGTTGAATTCACCAATAGAACTCAAGCGTTTGATTTTTTGGGTGGCGTCTACTGCATTGGATACCAACTCACGAAGGAAAATCTCGTGGTCCGAATAGAGAAATTTTTTGATGATGGGAAAAATATTCTCGGTGTGAATGGAGATGTTACCTGTTTCTTTCATGTTTAATTGAGATTAAAAATCATAAATTTGAACTCCTAGTTATCAAATGATATTCCAAGCCAAACGGAAATGTCATATTGTCAGATTTTATGAAAAAAGTTATTTTCCTTGTGTTGATGGTGCAGGTGGCGTTGGGCCAACAAGAATCCTTGCGCATGGTGTATCCCTTCATGCCTATGGGTATCAATCCTGCGGAAGCGGGTCAAAGGGGTGTGGCTTCCATAACCGGTATTTATCGCAAAAAACCACTGTTCCAACAAAATTTGGGAGGATCTTCCCAACAGTATTTCAGTTTCGACATGCCCATCGCGCAAGGAAAAGGCGGGATCGGGTTTTTAGCCTACAATACGGATCAATCTTATTTGTTGCCGCAAGGTGGGCTGGCGGCCAACTTGGGGTTGTCGGCCGTCGGATCTTACGCCATGGAATGGGGAAGGGGAAATACCCTGCGTTTTGGAGGACAAGTAGGGATTGATCAATATCCTATTTTGGATAAAACAGGAACTGCCGTATTACGTAGCAGCTTTGGACTGGGGCTGATGTATACGCATGATCAATTGGTAGTAGGCATTAGTAAACCCACCCGCGAGGCGCCCACCTACGTGCGAGCGACCTATACCATGAATTTAGATAATTCCTTTACGACCAAATTTGGTTCACTGGTTCGCTTCGGATCGGGAGACCTCAAAGTCGATGCACACGCCACGGTATGGTATCACGAAAAAGTGGGTGCGGGACTTTGGTATCAAGGAACGGGATCGGAATTTGGCGATGCTGCGTTACTGTTGAGTGCTGAGGTAGCCCTCGGACGAAATTTTCGCGTGGGTTATGCCTACGATTTACTAGGAAAACAAGTAGCCTTGACCACGCCCATGAGCTCCGGAGTAGCCTCCGGTTTTCATCAAATCTTTATACGCTATGAGATCGATACCGGTAATGGTAAAATTGCCGAGTTTAGACCATGAGTAATTGTTGGAATATTTTGACTTTGGTGAGATAAAGTTGGAATAATTAAAGATTTTTTTTCAACACGTTTAAATAGGATTTTTTCGAAAGAAATTTGTGCCTTTATAAGGTAAAAAACCCCAATTTTTTGGGAATAATTAAAAAAGAGTATAGTAAATTGCGAAGATTTTTTCGGACAGAAATAATTACGCTAAACCAAAACAACAACGTTTGAAACTTTTTCTAGTTCTCGGCTAGAATTTTACATTATGGATCCATTTTCCTACGTAGCGAATGCAGATACACAGGTCATTGCCGACTTGTATGAAGCTTACAAACAAGACCCCAATTCCTTAGACAGCTCTTGGAGAGATTTCTTTAAGGGATTCGATTTTTCACAAACCTGGTTAGGTGAAGGTGCGCCTGCAGGTGCTGGTTCAGCAGATTCTTCCCATGTGCAAAAAGAGATGGCCGTGATTTCATTAATCAAGGCATTCCGTTCACGTGGTCACTTATTATCCAAAACGAATCCGGTGCGTGAGCGCAAGGATCGTCAGCCTCGTTTGGCATTAACCGATTACGCCCTTTCCGATGCGGATTTAGATACCGTTTTTCAGGCAGGCACGTTCTTGGGAATTGGGCCAGCGACGTTGCGTCAAATTCAAGACGCCCTACATAAAATCTATGCAGGTACCATCGGGTTTGAATATTCCTATATCCGCGAGGTAGCGACAAAAGAATGGTTGCGCAACAAGATTGAAAAGGAAGCTTTGGCATTCAATCCTTCCCTTGAAAAGAAAAAACATATCCTAGAGAAACTGAATGAAGCAGTCGTTTTCGAGAATTTCCTAGGAACAAAATATTTAGGCCAAAAGCGCTTCGGACTGGAAGGTGGTGAATCTACGATCCCAGGTTTGGATGCGATTATTAATACCTCGGCCGACTTAGGTGTGAAGGAAGCCATGATTGGTATGGCGCACCGCGGTCGTTTGAATGTATTGGCCAACATTATGCACAAATCATACGAATCGATCTTTGATGGTTTCGAAGGAAATGTGCCCGATGAAATTCATGGGGATGGCGACGTGAAATACCACTTAGGGTATTCTTCGAAGCATATTTCACCAAACGGTAGCGAAATTTCATTGAAATTAGCGCCTAATCCATCGCACTTAGAGGCCGTAAATCCATTAGTAGAAGGTTTCTGTCGCGCAAGTGCAGATGCCCACTACAATGGGGATTATTCGAAAGTAATGCCGATTTTGATTCACGGAGATGCAGCGGTTGCCGGTCAAGGTATCGTGTACGAAGTGACGCAAATGGCCAAATTGAAAGGTTATTCAACGGGTGGTACCATCCACTTTGTGATTAATAACCAAGTAGGTTTTACCACAGATTTTGAAGATGCACGCTCAGCCATCTATTGCACGGATGTAGCGAAGATTATTGACGCACCGGTATTCCACGTGAATGGAGATGATCCAGAAGCGGTGGTATTTGTGTCGCGTATCGCTGCGGAAT
>CAZUAZ010000043.1:6863-20028 GCA_964618445.1 uncultured Aquirufa sp. | reverse complement strand
GGCCAAAAAGTAAATCTCGAACGTTGCATGCCCGCAAACGGTCGTTTTGATGGACATATTGTGCAAGGACATGTAGATTTGACCGGAATTTGCACCTCGATTAAAACGCATGACGGATCGTGGGAATACCATTTTCAATATCCTGCAGGCCATGTGACGGTTGAAAAAGGCTCTATTTGCGTAAATGGAACGAGTTTAACTGTGGTTGAATCAGGAGTCGATACGTTTTCTGTGGCGATTATTCCGTATACGTACGAGCATACGATTTTTCACCAACTGAACGTAGGTGATCGCGTGAATTTAGAATTCGATATTCTCGGAAAGTATATGCAGAAGTTGTTGGCCCGCCAACTAGCTCAATAGACTCTCAATCGCGTCTTCCACTTTTTCAAATCCGAAGCGACTCCAGACTGCATCTTTTTGCGCTTGAATTTCGTTCAGTCCTAAATTTCCGATGCTCCCTAAGTGTGTGTGATGAAGCTCGCGTGAGCTGCCATTGAATTTTCCCGCTTCGATCATGTTGCCTACTTGTACATACGCTTCCCGGAAAGGCATGCCTGCAACGACTAATTTGTTCACCTCTTCGACGGAGAATAACAAGTCATATTTCGAATCTTTCAATAGATCAGCTTTGACCTGCATGTTCGAAACCATGTAATGCGTGATTTCCAGGCAATCTTTGATTTCGTCGATGGCGGGTATCAATAATTCTTTGGTCAATTGGAATTCCCGGTGATAGCCAGAAGGCAAGTTGCTCATGAGCAATTGCATTTGGTTCGGAGCTGCCTTGAGTTTATTTGATTTGCCACGTAATAATTCCGCGACATCCGGGTTCTTTTTATGTGGCATGATTGAACTGCCAGTCGTTAGGGAACTTGGTAATTCGATAAAGCCAAAGTTTTGGGAGTTGTATAAACAGACATCCATCGCAAGCCGACTCAGCGTCGTCGCGATTTGGCTGATGGCGTTGAGTACATAAAATTCCGTCTTACCACGGGACATTTGGGCATTGACCACGTTCACATGTGGAGCCTCAAAACCTAATAAAACGGTTGTTAATTTCCGGTCTAATGGGAAGGAAGAACCATATCCGGCGCCTGAACCTAATGGATTTTTATTGGCCAGACGAAAGGCGGCCTCCAACAATTCTGCGTCTTCCACCAAGCATTCTGCGTATGCGCCAAACCACAATCCAAAAGAAGATGGCATCGCGATTTGCAAATGCGTGTAGCCAGGCAACAAATCGTTTTTATGCGCCTCGCTTTTGGTTATTAAAAGGTCAAATAAATCCTCTACCGCGTCAGCGATTTCCATGATTTCAGCCCGCATGAATAGTTTTAGGTCAACTAAAACTTGGTCGTTCCGCGAACGGCCCGCGTGAATTTTCTTTCCTAAATCGCCGAGTTTTTGGGTGAGTAAATATTCGATTTGGGAATGGACATCTTCCATGCCCTCTTCGATGACGAAGGTCCCGGCCTCGATGGTGTCTAGAATATTTTTTAACTCCACACAAAGCGGCTCTAATTCTGCAGCAGGCAATAGGCCCACATGCTCGAGCATGGTGATGTGCGCAAGCGAACCCATGACATCGTAGCGCGCTAGCTGCAAATCGTAAACAGGGTCATTCCCAATCGTGAATTGCTCAATGATTGCGTCCGTTTTTTGATTTTCTTTTTGCCAAAGTTTTGCCACGATCTTCTTAGATTAAGTGTGAAAGTAAATTTTGATAAGTTTGGATTCCCTGTTTCAGCTCCTCCAAATAAATAAATTCATCCGCCGTGTGGCTTCTTCCGGAATGCCCTGGTCCGATTTTCACGGATGGGAAACTCATCAAAGCTTGATCCGAAAGGGTAGGAGACCCAAAAGTCGGCATACCCAACGCAGCAGCTGCCGCGAGCACCGGATGTTCATCAGGTATTTTACTCGATTGCAAGCGGGTACTCCGAGGTGTTAATTCTGCTTGAACCAAGCCACGTAAAATCTCGAGTACTTGTTCGAGTGAATAACATTCGTTGACCCTACAGTCTATCGTATAGTGACATACGTCTGGTACTACATTATGTTGTTTTCCTGCATTTATCACCGAAACGGTGCATTTTACAGGTCCGAGTACCTGGGAGACCTCAGGAAATTCAAACGCCTTGATTTTGCTGATATCTTCTAATGCCAAGTAAATCGCATTCACTCCTTCATTCCGCGCCGCATGCCCAGCTACTCCGCGAACTTCCGCGTCAATCACCATTAATCCTTTTTCTGCAATGGCCAGTTGGCAATCCGTCGGTTCCCCCACAATCGCCCACGAAATCACCGGAAAATCGGCCGATTTTAAAACCGATTCAATACCGCCGCTTCCTGAAATCTCTTCCTCAGCTGTCGCCGCTAAAACGAGATTAAATGGCAGCTCTCGGTCGAAAAACGCACAAAAAACACTAATTAAGCACACTAAACTAGCTCCTGCATCATTACTACCGAGCCCAAACATTTTGCCATCTTGGATGGTCGCCGCAAAGGGTTCGTAGGACCAAGAGGCATTCGGCTTGACGGTATCGTGATGGGAGTTTAACAAGATACTTGGCTTGTTGGAATCAAACTGCTTATTGGTCGCCCACACATTATTTCCTATCGTATGAGACGGAATATTTCTAGCACGCAAAAAATCATGAATGATCGCAGCAGTTCCTTGCTCTTCCCGACTGAAAGATGGGCAGGCGAGTAGCTGGGTCAACAGGTCTTTTGCATCAAGAAATTGTTGTTCCGTATACATCTAGGCTTGAATAAACGTGCCTTTGTCGGGCTGTGAAACAAAATCTGCATGGCAAAGACGGACGGTTTGAACGCCTTCGTCAATCGCTTTTAATGCATTTTCGAGCTTGGGAATCATACCTGCTGATACAATACCATCTGCTTTTAATTGCGTAAAATTTGCTTGATTAATCTGCGAAATCACCGAAGTATCGTCCGAGGGATCCCTTAAAACACCTTGCTTTTCAAAGCAATACGTGAGCGTTACATCGAAATGTGCGCCTAAGGCAATGGCCAACGCTTGTGCCATCGTATCCGCGTTGGTATTTAATAACTGTCCCGAAACATCGGCTGTGATTGGTGCAAAAATGGGACTTAGTCCTGCGCTGATCAAAGCACATAAACCTGTTGCATTGACGTGTTCAATATCTCCCACAAATCCATAATCAATAGGCACTGGATTTCTTTTTTTCGATACCACAAACCCGCCATCTGGTCCTGCTAATCCGATCGAATTGCATTTCAAAGCCTGTAAGGATGCGACAATAGATTTGTTTATCCAGCCCGCATACACCATGGTTACAATGCGTAAACTAGCTGCATCTGTTACGCGGCGTCCGTCGATCATCTGGCTTTCAATCCCTAGATCTGCGGCCATGGACGTAGCGATTTTTCCACCTCCATGCACCAGTAATTTTGGCCCTGGCATCGAAGCAAAATTCGCTAAAAAGGAAGCTAAGGCCTCGGGTACATCGATGATGTTCCCGCCAATTTTAACTATATGTAAGGCCTGCTTTTTCATTAAAATAAATAGGGGCTTTCTACCCGCATTTGCGACAATAAGATTTCTTTAATGACCGCTTGCGCTGCCCAAAGCCGATTTCCCGCTTGTTGGATTACGATCGAATTCTCCGAATCAATCACCGCATCATCCACGACCACATTCCGACGAACCGGTAGGCAATGCATGAATTTGGCATTATTGGTTAAATCCATCTTCGCTTTTGAGACCGTCCAGGCAGGATCGGAAGAAAGTATTTTTCCGTAGTCTGAATAGGAAGACCAGTTTTTCGCGTAGATGTAATCAGCGCCCACAAATGCTTCCTGGGGATCGTAGCAGATCTTCGCATTTCCAGCAAATTCAGGAGCTAATTCGTAACCCTTGGGATGGGCAATGGTAAAGTCGACACTGGCGATATTCATCCATTCAGCGAACGAATTGGGCACACATTGCGGTAATGCTTTCACATGCGGCGCCCAGGTTAACACCACTTTGGGGCGGTCCACTTGCTTTGTTTCCGTAATCGTAATCAAGTCGGTCAGCGACTGCAACGGGTGTCTCGTAGCTGATTCTAAACTGACAATCGGCTTGCCGGTATATTTGATGAACTGGTTAATCACCAATTCCGAATAATCTAATTCGCGATCGACTAAGCCCGGAAAACTCCGAACGCCCACGATATCGCAGTATTGACCGATTACGGCCGCGGCCTCCATGACATGTTCCGCCTTGTCGCCATTCATAATGACGCCCTCATTCATCTCTAATTGCCAGCCGTCCGTACCCACATTCATCACCATAACTTCCATTCCCAAGTTTTGAGCCGCCTTTTGCGTAGACAAACGTGTCCGTAAACTGGAATTGAAAAACAACAAACCCATGGTTTTATTTTTCCCAATGTGTTTATCGGCATACGGAGATTTTTTCATCAACAAAGCTTCATTGACAAGTTTGTCGATGTTGTACGCGTCTTTAACGGAAGTAAAATGCTGCATATAAAGGGTGGTCTTCCGACCTTAGAATATTGGCAATCCGGTAAAATTACCATTTTTGCGAGATAAATGAAATTTATCGCAGGCGTTCCCACATGAACACGTCGATGGGATTTGGGCATTGAATCGTTTTCTTGTCGGTTTGCTGAAAATTATTTGCTTCTAAAACTCGCTGAGAAGCTAGATTTTCGCAAGGCGTTTCTGCCCGAATGATCCGTAAACCGGAATCTTGAAATGCCCACTTACTCAATGTATCCACCGCCTCGCGCGCATATCCATGTCCTCGGTATTTTTGATCGAGCGCATAGCCAATTTCCGTTGTTCCGGCATCATCCGGCAATCCTGATAGGCCAATCCCCCCGATAGAGCAGGATGATTCGGTTAGGATTATTTCCCAATTTGTGTACCACATAAAATCCAACGGGAATTTATGGGTCATCGGAAGCCAAAAGTTAGCCAGGGCATCTTCCATTTCCTGAGCATAAAACTTTTCCAACATTAAGTTGTTTGGATTTAAGTTTAATTCTTTTTCGACCGCCTGACGACCCAATTGCTGCCATTTTTTCAACAGACTATTGTCTAGCGGAATCAATTGCAGGCGTGAAGATTTCAATGTGATCATAAGGGCTTGTACAAGTTGACCTACAAATTACCTGTTTTGGTCGCAAAATTAAAAGGTATACTAAATGTATGCAGATTTTTGTGACCGGAATTAATTGAAACGAATTATTGCCAAACTAAATTATATATGAAATACCTTTTAATTTTAATTACCAGCCTAATTACCGTCTTCGCTGTAGATGCCCAAATTCCCGGAGGCTTCGGAATGGCACCAGCGAAAAAAGAAGCAGTTATTCCAGGAACTGCACAGGCTGCTCCTAAAGGATCAGCTAAGATTGTGGGATATCTTTTAGATTCTACCGATAAAAAACCCGTTGAATTTGCTTCGGTTGCATTGATTAATAAAACGACAGGCCGACCAGTCGATGGGGCGGTTGCAGATCAAGTAGGTAAATTTACCATCAATAAAGTAGCCGTAGGTGATTATAAATTAGTCATCTCGTTCATTGGCTACAATAGCAAAACGTTATTTGTTTCTGTTTCTGCCAAAAATGACGACCAAGACTTGGGCGTAATACCCATGGCATCAAGCACAAAAATGTTAGAAGAGGTAACTGTGGAAGGACAACGCGCCTTGATCGAAGAACGTGTTGATCGTACCGTGTACAATGCGGAAAAAGATGTGACCAACCGAGGTGGTGACGCAACGGATGTACTGAAAAAGGTTCCGATGTTATCTGTGGATTTGGATGGAAATCCTTCTTTACGTGGTTCTACCAACGTGAAGGTGTTAATCAACAACAAGCCATCAACGATCATGGCGTCTAGTTTATCTGATGCTTTGAGACAAATTCCTGCGGATATGATTAAGACGGTTGAGGTAATTACTTCGCCATCAGCACGTTATGATGCAGAAGGTTCTGCGGGTATCATTAACATTGTGACAAAGAAGAATACCTTACAAGGTTTGACGTTGAATTTAGATACAAGTGCAGGTTACCGAGGATCTAATTTGTCCCTAAATGGTAACTTCAGAAATAAAAACTGGGGTCTTTCTTTGGGAGGTTTCGGTCGTTCGGAATACAATGTGAACGGAAAGTTTGAAAGTACGCAAATCACAAACGCGGCTAATGGAGTTCGTAATACGAATATTCAAACAGCTGAAACCCGTCGCGAAGGTATTTTTGGAAACTACCAATTGGGTTTTGATTGGGATATCAATAAGTACAATTCCGTGACATCAAGTGTGCGTTTTGGTTTACGTAATGGAAATAACTGGCAAGATGGTTTGTCACAGATTCGTAATGATAAGTTGTTTAGCTTGCGTAACACGAACGCCTTGGATCAGTCGGCCAACGTCGATATCAATATCGATTACACGAAAACGTTTGCCAAAGCACAAAAAGAATTTTCGGTATTGACGATGTTTAGTCGGAACAACCGGACAAACGATTTTTACAATTTGATTTTGAATCCAAATTCTACCATGAGTGAAATCATGAGTTCGATCAAAAACGTAAATGATTCGTACAATCAAGAGGCGACGATTCAGATGGATTACCAAACGCCAATTAATAAAATGTCCATGGTTGAATTTGGAGCCAAAGCTATTGCGCGTGACGTGACTTCAGATTATGCGTCGTTTACGGGAGACAAGAATGGAATCTATACGCCAGTAAATAATTTAATCTTACCAAGTAACGTATTCGATTACTACCAAAGCATTTGGTCAGCGTATTCGTCTTATACCTTGACGACCAAAAACAAGTGGTCAATCAAAGCAGGTGCCCGTTTTGAACAAACTGATATTACGGCGAGCTTCTTGAAGAATGAAGGTCAAAATACGAAAATTCCTCCTTATGGTGTTTTAGTGCCAAGTTTCAATATGTCTAAATCGTTCAAGTCAGGTACTTGGAGATTTAGTTATAACCGCCGTATTCAACGTCCAGGTATTCAAAATTTAAACCCGAATATCAATGCGACAAATCCATTGAATATTTCACAAGGAAATCCAAATTTGGAGCCTGAGTTTACGAATAACTACGAGGTTTCTTACAGTAAATTCATCAAGCAGACCTATATTTCTTCGTCATTCTTCATGCGTAATACGACGGGAGCGATCAGCAACATACGTACCGTTTTCGGAGATACAGTGAAAACCACAGCCATGAACATTGGAAATGAAGATGCGTATGGGGTGAATATTAACTTGAACGTAAATCTATCTAACAAATTGATGTTAGGTGGTGGTGGAGATTTGTCTTACATGGTATTGGCAAACAATGTTGCCGATAAAATGTTGGCAGCCCGCAATGAAGGTTTGCAAACAAACTTCCGTGTGTTTGGTAACTACAACATTGGAAACGGATGGGGTGCGCAAGTGTTCTCGTTCTATCGTGTGAACCAAATTCAATTGCAAGGTTCTCAAGGGGGCTTTGGAATTTACAGCTTAGGCTTTAGAAAAGACTTCAAGAACAAACAAGGAAGTTTAGGCTTTGGTGCTGAAAACTTCTTTACACCAAATGGTTTTGTGATACGTAGCGAGACCAAGACGCCGACGATTGACCAGCAGTCAAAAAATACGTTGCGTAACATGAACTTTAAAATCAATTTCACATACCGAATTGGAAAGATGAGTTTCGGACCTACGAAGAAGAAAAAGTCTGTCAATAATGACGATACTAAAAGTGAAGGTGGTGGCGATGCTGCTCCAGCATCTCCTGCTCCAATGGGTATGCCAGGCATGCGTATGGGTGGCGGAGGCGGAGGCTTCGGCGGACCTCGCTAGAAATATTTCTAAATAGATTGCAAAAAAAAGGAGACCCAATAGGTGGTCTCCTTTTTTATTTCTGTCTTTCGATGGTATAGGATAATAAATCTCCGAGCGAATCTCGGTAGTTGGATTCTGGGAATTGAGCCAAAATACCTCTGGCTTCCTGGGCAAACGCATGCATCTTCGCTGTCGCATAAGTCAAGCCTCCAGTTGATTTAACAAACGCAATGACCTCGCGTACTTTCTTCGGGTTCTCCGAATCGTGTTTAATGGTATTGATAATGGATTTTCGGGTTGATCTATCCGTGTTCTGTAATGCATAAATCAATGGCAATGTCATTTTCTTTTCTTTGATGTCAATGCCCAGCGGCTTCCCAATCTCCGCATCCCCGTAATCAAAAAGATCATCTTTGATCTGAAATGCAATCCCCACCTTCTCACCAAATTCAGTGGCTAAAGCAACATATTTTTCATCTGCGTTGGTCGACTGTACACCTACGGCGCAACAAGCTGAGATTAACGTGGCCGTCTTTTTCCGAATAATATCAAAGTAAACATCTTCGGTAATATCTAATTTTCGTGCTTTCTCAATTTGCAGTAATTCTCCCTCCGCCATCTCGCGTACTGCAGTAGACACGGAGGTCAACAAATCAAAATCCTTGTGATCAACCGAAAGCAAAAGTCCTTTGGAGAGCAGGTAGTCACCTACTAAAACCGCAATCTTATTTTTCCAAACGGCATTGATGGAGAAAAAACCCCGACGGTAATCTGATTCATCCACGACGTCATCGTGCACTAAAGTTGCTGTATGTAATAGTTCGATTAATGCGGCCCCTCGATGCGTTTTCTCGGAGATTTCGCCCACCGTCCCTGCCATCAAAAACACAAACATCGGACGCATCTGCTTGCCCTTGCGTTGCACGATGTAATTCATGATTGTATCGAGCAACATGACCTTGGTCTTCATGAACTGACGAAACTTACCTTCAAATGCCTTCATGGGTTCCGCAATGGGCGCCTGAATGGAGGAGATAGAATAGGGCATATTTTCGTGGAAGAGCCTAGTAGGCGGCGTTATAATTTGTGTAAATTTAACGACTTATTGGAATAAATTGTTTCCGCTCCGCTAAATAAACTAAAATATATGAGCAAGATATTAGTCCTCGCTGGAGGGTCTGTCAAAGGTGCTTTTCAGGCTGGCGCCATCAAAGCTTTGGCCGAGCAAGGTTTTCAACCCGATGCGATTTATGGGATTTCAGCAGGGAGTTTAAATGCGGCATATTTGGTGAATCGGATAGGTCAACAAGCCTTGGTATCAGGTCATGTTTCTTTCGCCCAAGCGGCAGGTGATTTATGGGATTTTTGGGAGACGCGCATCACGAGCCCGGATAGTTTATCCAAACCGCTGTCTATTTACGAATTAGGTTGGTCCGCACTGAAGAAAAAATTCAAAGGTTTAGTCTCTACGCAGCCTTTGCGCACGCTGCTCGAAGAAGAGTTGAGTCCACGTAATTTAAATGCCAGTCCCGTCGCACTCAAAATAGGCGCGGTGAATGTCATCGACGGAGGAATGCATTATGTAGATCCTAGCGAGGAGGCATTTTTTGACTATTTAATGGCCTCATCTGCCATTCCTATTTTGATGCCCGTTGTCCAAATCAACGGCGAAGCCAGGCGAAGTTTTTTAGACGGAGGCTTACGCGATGTGACACCCATTCGGAAAGCGCTCGAAGATGGCGCCACGGAAATTGTCTGTGTAAGTTGTCACCCCGAAACCATTGAAGGTGGTATGTTTGATACCGGTGATTTATTGGCCCTCGTGGACCGCGTGATGGACATCGCCGTCAACGAAATTCTAAATGCTGACTTGCGCGAAACGTTGTTAATTAATAGCACTTTACCCGTGGATGGATCACCTCAGCATGAGGGGCCATTTACAGGTTTTCGGCGCGTAATAATTAAGAATATTCGGCCCATTCAGCCCTTGACCGTGGACATGCAGCATTTCACTAAATTAGATATTCGGCGGATGCTTGAGGTAGGTTACGCCGTCGTGAAAAGTCAGGCATAAAAAAAGCCCGATCGATGACCGGGCTCGGGTTGTGGTTTACACCACCATGATATCTTTCTCTTTTTCCGTAAAGATTTGGTCAATTTTAGCGATAAATCCGTCCGTGATTTTTTGAATCTTATCTTCACTGGCTTTGATTGCATCTTCTGATACACCATCGCCTTTTAATTTCTTGATGCTGTTGTTGCCATCTTGACGTGCATTCCGAATGTTGATTTTCGCCACCTCAATTTCCTGCTTCACACGCTTTACTAAATCGCGACGACGCTCTTCTGTCAACGGTGGAATGGCTAAACGAATTAACTCGCCGTCATTCATGGGATTTAAACCCAAGCTTGAATTACGAATCGCCTTTTCGATTTCACCAAAAATCCCTTTTTCAAATGGTTTGATGGCAATCGTGCGCGCATCAGGAGTCGTGATGGAAGCCGCACCTGAAATAGGCGTAGGCATGCCGTAGTAATCGATCATCAATCCATCCAGCATCGATGTACTCGCTTTTCCAGCTCTAATTTTAGATAACTCAATGTTCAAGTGCTTAATCGCACCGTCCATGGTCTCTTGCGTTGCTTCAATAAAAAACTCTAATTCTTCCATGTTGTATTAACTAATTAACGTGCCCACATCCGCACCAGACACTAAATCCGCCAAATTTCCTGGCTTATTCATGTCAAAAACAATGATCGGTAAATTATTTTCTTGGCATAAAGTAAATGCCGTTGTATCCATAATCTTCAAGCCTTTTTGGATCGCATCCGAAAAACTTAATTGGGTAAATCGAGTCGCCGTAGGATCTTTTTCTGGATCCGCCGTGTATACTCCATCCACACGCGTACCCTTTAACACCACATCCGCTTCCACCTCAATCGCACGCAACGATGCTGTGGAATCCGTCGTGAAATACGGGTTACCCGTTCCAGCGCCGAAAATCACAATACGGCCTTTTTCTAGGTGACGAATGGCACGCCGACGAATAAATGGTTCGCAGACCGCTTCCACCTTTAAGGCCGTCATCATCCGCGTATATAATCCTTGTTTTTCTAGGGCAGCTTGAACAGCCATCCCATTGATTACGGTGGCTAACATCCCCATGTAATCTCCTTGCACGCGGTCGATGCCCGCTTTGGCAGCACTCGCACCACGGAAAATATTTCCTCCTCCAATCACAATCGCCACCTCAACACCTAAATCATGTACCTTTTTAATTTCAGCTGCATATTGACCTAAAATAACCGGGTCAATCACCTCATCTTTCGTAGACAATGACTCGCCAGAAAGCTTCAAGAGGATACGTTTGTATTTAGTTTCTTGCATGGAAAAAGGTTGTTTGTCGTGATTTGTGCGGTGCAAATTTAGAAAATTTATTCGCTATTTGGTAAAATTTTCAGCCTGATCTTTTGCCGCTGCTAATTTCCACCACGGCAAATACGGTTGGTCATGATGCTCGTAATGATAGCCAAAGAAATAACAGGAAATAAATGCCCACACATGATTCCGCGACTGACTCCGTGACTGTGTTTTATTTCCCGGTGTATGCTCCCCGCGATGCGGCAAATACGTACCAAAAATAAATAATTGAAGCGTACTCAAAATCGCTGGCAACTCCCAGAATAGAATCAAATTCCACATCGGAATCCATAATTTCAAAATATTGTAGGTAATCGCCATCGCGAGGACTTGTTGCCACGTTACATACTGCCACATAAACTTAAACCACCACACAAAAAAATTACCTTGATGCACATCCGGGTCACCCGCCGTATTCACATGTGCATGATGCTCATGATGTTTCTTGCGCAAAACCGTGTAGTTATTGAAGGCAAATAAAATCGTGCAGAACCGACCAATCGCATTATTTACAACCGGATATTCCACGCTAACTACGCCATGAATCGAATCGTGGGACGTGATGAACAAACCGGTATACAAATGCATTTGAATCAGAATACCCAGGTAGGTCCATGGGCTGGCGGGATCGAAAGGCCGACTGAGCAAATAGGCCAAATGGGCAAACCACAAGGTCACTAGCAAAATGCCCCAACATATTCCCTTGAATTTATTTAAATTGCCCATGATTAATCGATGACTCCAAAATTAATACAATTAAAGATGAAAATTGTTTCCATTCTGATATTCATTCTTTCACTTTCCACTGCGACCTACGCCCAAAAGACTTTTTGTAATCCGATGAATTTGGATTACGGGTTTACGCCCATTCCTAATTTTTCAGAGCAAGGGCGTCACCGGGCCACCGCTGATCCGGTCATTGCCTATTTCAAAGACCAATATTATTTGTTCTCAACCAACCAATGGGGCTATTGGGTCAGTGATGATTTAGTGGATTGGAAATTTATCTCACGTAAATTTTTACAACCCTACAACAAAGTGTACGATGAATTATGTGCGCCAGCTACCCTCGTATTGGGCGATAGTTTATTGGTCATCGGGTCCACCTATGAGAAAAATTTCACATTGTGGTATAGTCAAAAACCCCAAACCGATACCTGGAAAGAAGCCGTTCATGCCTTCACCGCCGGAGCTTGGGATCCCGCCTTCTTTGAAGACGACGATAAACGCATTTATTTATACCACGGTTCCAGCAATTTTTACCCGATGTATGGGCAGGAAATCGACCGAAAAACACTTCAGCCCATCGGCGAACGCCATGAGTTAATTCGTTTGCATGATGATGTGCATGGCTGGGAGCGATTTGGTGAATACCAAGACAACACGTTCCTGAAACCCTTTATGGAAGGCGCTTGGATGAATAAATACAAAGGGAAATATTACCTGCAATATGGCGCGCCGGGAACGGAGTTTTCAGCGTATGGAGATGGGGTGTATACGGCCGACAAGCCTTTCGGGCCATTTACCTATCAAGCGCATAATCCATTTTCGTTTAAGCCGGGTGGGTTTACACGCGGGGCGGGGCATGGGGCCACCTTTGAAGGTCGTTATGGAAATTGGTGGCACGTGTCCACGATTACGATTGCGGTGAAAAACAGTTTTGAGCGCCGACTAGGTTTGTGGCCTACGGCTTTCGATGCGGATGGAATATTGTATACCAATACGGCATATGGCGATTATCCACATCGGATGCCTACGACGCGCACCGAAAATCCACGTGATTTATTCACGGGTTGGATGCTATTGAATTACAATAAACCGGTGCGCGTGTCATCGAGTTTGCCAGGCTATGGGGCGAATTATGCAGTAGACGAACAAATGAAAACGTACTGGTCGGC
>CAZUAZ010000043.1:0-6763 GCA_964618445.1 uncultured Aquirufa sp. | reverse complement strand
CAGGCTATGGGGCGAATTATGCAGTAGACGAACAAATGAAAACGTACTGGTCGGCACGCTCTGCGAAGCCTGGCGAATTTATCGAATCAGATTTAGGCGCGGTTTCCACCGTGCGGGCGATTCAAGTCAATTATGCAGATCAAGATGTAGACTCTTCTTTTCTAGGTAAGATCAATGGTATTTATCATCAATACGTCATCGAATATAGTGTGGATGGGAAACGCTGGGCGGTAGCCGTCGATAAGTCCAAGAACAAAACCGATGTGCCGCACGATTACATCGAATTAGTCAAACCAATCGAAGCGCGCTTTATCCGCTTGACGAATCGCCACATGGCGGCGGGTAAATTTGCGATTAGCGGTTTGCGTGTTTTCGGTTTAGGGCATGAAGCAAAACCGTCAACGGTGAAAGATTTGCTTGTTTTACGTGGCGATCATGATAAGCGTAGCGCATGGTTGAAATGGGGGCATGTAACCAATGCGACTGGTTATGTGATCTATTCGGGCATTGCGCCAGATAAAATGTATACGTCGGTACAGGTGTTCGGGGCCAATGAATATTATTTCAAATCCATGGACAAAGACCGCACGTATTATTTTCAAATCGAAGCATTTAATGAAAATGGAATCGGTACGCGCGGGCCGATCATTAAGTCGGAGTAAGAATTTCAACCCCCACGGCACAGGCCAAGCAACGTTTCTTAGCACAGTAATTTTTATGCCATTGGAGCGCGGCTTGCGAGTCGCCTGCATGGCGAAAGGTCGTGTTTAATGAAGTGAATTTCCGCGTTATCACATTGTTTTCAGCCTTGAGCTCCCTGAGCCAGCGTCGCGCTTTTTCTGCATAAATAGGGGTACTCTTACGTGCAGAATAGGCAAAAAGCAATGGAATGAGGGTATTCATGCAAATGGATTCAAAGGCTCCTTGACCCAAGCGGGTTTGATGGGTGCTACTTATTTTGCCGAAATGCGTATGGGTCGCCCAATAGTCAATCGTTGGAATTTCGAAGAGCTTGCGCACCGTTTTCAAATCCTGCATTTCGAATAGGAGGGAAATCAACGAACAGTTGGATCGTAGCACCTCCGCAAATTGCGCGATTCTGATGCTAGGAAAATTGGAGGGTCGGAGGCGCAATAATTTCCAGTCGGTGATATGCAGGTAGTTCGCTTCCCAGCCATGCTTCTTTTTCAAATGAATGTATTCCCTTCGCAACTCCCATTGGTAGGCATCGCGGACAGGTTCTTCCAATAAACCCGCTAAACCAAACAGTGCTGCTTCGACGGCATAAGGTCGATCGCGGTAACGCAAGATGAGTTTGAGCGGACAATTTTGCGCGAGCCGCAGCATCGGTTCTGCGTTGAGGGAAAAGCCAAAAGACTTCGCAAGTGACTGGTAACATGTTTCCTCCCAATCGTAGCCGGTGGCTTGCAACAAAGTCGTGATGTAGGCCTGTTTTTCGAGGAGGCGTTCCTCAAGGCAACGGTCAAGCATTTCTTGTTTGGTTGCTCGTGCGATGCTCGGGAAAAATGTGGCGCAGGCGAGTTCATCTGATGTCGTGTTTGGGCTAGTGGCTTGGGAAACCCAGGCGGATAAGCAGAAGGTTGGGATTTGCTGTTCATTCACATAGATGATATCCCGGTCATGTTCCCAGACGACGTGCAAAATGACATTTTCATAACTCTGGTCGGTGTGATGCCCATGCACATTCCAGTCGGACGCGCGCACATGCAACTCCACGGCACCCACCCACAGCAGGTCGTTAATTCTAATTTTGGCTTGTTGGAAATCTGCCCCCGCATGCCTATTCTCAATCCCGGGATGTAAAATGTGAACCTGATCGCCGTTTGTGAGGGATAAGGATTTATTGGAAAATTCCTGATTTTTCCAGAGGTAGGCCATGGTGAGCTCGTTCATCGTGTGTGCTTGGATGAACGAATGTACGGGCTGTTTTAATCAGGTTTTTGGTAAATGTAAAAACGTGAAAAGCTTATCAGTTTTTTGATTTATTGACCAAATAAATTCCGGCCAATAAGACGAACATGGATACGACTTGCAACATGTAAATCGCTTCGCCATCTACAAAGCCCCAACCCAAAGCGACAATGGGAATCATGTAGGTGACGGAGCTGGCGACAATGGCGCTGGTCCATTTAATGATTTGGTTGAAGGCCAGCATTCCGATGGCTGAGCCAAAGAGACCTAGCGCGATCGCCGAAATGAAGGACCAAATATGCTCTTCGTCAAGGGGTACGCTGAAGAAACCCGTATACATCAAAACGATTAGTGCCAGGGGACCGATCACCATGAATATGCCCGCGGTGGAAGTCAAGGGATGCATATCGCTCAATCGGGTTTTGACAATGTGCATATTGATGCCATACAATAAGGTCGCAAAAACCACCCAAAGCCCATGGATATTGAAATCAATGTTGAATCCTTGGCCAGCAAAAAGCAGTCCGAGGCAACCCACTAGACCCACTAAAATCCCAGTCATTTGCTTCCAAATGAAGGGTTGGGCAAAAAATGCGATGCCGATAATCAGTGTAAAAAGTGGGGTGAAGGCATTGAGCATACCCGATAAGGCACTAGAAAGGTGTTGGCCGGCAACCGCAAATAACATCGCAGGAATCAAGTTGCCCGTCAGCCCTGCGAGCAAAAATGAGCTGGTATGTTTTTTCTCCATGTATTTGAACCGCTTCAAAAAAATGGGGAAGAAGAAAAGACTGGCGGAGCAGATGCGTAGAGCGCCTACTTGCAGCGCCGAATAATGAACGAGTGATTTTTTAACGAGGATAAATGAGCTACCCCAAATCAAAGCCAATGCTAAAATAGACAGGAAAATAATGAGTGTTGATTTTTTATTCTCCGGCATAATGCATGGCAATTTCGTGTAGGGTTTCTTTGATTTCTTCGAGTGAATAACTGGTCACAAGCTTGGTGCGGAAAGGTTTGAAATGGTCCATGCCGCGGAAATAATTGGAATAGTGGCGGCGCATTTCCACGATGCCGCCGTGGTTACCTTTCCATCGGATCGAAAAGTCCAAGTGTGACTCGCACACGGCGATGCGTTCCTCCAGACTAGGCGGAGCTAAAAACTCACCAGTGGCCAAATAATGTTTGATTTCATTGAAAATCCATGGATAACCGATGGATGCCCGACCGATCATAATGCCGTCCACGCCGTATTTGTCTCGGTATTCGCGTGCTTTTTGAGGTGAATCGATGTCGCCATTTCCGAAAATCGGAATTTTGATTCGGGGATTTTCTTTGACCTTGGAGATTAACGTCCAGTCGGCCTCACCCTTATACATCTGCACGCGGGTCCGACCGTGAATGGTCAATGCTTGAATGCCAATGTCCTGTAAACGTTCCGCAATTTCCTCAATGTTTTTCGTGGAGTCATCCCAGCCAAGGCGCGTTTTCACGGTCACGGGTAGGTGGGTGGCTTTGACAACGGCTTGCGTCATCGCGACCATTTTGGGAATATCTTGCAGGAGTGCGGCACCAGCACCGCGGCAAGCGACTTGTTTGACGGGACACCCGTAATTAATATCGATTAAATCGGGGCTAGCTTTGGTGGCAATTTCCGTACAGGAAGCCATCGTCTCGATGGAACTGCCAAATAACTGGATGCCGATCGGTCTTTCGTATTCGAAAATATCTAATTTTTGAACGCTTTTTGCGGCATCGCGAATGAGGCCTTCCGAAGAAATAAATTCGGTGTACATCAAATCTGCCCCATTTGCTTTACATACTGCACGGAATGGAGGGTCTGAGACGTCCTCCATGGGGGCAAGAAGTAAAGGAAAGGAGCCTAGCTCGATGTTGCCGATTTTTACCATGCTGTTTAAAAATTGTGTAAATTTACGACCATTATGCAAGAAAACCAGTATTCAGGGCCAACTCGTTGGTTTGGCCTCGCTTCGAACCTTTTAAGTCTCTTTGGTTTTTTCCTCTTGGGAAGCTTTTTGGGACAGTTTTTTGGATTGCTTGCGGTGGTGGCCATTTTAGAATTGCCCACGACCGATGTAAACCAGTTTCAGAAATTACTTATTGATTTCATTGCGCATCCGCAAAAGTATGGCAATGCCTTTCATGGCATGATGGCCTTGCAATGGTTTTCGGCCTTATTCACGTTCGTGTTGGGTCCTTGGGCCTATTTATCATTTGTGGAGAAGCGTTCGATTTTGGAATTAAATCAGGGGGAAACACCTCGATTTCAGATTTTTATTTGGGCTGTTTTGACGGTTTTGGTATCCATGCCATTTATGGAATATGTCATTCAGTGGAATGAAAACATCGTGTTGCCAGCGGGATTTGAGGGAGTGGAACAATGGATGAAATCGTCGGAAAGTAGTTTGGCGGAATTGACTAAATTTTTATTGAATTTCCAGTCGGACATGGACTTCGCCATGGCCATTATGGTGATTGCAGGGATTGCGGCGCTAGGAGAGGAGATTTTTTTCCGAGGTGTGTTGCAGTCGATGTTTGTCCGCTATTTTGGCAATAAGCATGTGGCTATTTGGCTGGCAGCGGCGATCTTTAGTTTTATACATTTCCAGTTTTACGGATTTTTCCCTCGCATGTTTTTGGGTGCGTTTTTTGGGTATTTATATGTGTGGTATGGAAGTATTTGGGTGCCGATTTTGGCACACTTCTTTAATAATGCTTGGACGCTGACGATGCATTATATGTATCAAAAGAAAAGTATTTCAATCAATCCGGAGCAATTAAGTTCGGAGATTCCGTGGTGGTCGGCCGCGCTATCTGTGGTATTGATCGTGTTTTATTTACGTAGATTGTACCTTTTGCGGACAGAGGAGTCATGAAAGACTGGGTCAAAATCGCGGAATCGCGTACGGGAATCGATTTGGAAATGGACAAAGCATTGCTTTGGGAGCAGGCGGAGATTCGCGCCGTGGTATTGAACCAGAAAGTGAGTGCCTATGATTTAGGAAATTGGGAATTGTATGTACATGTGGAGGATGAAGTGGAGGCGAGAACTTTAGTCGTGA
Organism: uncultured Aquirufa sp.; assembly: GCA_964618445.1. GTDB lineage: Bacteria > Bacteroidota > Bacteroidia > Cytophagales > Spirosomataceae > Aquirufa. The sequence goes on along the minus strand of CAZUAZ010000043.1, from coordinate 1,748 downwards.
AATAATATGGGATTACGTCAAATGTCAAATTTACAACAACGGATTATCGCCGCGCTGATAGGCGTGCCGATTTTGTTGTTTTGCATCATTTATTCAGATTATACGTTTTTGTGCTTGTTCTTGATCATCGGGGCATTAGCCCAGTTGGAATTTTACAAGCTGGTGGGCAGCATGGGCGACAACCTACCCTTGACCTTTTACGGAACATTTTGTGGGATTGTATTGCATTTATTGACCTTCTTTATTGAAAAGGGGGATGTGGCGTATCAAAATTACTACATACTCTCACCCTTATTGACGCTGATTTTTTTCATCAAATTATATAAGTCCAAAGATGAAAAGCCGTTTAAAAACATCGCTTACACTTTTTTAGGCATTATTTACGTCGCACTACCCTTTGCGTTGTTGACCGTTTTAGCCTTTATCAAGGACGAAAAATATGACCCCAACATCGTGATGGGCTGTTTGTTTTTGTTGTGGGCGAGTGATTCGGGTGCGTATTTTGCGGGGACGAAATTTGGTAAAACGAAATTATTTGAGCGTGTATCGCCGAAGAAATCCTGGGAGGGAAGCATCGGTGGTTTGGTGACAGCGATGGTGGTAGCTACGCTGTTAGGAAATTATTTTACGAATTACACCGCGTTTCAGTGGTATGCGATTGGGATCATTATTGTGGTGGCGGGAACGTATGGAGATTTGGTAGAGTCCTTGTTTAAGCGCAGCATCAACATTAAAGATTCGGCGGATACGATTCCGGGTCATGGTGGATTTCTGGATCGTTTCGATGGTTTATTACTTTCTATCCCCTTCATCATAACATTTCTAAAACTAGTTCGTTAATAATTTTAATGTTTCGTCAATCGTAATTTGACTTATCTTGCAAGATGTTTAGTCGGTGTATACTTTGTCTTCTGATCTTCGTCTCTTTCTCGAGTCGTCTCATTGCCCAAGGGCAGGACAAAACCGTATTATTCAACGCCCGTGTCGTTTCATCCACCAATTCTGAGTATTTGCCTTTAGCGTATGTTTACAATCCAGCGGCCGGTCGGGGCGCGCTAAGTGACAACTTCGGGCAAGTGGACCTATATGTTTTTCCGGGGGATAGTTTGGTATTCACGTACATTGGGTACAAGCCGCAGTATTATGTGATTCCGCGGAAGACGGATGTAGTGCATCAGGCGATCATTGAGATGCAGGAGGATAATAAGATGTTGTCGGAAGTGAAGGTTTTTTTACATGCCAATGAGGACGAATTTAAGAAAGCCTTTTTGAGTATGAAAGTGCGCGATGAGCGTCAAAAGCGGATTTTAGCGGATAATTTGGAACAGTCGAAATTGAACGTTTTTGCGTTGCAGGCGGGGATGGGGGCAAGTGCCAACTTCCGGAATTTCTCGGATATGATGATTTCCTCTCAAGCCAATCGAACATTTTTTGCCAGTCCGATGCTTGCGCTGACGAATCCATTTGCGTGGATGAGTTTTATACAGTCGGTGAAAAAGGGAGATCTAAAGCGGAAGGATTGGAAGCCAGCTTTTGAGATTCAACCGAAGCAGGTGATTTCTCCGTCGCAGTTCATGCGGGATTTGAATCGGAAGTAATAGGAGGGCAGACAGTTCACCCCCTTCGCTGAAACCCAATTACCGCCAGCATCCTGCCCGTAATTCCTTGCTCTTTTCGATGTGAATAGAATACGTCGTTATTTGCCACAGTACAATAATCCGAAATTTCAATTTGACTAATCCCTAAAT
>CAZUAZ010000042.1:0-20406 GCA_964618445.1 uncultured Aquirufa sp. | reverse complement strand
TTTATGGCCGATATTAAGTTGGTCTGCGAATCATGCAACGGCCAGCGATTCAAGCAAGAAGTGCTCGATGTTAAATATCAAGACAAAAATATTGCTGAAATTCTCGATTTAACCGTAGAGGAAAGTATTCCATTTTTCCAGGAAAAATCGCCTAAAATTGCGGAGAAAATTGATCCGCTTTTCCAAGTTGGTTTAGGCTACATAAAATTAGGCCAAAGCTCAAACTCGCTTTCAGGGGGTGAAGCTCAGCGTGTCAAATTAGCCAGCTTTTTGGGTAAAGGAAATGGAAATAAAGGCAAAACCTTATTTATTTTTGATGAACCTACGACGGGCCTGCACTTTCATGACATCAAAAAATTACTCAAAGCATTAAATGATTTAGTGGAGCAGGGCGATACTGTGATCATTATTGAGCATAATATGGAGGTGATTAAATGTGCGGACCACATCATCGACTTAGGTCCGGAGGGTGGTGAACAAGGAGGTTACATCAGCTACGAGGGAACTCCTGAGGATATGGTCGGTTTGAAAAATAATCCGACGGCTCATTATTTGAAAGAAAAGATACCGACAAAATAAAAACGATGTTTTCAACCGAACTCCTTTCTAGCGTCTCAAGCAAAATAACGGAAACGACTGCGGGTTTTTCGTTGATCTTGCCGGAATTGGTCGTAGGTATTTGGATTTTGGTGAGCATTTTTGCCGACTTGTTTTTGCATGGAAAGCCTGCGAAAACGGCTGATTCGTGGAGGTATTTTTTGGCGCAAATGGGCATTTTATTGGCGCTGGGTTTGGCCTTTCAGCGCATGACACAAGGCTTAGCTGGCTTTGTTAGCTTTCAGCTTTTTCAAGTAAACATCGGGTCGAACACGATAAATGTACTTATTCTTGCCTTAGGGGCCCTTTTACTTGGTTTAAATCAATTACATCGAAAAAGCTTCTCGCTGGAGGAGAACATCGGTTTCTCATCGATCCTTCTGGGCAGTTTGTTAACTTCGATGAGCGCACATTTCTTGACGGTATTTCTCAGTTTAGAGCTCATTTCGATGGGCACCTATATTTTAGTCGCCATGCGGAAAGATGCCATTGGAGCACGGGCGGCTTTACCTTATGTATTATTTGGATTAGGCTCGTCAGCCATATTCCTCTATGGAATATCGCTTTTGTATGGATTGAGTGGAAATATGTATTTGTTCTCCGCGGATTTCAGTCGGGGAATCGCCACAGCTGATCCTGTTTTTGCGTACCTCGCGTTGGGGTTAGTGGGTACAGGAATCCTATTCAAAATGGCTTGGGTTCCATTTCACCCATGGAGTCCGGATCTACTGGAAAGTTTACCAGCCTCTTGGATGAGTTGGATTTCAGTTGCCCCTAAACTTGCTGTCAGCTTGTTGGGCATTAAGCTCGTTCATTACGTTCCGATTTCGATGGTGTCGACAATAAGTTTATTGGCGATGGCTACTTTATTGGTGGGAAATTTAGCGGCTATGGTCCAAAAAAATAGCAAAAGATTACTGGCCTATTCCAGCATTGCCCATGGAGGATTTATGGCGATGGTGTGGTTGTTTCCTGCAGATCAAGCACTAAAAGCCTTATTGTTTTATGGATTTTTGTATGGCCTTAGTACTTATTTGGTATTTTATCAGGTAGATGAGGTGACGGGCGACTCGATTGTATCAGATGATATGTTGGCCTGGACAGGTTACGCCCAGCGCCAGCCGCTGCGATCGGCCACATTGGTGGTGGGCTTAATCGCCCTGATCGGTCTTCCTCCGGCGGGAACGTTTTTGGCGAAGGTTACCTATTTTAGTCAGCTGTGGGAAAAGTATCAAAGTGGCCAACAATCGAGCGTGTTGGCATTGCTACTCGTTGCGATCATTGTCACCTTGATTTCGGTCTATTATTACCTTCGTATTCCTTATTTTATTTATTTGAAAAAGCGGGAAAATGTGGATGGATTGCTAGCTGATAAATTTTCTGGAAAAGATTGGGGATATTTGTTTTTGGCCATTTTGGTAATTGGCGCTCTAATCACTCCAAACCTGTTTTTTGAGCTATTAAATGTTTAAATAAAATTAAAAAATAACCCAAATTGCTGATAATAATTCCCTAATTTTGGGCTTTATTTTAGTAAAATCTTCTCCTAAACCAACATGTCTGAATCCATCAAGCACGAATGCGGAATTGCACTAATCCGAATGCGAAAACCTTTTCAGCATTACCTCGATAAGTACGATACGCCGATGTATGGCTTAAATAAGTTGTATTTGATGATGGAGAAGCAGGTGAATCGAGGACAAGATGGAGCTGGGATTGCCAATATTAAAATAGATGTCAAACCGGGTAGCAGGTATATCAGTCGCTACCGTTCTGTAGAACCCCAAGCCGTTGCGGATATTTTTGGGAAGATTAACAAGAAATTTAAGAAAGCACAAAAATTAGCGAAAGAGACTAAGCGGGATACAGGAATAGATGCGGTTCATGATGCTTCGTGGTGGCAAGAAAATGTGGCTTTTACGGGAGAAGTACTTTTAGGGCACCTGCGCTATGGTACGCATGGTCAAAATGAAATTGAGAATTGTCATCCGATGTTGCGCCAAAACAACTGGCGGAGCCGAAATCTCGTGATGGCGGGAAATTTCAACATGACGAATGTGGATGATTTGTTTGACAAATTAGTGTCTTTAGGCCAGCATCCAAAAGAGAAGGTGGATACTGTGACTGTGATGGAGAAGATTGGTCACTTTTTGGATGAGGAGAATCAGCGTCAGTTTGGCAAATTTAAAGACCAATATGAAAATCCTGAATTATCGGATGTGCTTGCCGCAAATATAGATCTGAAGCGCGTTTTGGAACGTTCTTGTAAGGATTTTGATGGTGGCTATGCGATGGTGGGAATGACGGGTTACGGCGCTTCGTTTGTGGCGCGTGATCCGGCGGGTATCCGACCAGCATATTATTACATGGATGATGAGGTTGTCGTGGTCGCTTCGGAGAAGCAAGCGATAAAAACTTCTTTCAATTGTGCGTATGACCAAATTAAGGAGATTACTCCGGGTCATGCCTTGATTATTGAGATGGATGCTTCGGTTAGTGAAGTGCCATTTATTGACCGAATTGAGCAGAAATCTTGTTCGTTTGAGCGTATTTATTTCTCGCGTGGATCGGATCCAGATATTTACCGCGAGCGTAAGAAACTAGGTCGATTGTTAATTCCTCAAATTCTGGATGAGGTTAAAAACGACTTGAAACATACCGTATTTTCATATATCCCAAACACCGCTGAAAGTGCATTTTTAGGGATGATTGATGGATTGGAGGATCATTTAGCGAAAGAGCGAAAGAAAGCCATCATGGAAGGTGTATTGTTTGAAGAGCAACTCGAGGAGTTGTTGACCTTCCGTCCGCGTGTCGAAAAACTGATTTCTAAAGATGTCAAAGTTCGGACCTTTATTGCGAGTGATGCGATGCGGGATGACATGGTATCGCATGTCTATGATACGACCTATGAGGTGATTGAAAAAGGAGTTGACTCGGTGGTATTGATCGATGATTCGATTGTGCGGGGAACGACCTTGGAAAAGAGTATTTTAAGTTTATTGGATAAGTTATCGCCCAAGAAAATTGTCATTGTTTCTTCGGCGCCACAAATCAGATACCCGGATTGTTATGGCATCGATATGTCCAAAATGAAGGAATTCGTTGCTTTCCGTGCCGCACTCGCCTTATTGAAGGAACGTGGCATGGAACATATTTTGGATGAGGTGAACTTGAAATGTTTGTTGGCCCTCGAAAATGGCACAGCAACCAGTGAGAACTTTGTAAAAGCGATTTACGCGCCATTCACCGACGAGGAGATTTCGGATAAAATTGCGGAAATCGTTAAGCCAAAGAATCTGCAAGCCGAGTTATCCATTGTATACCAAACGGTTCCGAACTTGAATTTGGCCTGTCCAAATCACTTAGGTGATTGGTATTTCACAGGTAATTTCCCGACGCCGGGTGGTAACCAAGTGGTGAATAAGTCATTTGTGAATTTCATGAAAGGGGTAGAAGTCCGGGCGTACTAAGCTAGGAATTTATTTCCACCGGTCTAAACCGCCTTCGATCATCGGTTCTTCCAGAAAAGTCAAATTCCCATTATCTTCTAAAATAATGGTAATGTATTCCCATTGTTTATCGTAACGCGGAATTTGACAGATCCATTGATTTTGTTCGTTTCGAAAAGCTACGGTAAAGTAGGATCGAAGGGTTGCGGATGAGTATAACTCAACTACTTTTTTTCCTTGCATGTAGGCAAAAAGTCGTTTGAAGAAAGATACTTGCATCGCTTAATTTGAGAGTGTAGATCAATTACAACTCAAAAATACCGCGTTAAAAAAGTAGACGAAAAAATTATTTATCCAGTGGTCTCTAATTTACTAATAGGCGACTAAAACACCCCCTTTTAGGGTCTGAGTACCTCCAAAATCAATAGACTCATATTCAATTGAATACACATAGGTTTCTTGGGGAACACGCTTACCTTTATACGTTCCATCCCATTGTGTATCTGGGAGTAGATTGTCCCCTTCAAATAGTAATTCTCCCCAGCGATTAAATATTTTCACATTGAGAATTTTTGTCCGAGCCGCATTCAACGGCTGCGGTACAAAACGATCATTCACATTATCCCCATTAGGCGTAAAGATATTTGGTGCTAATACTACAGGAAGACATTTGTCGGCAACATCATAGGGGTGATTAAAAATACATCCATATTCATCACGTACACGCAAATCATACCTAGTCGCATACGTTATATTCAAAGACGGATTGGTCCCCCTAGGAAACCCGCGTTCTGTCCATAAAAACTCCAGGCTTGCAGGATTAGCAATAGGTCTGAGTTCTAATAATCGGGTTGGATTATCCATGCAAATACTTGGTGCTACTTTAGGGATAAAGTTCTCTTTTGCATAATATCGAAGGTCAATATCACCTTTAACATCACAGCCCGTTGCATCATCACTAATTTTGACAGCATATGTTCCCGCTGTATTAACGGTGATAGTTGGCGATTTAGCTCCCGTACTCCATTCATAAGTCAAGCCAGACAAACCGGGGACTTTATCAAGGATAGCATCCGGAAAGGTAATGTTTCTATTGAGGCATAATGGGTCACCTGGATCATATAATTTATCCACCCGGCTGCGCAAGGAGAAGGGCTTTAAATTTCGGATATCAAACTCCTCTGCATCGAGAAAATAGCTTCCACATCGCGTGAGAACTTCGACAACGATGACATATTTTTTAGGGTTTGGGGATTTGTCAGGATAGGAATAATTGATCGATTTTCGGTTTGAAAAATAAGCCTCGCGAACAAGTGTGGGGTCTTGTTTGATAACCCCTAAAATAGGATCATATACCAAATTCGGTGATGTCCTCCCCGAATAGGCATTTCCCACATATATAGACCAGTTGGCCCCCGTAATTTCTTTATCCTTATCCTTACACTTGGGAGGTTCTGGCAATCGATAGGTAAACGTAGTCCCCGAACAGGATTGTTGAATTCCTCCCCCATTCGAATTGGATCCAAAACGGACCGTGGTCATCCCTCTTCCTAAATTCCCCGAACCGATGAATGTCGTGATGTCAAAGTTGCTTGCCGGCCCGGGAATAGCTAGGCTGGTAAATAACACATTTGGCCTACGAATAAATGCCAAGTTGGTCGTGTTTTCAATCGTGATATATAATCGAGCTGAATTATCAGGATCTAATTTTAAATCCCCCAATAAGTCAGTCGTCTCATAGACAACAAATTTGGTTGCTGCAATATTCGCTGCAGTTAAGTCAAATTGCAAAATCTGGGATTTGATGGTGGTACCATTGCCACGCGTTGTCACATAAAGTACCCTGCCGTCAGGAGAAAAAGCTACGCCGTAAATTCTTGACGCCAACCCAGTCAGTTGAATACGGTTCACTGTCCTCGTGTTAAAATTACCCGTAAGAGTATCAACAGACATAATTAAAATCTGACTCATCCCAAGCGAATCGTTTGCCATGGCTAAACGTTGATTGTTGGGTGAAAAACTGAAACTCGAGTTAGACGAAAATGACACTGAGAAGTCTACGTTAACCCGAGTCGGCTTGGATAAACCTAGGCTATCTAATTTATATCGATAAATGTTTTTGGTGCCTTCCTCAAAGGCATTGATCCAATATTCGCTGGTGCCTGATTGGGTGATCACCAACTTATCTGTACTGGCAAATGAGCTGATTGGGGTTGCGATAGACGCAGATGTGAAAGGTGTAATCACGGCTCCATTTCCACCATTAGCTGAAATATCAAAAACGCTGTAAAACAGCTGATTTTTACCACCGACCTGCTTCATACCAAAAATATAGTATTCAGAATCACAGCCTGAGCAGGACTGCTTGGGTAAAATTGCAGTGGCTTGACTCAAACTTACATCACCCCCTAAGTTGGCAATCACATTTCCAGTAAAAGTCTTAACCCTATCACCATTGGTATAAATTCCTCCCAACGTAGTATTTGCCGCTTTGATCGGGGGAAAAATAAATGAGGAGGATCCTGCGGGACTTGAAAATCCTGGATCTGGGCTGGTAGTTGGGGTTCCGCTCGTAAACTGAACTTTATTCCCATTGCCCATGCTCCAAAAAAGATTTCCCGAACCAGACGATGCCCCATTATTTGTTTGACAGTACATCACACGTAAGCGAGCTTCGGAATAACAACCAGAAATATTGTCCTTTATTTTAACCGAATAGCAGCCTTCTTTGTCGACGGTTAATTGGTCTGTGGTTTCGCCATTCGGAAACCAGGTCACACTCAGATTTGCTGGATTTGGGAAACTAGACCTAGGTAAATTTTTAAATGCATTTATCACCGTAGTACCTGAACATAGCTCCAAGGTGTCTTTGCAGTTGTCAATTCCCAAAAAAGTACGGGGCATTTGGGTAATATAAACTTGCTTCGTAAAAGGAATTGGTGAACCAACTGTTGGCCGAATATTTACACGAACCGTACGGACGCCAGGTCCAGCGTACGTATGAACCGCCGTTGGCGTAGAATAACGAGTACCATCCCCCATGTCCCATTCAAAAACAGTTCCGGTAGGGTAAATCCCTTCGACATCGCAAACCGTTTCGAGTCCTTCTTTTTTGCCTTCGCAATCTTGGCATGTTTTTAGGCAGGTGTTTCTACATTGAATTTGTCCAAACGCTGAGCTGTAGCTCACCAAACAAAGGACAAGAAACAGGTACAAACGGTTCATGATGTGACGAAGTCTAACGCAAAACATCCACAAAATAAGCCTTTAAATTGGTTTTTGAAAAACGAATCTGCTAAATTGCGGGGCTACGCGGTAGACAATGAACAAAAAGAGGCACATTGCATTCGTATTTTTCATCTGGCTGACTCAAGTTTACTTGGTTCGAGCGCAGGATCCGCAATTGTCTCAAATGTACGCCGCTCCTTTATTGATCAATCCAGCATTCGCGGGAATTGATAATCAATCAAATGTACATTTCACGCATCGAAATCAGTGGCCGGGGTTAAATGCCAACTACCAATTTTCGGCACTTAGTGCAAATATTGCTTTAGGAAATGAAAAAAGTGGGTTGGGAATCTTGTTTACCTCTGACAAGCAGTTTTTAAATTTACAAACAACGCAACTAGGGTTACAATATGGGCACCATGTAGACCTGGGTGAGGATATACGCTTGTCGGCAGGAATCCAAACTGACTTGTACATGCGAGGTATAGATGCCTCACAATTTCTTTTTGCAGATCAGTTTAGAACCATTCAAAATGGTTTTATCACTTCGAGTAATGATGTTTTTTTTCAAGATAATATTTCTAATGTTAGCCTTAAAAGAACGCGATTTATTGACCTTTCATCTGGGGCCTTATTAAACCTAAGAAACTCTTGGATTGGCTTGACGGCGCATCATATCAATCGACCAGACAAATCGATATTTAATGGAACGAACGATCAGTTGAATACCAAATTTGGTATACAGATGGGAACGAAGATTATTTTTGAAGATCCTTATTTAAATCGGACGACGAGTAATCCATGGGCGAATAAAGAAGTGAGTATCAGTCCGGTGGTTCATTACAAAAAACAAGGGAAATTTGACCAGCTAGACATGGGAGCTTATTTGACCATATCACCATTGGTGGCTGGCTTATGGTATAGAGGCGTTCCTATTACGAATAATAATCAGAATCGTGAGTCGCTCATCTTTTTATTAGGCTATCGGTTGGAGTCCTTTTCAGTTGGCTATTCCTATGACATGACGATTTCAAAATTAGGTGCCTCTGCAGGTGGTGCACATGAGTTATCCATTGCCTACGTTTTAGATTTAGATTTATCGCGAAGTAAACGAACGAAACTATTAAATAGCAAATTGGCTTGTCCAAAATTTTAGCGAATAACTGACCATTCCCTAAACGATGCGGATATAGACCAGAAAAATTAATAAATTGCATAAATTTTTACGTTGACCATATGAAGTTTTTCCAAAAGGCAAACAAATCCCTTTTCCTTGCATTCAGTTTAATATGCTTGTTGGCCGCTCACCTAGCAACAGCCCAACAAGTCACACAGCCCAAACGTAGTGTAGATGAATTATCTGATGAAGAGATTACCTTGTTTATGGAGCGAGCGCAGTCGAGTGGAATGTCTGAGGCTCAAATTGAGCAAATGGCAAAAGCTCAAGGGTTTACTGCGGCTGATGTTGCAAAAATGAGAGAGCGAATATCCAACATGCAAGGAAATAATACGGATCTATTTTCAGATGAAAATTCAACTAATTCTGAAGAAATTGACCCATTTTCGAAAAAAAAATCCAAAGTAACTAAGGACCCACTTGGAAATAACAATTCAAAAAGCTTGTATGAGCTAGAAACAAATAAGTCACCTAATTCTTCCAAGTTATCAGTTAATGGGATGGTGAATTTAGGATCAGGTTTAAGATATGAGATTGATGAAAGGGGCAGAAAAATCTATTACAATGCTAAGGGAGAGGAAGTAGACCCTCCGTTGACATTACAAGAGCGAAAAATTTTATCTTCTCCTTTGGATATTTATAATGATAGTCTAGTTGCAAATTATAAACGTATTCAGAAAAAGGTTTTCAATTTACTCGATAAGACGATATTCGGTTCCTCATTGTTTAATAATGAATTGATGACTTTTGAACCAAATTTAAAAATCGCAACACCTAAAAATTACCAATTGGGTCCAGACGATGAATTAAATATTGCCATTTTTGGCGATGTATTAGACAACTTTAAAGTCAAAGTAAGTCCAGAAGGAACGGTTAAAATATTAAATATCGCCCCGATCTACGTCAATGGATTAACTATTGAAGTCGCGTCTGAAAGAATAATCAGTCGGCTTAGACAATTATATCAAGGACTCAATAAACCTGGTAGCGGTTCTTCTGCTCAGGTAACCTTGGGTAGCGTAAGAAGCATAAAAGTAACTATTACAGGAGAGGCGCAAATGCCTGGTACGTATACTGTATCTTCACTTTCAACTGTTTTCAATGCACTATATCTAGCTGGAGGACCATCAAAGAATGGCAGTTACAGGTCAATCAAAGTGATTCGGAATAATAAAATTATCCGCACACTTGATTTGTATGACTTTTTATTGCGAGCAGATCAAACAGATAATATTCATCTAAATGATCAAGATGTCATACGTATATCAGATTATGAAAATAGAGTTGAAGTATCAGGTGAAGTAAAAAGGCCTATGATATTTGAAACAAAAAAAGGAGAAACATTTAAGGATTTATTGAAGTATGCTGGAGGATTTACTGAACGAGCATACACATATACAATCAATGTTAGAAGAAACACCTCCAGAGAAATCAAATTACTTAACATTACGCAAGATGAAGTAGAAACATTCCTAACTCAAAATGGGGATAAATATACCGTTGGTCAAATAATTGAAAGATTTGAGAATAAAATTGAATTAGAAGGAGCTGTTTTTAGACCAGGTATTTATGCGTTAGAAAACGGTTTAGCTACTGTAAAGGAGTTGATTAAAAAATCGGAAGGCGTACGAGAAGATGCGTTTTTAAATCGGGCTACAATCATTCGAAAAAAGGAAAATTTTGATCCAGAAGTAATTTCATTTGATTTAGGAAAAGTATTAAGAGGTGAAATACAGGATATTCTACTTCAGCGTGAAGATATCGTTAAAGTATATTCAATTAAAAACCTAAGGGAAAAAAGAGTCGTAAATATTACTGGGGAAATAAATAAACCAGGTGAATATGAGTTCAAAGAGGGGATGAAGGTTGCCGACTTGATTTTGATAGCCAATGGGTTAAAAGAATCAGCAAGCTTTTCAAATTTGGAGCTTGCAAGAAGAATCATTAACCATGGGACCAACCAGGAAAATTCAAACAAAATTGAAATTATTACATTTGAAATCGATGGTGAATTGAGAATTTCAAATTTGGGAAGCCAGCTTGAATTAAAGCCGTTCGATATTATTTCAATTAGAAGAGCCCCAAATTATGAAAAGCAGCGATCTGTAAAAATAATCGGGATGGTTACTTTCCCGGGTGATTATGCAATCCAAAACGAAAAACAAAAAATTTCAGACATTATTCAACGAGCAGGAGGCTTACGGCCTGAAGCGTATTTAGATGGTGCAACGTTAGTAAGAAATATGTCAACAGATGAATCAAGTGAGGAGCGTACATTGAATCGAAAAATAACTTTGGGAATAAACTTTAAGGAAATTCTTTCAAATCCATCTTCATCTGAAAATTTACAATTAATGGCTGGGGATGAATTAACCATTCCTCGTTTATTACAAACTGTTAAGATAACTGGTGCTGTCCAAAACCCAAATGCGGTATCTTACAAAGAGGATTATACGTTCAACGATTATATTTCTGAAGCAGGAGGTTACACCGTCAATGCTAACCGTTCAAAAACCTATGTGACTTATGCCAATGGGATTTCTAATCAAAAAAGAAGATTCCTCATATTTAAAAAGAATCCAAGAATTGAACCGGGAGCAGAGATATTTATTCCTGCTTTACCATTAAATAAAGGCTTAACTTCTGCAGAAGTAATCGGTCTAACGTCAAGTTTAGTTTCGGTTGCATTAACAATGATTACCCTAATTAACAACATTCGTAAATAGTCATGTCAACAGAAGTCAAAACAGAAGATTCGGGAGAGATTTCAATCAATTTTGGTGAAATCTATCAAGTACTCAAAAAATATAAAATTAGTATTGCCTTTATAAGCTTTATATTCACTGTTTTAGGAGCATTATACTCCTTAACTTTGAACAACGAGTATGTATCTGAAGTAAAAATATTACCAGAAATTGATTCAAAAGGTGGCGGATCTGGTGGAAGTCTTGGCGGCTTATCATCACTTGCAGGACTGGCAGGAGTTAACCTATCTGGTTCAATGGCTGGCAATGATGCCATTCAGCCTGCTATGTACCCAGAGATTGTTCAAAGTATCCCATTTCTTCAAGAATTAGCTAAATCAAAAATCTATAATCCGAAGAAAAAAAGACTTCAAGAGATCTCCGAATATATAGCAGAAGACAATAGCAACGCCCCTATCAAACTTACCGATTCAAAGCCAAAAGTTGAAAAAGAACTAGAATATATTCGTTTACCAAAAGGAGCAATCAGTTCAGAAATGATTAATCTAAATCCTAAGGAAACTAAGATTCTTCTGGTACTAAAAAATTCAATCGTTATTGATGTTGATAAGAAAACAAATTTAATCAAAATCACAAGTACTGCGCTTAATCCAGTTATTGCGGCGAACCTATCTGATTTGGTATTGAGACAATTAACACGTTACATCATTCGCTATCGTACCGAGAAAGTTCGAAAGGAATTGAACTTCATTACAAAAAGACAAGCAGAGGCACGCAAGCATTACGACCAGGCTTTGTTTACGTTATCCAACTACAAGGATCAAAATCGCAATGTATTCTTGAACGTAGCGAAAGATCAAGGTAAAAAATTGCAATATGAGGTAGATTTGGCATTTAACATTTACTCCAACCTGACCTCGCAGTTGACCGAAACCAACATCAAACTTCAGAAAGAAACACCGGTTTTCAAGGTCTTAGCACCCGCTCAAGTTCCTTTGCAAAGAACCAGTCCTAAGCGCAGTTTAATTACCTTAGGATCCTTGTTCCTTGGACTTTTCGTATCCTTGATTTACGTATTCTTCAAATCCGTAAACCTCAAAGAACTTCTAAGCTAATCCATTCCGACAAGCACATAAAAAAAGCCGAATCTCTCGATTCGGCTTTTTTGTTATTTCAAGGTTCGTTTCACCTCTTTCATTTCATAGCATTCTAAATGATCGCCAACCTCCAGGTCATTAAACCCTTTGATCGACATACCACATTCGTACCCGAATTTAACTTCAGCTACATCATCTTTGAAACGTTTCAAAGCTGAAATCTCCCCATCGTGAATCACGACAAAGTCACGAATCACACGAATCTTATGCGCACGTTTTACGGTACCATCTAATACGTAGCAACCCGCCACCGTACCAATCTTCGTAATCTTGAAGACATCACGGATTTCAATATTGGCGGTGTTAACCTCTTCGAATGCAGGGGCCAACATACCCTCCATCGCGGCCTTGATTTCATCAATCGCCTGATAGATAATTGAATAATTACGAATTTCAATTTGCTCCGTTTCTGCTAGTCGGCGTGCATTTTGCGACGGACGAACCTGGAACGCGATAATCACCGCATCCGACGTCGAAGCTAAGGCCACATCTGACTCAGATACTTGACCCACACCTTTGTGAATAATACGTACCTGAACTTCTTCCGTTGACAATTTTAATAACGAATCCGAAAGCGCCTCCACGGAACCATCCACGTCACCTTTCACAATCACATTCAACTCGCGGAACGTACCAATCGCCTTCCGACGACCAATCTCCTCTAACGTAATGTGCTTGCGTGTACGCAACGATTGCTCACGTAAAATTTGCTCCCGCTTATTCGCGATTTCACGCGCCTCACGCTCATTCTCCAAGCAAATCAATTTATCACCTGCTTGTGGCGCGCCATTTAAACCAAGTACTTGTACCGGCGTAGATGGACCCGCTTTCTTAATCTTACTACCATGGTGATCAAACATCGCCTTGACACGACCATAATTGTCGCCGGCCAACATCATATCGCCCACGTGTAAAGTTCCATCTTGAACCATCATCGTCGTCACATACCCACGACCTTTGTCCAATTCGGCCTCAATCACTGAACCGATTGCTTTCTTGTTTGGATTGGCCGTCAATTCAAGCATTTCTGCTTCCAATAAAACCTTCTCCAACAAGTCATTGATACCTAAACCAGATTTAGACGAGATTTCTTGGCATTGGTATTTACCACCCCAATCCTCCACTAACATATTCATCGCCGCTAACTCCTCACGAACTTTGTCGGTATTCGCCCCATCCTTGTCCACTTTCGAGAACGCAAAGACGATTGGCGCACCGGCAACCATCGCGTGATTAATCGCTTCTTTTGTTTGTGGCATGACCGAGTCATCCGCCGCAATCACAATAATAACAATATCCGTTACCTTCGCACCACGCGCACGCATCGCCGTAAAGGCTTCGTGTCCCGGTGTATCCAAAAACGTTACCTTCTTTCCCGATTCAGTCTCAACCGAATAAGCGCCAATGTGCTGCGTGATACCACCTGCTTCACCCGCTGTAACCTTAGACTTACGGATGTAATCCAATAAGGAAGTCTTACCGTGGTCGACGTGTCCCATGATCGTAACAATCGGAGCACGTGGTACTAAATCAGCTGGATCATCTTCCACCTCTACCTCCACCGCATCGATTTCCTCTTCCGCAGAAATGAACTGAACCTCATACGAGAATTCATCTGCAATAATCGTAATCGCCTCTGCATCCAAACGCTGATTAATCGAAACGAACATACCTAAACTCATACAAGTCGAGATAACTTCATTCACAGAAACATCCATCAACGAAGCCAAATCACTCGCCGAAACGAATTCAGTTACCTTCAATACTTTTGCCTCCTCATCCTCGGCCATTTGGCGAGCCTCTTCTGCGTCCGCACGTTCACGACGCTTTACACGACGCTTATCCGCACCAAAACTTTGCTTATTCGTTGCACCCTGCAAACGGGCCATCGTAGCCTTAATTTGCTCTTGGATGTCTTTATCCGATAATTCCTCCTTAACACCTGGTTTGGCGCCAGGTACAGGTTTCTTACCAAAATCTTTGCGATTATTATTGTTTTGAGCCCCTGGAGCTGGACGCGACTGTTCATTGGCAACTGGCTTCTTCTCCTCTTTAACGATTCGCTTACGCTTGTGCTTACTACCGCCGCGGTCATTATCCATGGGTAACTCAATCTTACCCAATACCGTTAAACCTTTTAAGGTCTCTCCTCTTGCTTCAATCAACTGAATCTCTTCGGGTGCAAGTGTGGATAAATCTATTTCAGCCAATACTTCCGCCGGAATAACTTTTTCCTCCACTACTTGAGGAGCTTCAACAACAGGTTCTGGAGCTTTTTCTTCAGCTACGGGTTTGGCAACCGGCTTAGGAGCAACTGGATTACCCTTTTTATCTAGGTCAATCTTACCTAAAACCTTTAGGCCTATTTGCTTTTCTTCAATGATCGACTCTTCCTTGGGAGCTGCAGGAACCTCAGCGACCACTTCCTTGACAGGTGCTGGCGCAGGAACCTCCGCTACTACAGGTGCAGGCGTTTCCACAACCACTGGCTCTGGCTTCTCCTCCCTAGGAGCGGCAACCACAACAACCTCTTCCTCTGCTTTTTTGGGCGCTTCCGTGCTTTCCAAAATATGATTCGCACCATATTCCTTAGCGACCAAAGTCAACTGCTCAAAATTCAGCTTCGCATTCGGGTTACTGTCGACCTTATGGCCTTTAGCAGAAAGAAACTGAAGGATCGTAGACGTTCCCACGTTTGTTTGTTTTGCTACAAGGCTTAATCGCATTGTTTTCTCTTCTGCCATATAAAATTTTACAAAATACTAATTCGTCAATGTTACATTTTACTCAAACTCTGAACGCAATACGGCTAACACATCATCAATCGTCCCCTCTTCCAATTCCGTTCTACGCTCCAGTTCCTCTTTCGATAAAGCCAAAACTTGTTTCGCTGTATCCAATCCAATCTTGTGAAGCTCATCCAAAATCCAAGCCTCAATCTCATTGGAGAATTCTGTCAATTCTACATCCTCCTCGTCCAACTCATCTTTAGGCACATCACGGAAGACATCGATTTCATAGCCAACTAACTTGCCAGCCAATTTGATGTTTTGACCTCCACGACCAATCGCCATCGACACTTGATCCGAATTCAAATAAACTGAAATACGACGACGCTCTTTGTCAATCGCCATCGAATTCAACTTCGCTGGGCTCAACGTACGCGCCACCAATAATTCTAAATTATCCGTGAAATTAATCACGTCAATATTTTCATTTTGTAATTCACGCACAATTCCGTGAATACGAGATCCCTTCATCCCCACGCATGCTCCCACCGGATCAATACGATCATCAAATGACTCAACCGCCACCTTCGCACGCTCACCTGGTTCACGCACAATCTTGCGAATTGAAATCGTCCCATCATAAATTTCTGGAATCTCTTGCTCAAACAAACGCTCTAAAAATACCGGCGAAATACGTGACAACACAATGCGAGGTGTGCCATTGGCCATCTCAACTTTGTGAATAATCGCACGAATAGTCTCCCCTTTCTTAAAGCGGTCTTTCGAAATCATTTCTGATTTAGGTAAAATCAATTCATTGTCCTCATTGTCCAATAAAATTAATTCACGACCCAAAATTTGGTATACTTCAGACGTTACTAATTCGCCCACTAAATCCTTATACTTGTCATAAAGACCTTCTTTCTCAATGTCTTTGATACGCTGGATCAATGTCTGACGCGCAGTTTGAACCACACGCCGACCGAAATCCTCGAGCTTAATCAATTCAGCCACCTCTTCACCAATCTCAAAATCCGGCTCAATCAGCTTCGCTTCCGCCAAAGGTATTTTATCAAAATCCCAGATGTCCTCCGAGTTATCGTCGACGATCTCGCGCGTGCGCCACATCTCTAAGTCACCACTTTCGGGGTTAATAATCACATTGAAATTCTCATCAGAACCGAATTTCTTACGAATCATCGTACGAAATACTTCTTCCAATACCGCGATCATGGTCGGCTTATCAATGTTCTTTTCCCGAGCAAAATCTGAAAATGACGAAATTAATTCAACACTATTCATTGCTATCCTTACGTTTTTTTATTGAAATGATACTTGAACTTTTATTTTATCCACCGTCTGCAACGGAAACCACGAAGGTTCCTTCGCCACAACAACGCGATGTTTCACTGTCTTCTCAGTCAAAACCTGAATCGCATCAGCCGTATGACCCTGCAATTCCCCCACAACCGGATCTCCCTCCTTTAACCAAACTTTTACTTTACGACCTGCATTTTTCTCAAACTGCCAGCCATGTGTCAACGGAAAATCCAAGCCCGGCGACGAAACCTCTAAATTATAGGCCTCCTCAATCCATGCTTGCTCCTCAATATGATGACCCAATTTTCGACTCATTAAGGCACATTCCTCAATCGTCACCCCCTCCATCGTATCGACCAATACAGTCACTAAAGAGCGTCTAGCCCCCGTAGTCACCTGTAGGTCAACCAAAAAGATGGGACCCGCACCGATGTACTCCTCAATCCACGCGTTAATCTTTGTTTTTATATCTGCCATCAATGCACTGAAAACAAAAAGAGGGATTAAAAACCCCTCTTCTTTCTTAAATTTCCGATGCAAAGATAGGTAAATATTTCAATAAACCAAGATATGGATACCTTTTGCACATCAATCAGCACAAACAAGCGACTTGTTCATTAAAAAAAAGCGTTACTTGCAATCCAATTTTTAAGCGATTATGCATCGGTCAACTTGGCTATATATTATCCTACTATTTTTCGCGTTTACAAGCCATGCGAAATTTGACCGATTCCCTACCCCACCTAACTCAACCAATCGACTGTTCTATATTCAACGCAGCTCAAATGCAAATACCGTTGTGTATGACGCGAATCTGCTACCCAACAAATCACTGAATCCCCAAAACCCCGTTTATACGTATTGGATTCGCTATGACGAAAAAGGCCAGAAAGAGGAACTGACAGCCATCCAGCGAACCCTCGCCTATGGACTTTATACCAACCCTATTCCAGCCGAACACAATACCTTCGAAGGCTATTTCCTAGCCTATCGCAAACGGAAATTTGTTGTCAAACTAGATGCCAAAGGAAATCCAATAGCCTTGTTTCCCATCAACAACAAACTGAACATACTTAAACGCGTGTATGTCAGTGTCGATGAAAGTAATTTGATGCCTAGGGTCAACTACATCGAGCTGTTTGGCAAAGACGCAGTTACAGGAAAAGATGTTTACGAACGCTTTAAACCTTAAAAGCGAAAGATCAAACTCGACTGCACGTTGCGCGGCTGACCCGAATATCCCACTAACTCCACAATTTCCTGATTCAATATATTCTTGGCCATCACCTGTATTTTCCAGTGGCTAGACAACGTATACGACGCCTGCATTTCCATCCAAACATAGCCCTTTAAATCAACCCCACGCGTAGCATACGTCGCATCATCAAAATAATAATCGCGACGTTCCCCTACATATTGCGTAAACAAGTTGACGGTTAATTTAGGCCCAATTTGTTGCGATAAACGTAGCGAGTATTGATGTGCTGGTCGGCGAATCAACGAAGAATAAGTTGAATCCGTGCTACCAACAATACTTTGAATATTGCCTTTTAAATAGGTATACGATCCTGCGGCAGAAAATTTAGCTGACGTAAATTTGAATTCAGCCTCGATGCCACGCGTTTGTTGTTTGGCAAAATTCGCATAGCGACCATAAGGTTCCTCATTCATGGACTGAAATACAATGCCGTCTCGCACGTCGTTTTGAAAGCCAACAATCCGACCAGACCATTTACCGATTGCATGTTCGATACCTAGTTCCCACGTTTCGCCGTATTCAGGTTTTAATGATTTGTTTCCATAAGGGGAATACAATTGATACAACGAAGGTGCTTTAAAACTTGTCGCATAATTAGCAAATACCTTAGATTTCGCCGCAAATGTCCAGTACGGATTTACGTGATAGGTAAGCGATTGCCCAAAAAGAGAGTGCGTATTCCAGCGAACTCCTACCTCCAAACCTGCCCGATCCGTATGCTTTTGCAGGGTTACATAGTTACCCCATAGCTGTATATTGGCCAAGTCTGCATTAATTTCAGGCGAGTCATACCGACCATAAGCACTGATCGAAAAATCAGATTGATTCGATGCTTGATGCCGAAACTCAGAACCCAATAAACCTGTAATACCAAATGGAAGACGCCATTTGGCATATACCTCTGCCCCTTGATTCGTCCCTTCATAATTGGATTCACTGTAGTCTAAATAGGCGTTAGTAGGTATCGATAAGGAATCATTCCTGAAATTTCGTTTAGTCACATCATGAAATGCGCGTAAAAACAAATCACCGTTTGTAAACTGCGTGTGCCATTGACCACGAAACGCATGATTGGTTGCTTTGGATGTAAAATCCAAATCATCCGTAAATGGACCCGCATCTAAATTTCCCCGGTATTTTTCACCTTGATAACTCAAATCCCAATCATTCCGTTTACCTACTGAACTACCAATTCGAATCCGAAAATTTTGCTGATTAAATCCATCCTTTTCAGCTTGATTTGC
The DNA here is from genome assembly GCA_964618445.1 of uncultured Aquirufa sp. Taxonomy (GTDB): domain Bacteria; phylum Bacteroidota; class Bacteroidia; order Cytophagales; family Spirosomataceae; genus Aquirufa. The sequence goes on along the minus strand of CAZUAZ010000042.1, from coordinate 1,539 downwards.
TGCTGCAGAAAAACCATTGGTATGCATATTTTGAGCAGAAACGCCCAAATGAAATTTTCCTGCATTGTTCTGAAGCGTAATGGATTCTGCATGAGTCCCAAGGCCACCACCCTGTAGCGTAATGGTATTACTCGAGCGATCCGTCACCAAATTGATCACACCTGCCATGGCATCGGACCCATATAAAGTGGACTGGCCCCCTTTCATAATTTCAATCCGCTCCAAATTTGCCAAATTAATTAAATTCCAATCCATGACCGATGAAATATGGGAAGGGTCATTCGCTGGAAATCCGTCAATCAATAATAACACATGGCCCGTATTTGCCCCGCGGACATAGATTTCTTGGTTTGTGCCTGGCGCACTTCGAGAACCTACGACAGAAATGCCGACCGTTTCTTGTAATAATTCCCCTAACCCTTTACCTAAATTCGCTTGAATTTGTTGGCGCGATATAATCGAAACGACTTTCCCTGTCTGCGCTAATTTGGCAGGAAACTTACTGGCTATTACTTGAACTTCGGCTAATGTGGAATCGGTAAAGGATGTTGTTTGTCCAAGCGAGGAATGAAACCCACACAGGAATAAAGTAGCGATTGCAATCGCTGATAGTGATTTTAACATTTTTTTGCCCAATGGGCGTGAAGATAAAAAGGTAATCGAACGCTCGACCCCAGTTCATCCTCCGTAAAACAGGGTCAAGGATCATTCAAGGCAGGTCTCCTGACTCACTTCCGATTCTTTCCAGTCTTCCCAGCCGAAGCCAGTGACATGAGGTTGAAAAGCATTTTGAAAGCTTACAGTTGCGGGGACAGTTCCAGCTTTTCACTGGATTCCCTATTAAGCAGCAAACTACGGATGGTTTGATACACCTTAAACTGACACAAACTTAGTAGTTTTTATCTAGAACTTGATTTTTATTCCAACTTATCAACTTTACACTCTGTCAATTCCCAATAATTTCTCTTCTTTGCAGCCTAAACCTCACCCCATGGAAACTTTAAACCGATGCCTTTGGCCTGGAAATGACCCACTTTATCAAGCCTATCATGACCATGAATGGGGGAAGCCATTGCATGACGATCAGGCCCTTTTTGAGCTACTTAGTTTAGAAGGTTTTCAGTCCGGTTTATCTTGGATTACCATCTTGCGCAAAAGGGAATTTTTCCGCGAAGCTTTTGCCCATTTCGATTATCGTGTGCTGGCGAATTGGACGGAGGAATTGTTAAAAAGCCAACTAGAAAATCCGCTCATTATAAGAAACCGACTTAAAATCTGGTCTGTACGAACGAATGCACAGGCATTTATTCGAATTCAGGAAAAATTTGGTAGCTTTGACCGATTTATATGGTCTTTCGTGAACGATCAGCCCATCCAAAATCATTTCACTTCACATGAGGCTTTGCCTGCAAGTACCGAGTTATCGGAACGAATGAGTAAAGAATTGAAGAAATTGGGATTTAAGTTTGTAGGCCCAACGATCTGCTACTCATTTATGCAAGCCGCCGGCTTAGTGAATGACCACATAACCAGTTGTTT
>CAZUAZ010000041.1:15278-20621 GCA_964618445.1 uncultured Aquirufa sp. | reverse complement strand
ATCGATTTACGTAAAGCATTTTTAAGCTACGAGGAGAAAAACAACATTGAAAATAAGGCTTCTGGCATTTTAACAACAGATCGCGTACACCTAAATGAGGCAGGTAACCAGTTTTTAGCTGAGACCATGTGGGAAACAATCAAAAATTTATAGTCGATGCAATTAGTAAGAATAGGAGAATTTGAACAAGAAAAACCAGCGGTTCTTATCGATGGTCGTTATTTTGACGTTTCAGTACATGTTCAAGATTACAATGAGGCATTTTTTGCAGCAGATGGATTAACCAAACTAGCCAAAATAGTCGCTTCAACAGATTTACCTGAAATCAAATCACCGAAGCGTATTGGTTCATGTGTCGCCCGTCCATCCAAAATCATTTGCGTGGGATTGAACTATGCAGATCATGCGCGTGAAACAGGAGCAGAAATCCCAACAGAGCCGATACTTTTCTTTAAGTCAACAACAGCACTCAGTGGACCATTCGATCCTGTAGTGATTCCAAAGGGATCAACCAAAACAGATTGGGAAGTTGAATTAGCCATCGTTATTGGCAAAAAAGCCCAATATGTTTCAGAAACCGAGGCTTATGATTATGTAGCTGGTTATTGTTTACATAATGATTATTCAGAGCGCGAATACCAATTAGAACGCGGTGGTAACTGGTCTAAAGGAAAAGGATGTGACACATTTGCTCCTTTAGGACCTGTCTTAGTGACAAAAGATGAAATAAACGAGGTGCATAATTTATCCATGTGGCTCGATGTAAATGGGAAGCGCTTTCAAACATCAAATACTGATCAATTAATCTTCAACGTTCCCCAAGTAGTTTCTTATATTTCGCAATTCATGACACTTTTACCAGGTGATGTGATTTCTACGGGGACACCTCATGGGGTAGGATTAGGTTTCAAACCACCTATTTATTTACAACCTGGCGACATAGTAACACTAGGAATGGATGGACTAGGAGAACAAAAACAAACAGCAGTAGCTTATGCATCATGATTGATTCCCATCAGCATTTCTGGAACTATGATGAAGAACGGGACGCCTGGATAACACCGGAAATGTCCGTAATTCGTGCTGATTTCTATCCTGATGAAGATACCTTTCGTTCAAAAGGGATTCAAAGTTGTGTCGCTGTCCAAGCTGCTTCGTCTGAAGAAGAAACGTTATTTCTCCTGGCTTTAGCAGAACAATCTGATTTTATTCGCGGGGTAGTAGGCTGGGTAGATTTGCAACAAGCTAACATCGAGGACCGACTGGCCTATTTCTCTCAATTTGAAACAATCAAAGGTTTTCGCCACATTGTTCAAGGAGAAAAGGATACTGATTTTCTAAAGAGACCCGAATTTCTCAAAGGAGTACGTGCACTCGATGCTTTCGATTACACCTATGATTTACTGATTTTTCCTCATCAGCTTCAGTCAGGCATTGATTTTTGTCAAAGTCTTGAACAGAAAATCGTATTAGACCATTTGGCAAAACCACCAATTAAATCGGGAGATTTAAACGCTTGGAAAAAAGAATTACAGGCCTTCAAATCTTTAGATCATGTGTCTGCCAAAATATCCGGTTTGGTGACCGAGGCTAATTGGCAACATTGGACCAAGGATCAAATTAAAGAAGTAATAGATACGGCATTAGCCGTATTTGGACCGGATCGATTGATGTTTGGGACTGATTACCCTGTGGTTAAAGTCGTCGCCGAATTAGATACGTGGATAGACGTTTATACATCACAAATCCAATCGCTAAGCAAGTCGGAACAAGAAAAAATGAATCATTCAAATTGCATCAACTTTTACGCATTAGACTAATATGAATCTAGGACTCAAAGAAAAAGTAATCATCGTAACCGGTGGCGCAAAAGGGATAGGCGCGGGAATAAGTCAAGCCCTAGGCTTAGAATCCGCCATGGTTGTTATTGTAGGCCGAAGCGAAGCTGATAACCAAGCATGTATTAATATCATCCAAGCCACAGGGGGACAAGCTTTTTCATTTGTAGCTGAACTAACTCGACCGGAGGAATGTACACGCGTGGTGAAAGAGATTGTCAGCATGTTCGGACGCATAGATGGATTAGTCAATAATGCAGGCGTAAATGATGGGGTAGGACTCGAAAATGGTACATATGAGCGCTTTATGCAATCATTGCATGCCAATCTAGTTCATTATTATCTGCTGGCGCAAGCTTGTTTACCCTACCTGAAACAATCCAAAGGTGCTATTGTAAATATCGGTTCCAAAACTGCAGAAACAGGACAAGGTGGAACATCTGCTTATGCTGCTGCAAATGGTGGAAGAAACGCTTTGACACGCGAATGGGCTGTAGAATTATTGCCATTTAACATTCGAGTTAATTCAGTCATCGTCGCCGAATGCTATACACCACTTTATGAAAAGTGGATTCAAACCTTACCAAACCCGAAAGAGAAGTTAGCGGAAATCGAATCGAAGATTCCTTTAGGCCAACGAATGACTACTGCTGATGAATTGGGAGCTATGGTTGCTTTCTTATTATCTCCTAAATCAAGTCACACCACAGGTCAATTAATCCATGTGGACGGTGGATATGTTCACTTAGATCGGGCACTATGATTCAAGAACGTGATTTAGTCAGCCCAGGATTACTCGTAGATCCCAAAATCGTGCAGGCCAACATAGCTTGGATTTTGAATCAAGTGGACAAAAATCCACATCGACTAAGACCGCATATTAAAACACATAAAACGCGGGAAGTAAACCAAATGCTTTTGACAGCGGGGATTTACAAATTCAAAGCAGCAACCATCGCTGAGGCTGAATTATTAGCCCTAGATGAAGCACCAGATGTGTTGTTATCCATGCAACCCACAGGCACAACGCTCACCCGATTCATTGAACTTCAAAAAAAGTACCCAAAAACCTCTTTTTCATGCCTTTTAGACGACCGAGTACCTGCAACGCAGTTAGCAGAAGTCTCTGAAAACCAAAAAGTCTTCGTCGACTTAAACATGGGCATGAATCGAACAGGTATTCGTCCCGAAGCGGCATTACCACTCATTCATCAGATTCAAAGTTTGTCTTCGCTGCAGTTAGTTGGATTACATGCATACGACGGTCACATACGTGATGCGAACATCGAAGACCGCAAAAAACATGTGGAGAAAGATTTTGAGCACTTTTATGATTTAGTCAACCAGTTGGATTCCAATTTAGAATTGGTCGTAGGTGGAACTCCTAGTTTTTTAGTACATCATCAGAATCCAAAATTTGTTTGTAGTCCAGGTACGTTTGTTTTCTTCGATACCGGTTATGCGAAATTATATCCCCAAGAGAGCGTTCAATTAGCGGTTCAAATTATTGGCAGAATTATATCTAAGCCAACCAACAACACCATTTGCATCGATGTAGGACATAAATCAGTTGCCCCTGAAAATTCGATTGAAAATCGGCTTACCTTCATCAACCATCCTGAATGGAAATTACTTAGTCAAAGTGAAGAACACGGAATTGTGGAAGTGGGAGATAACTCCAGCTATGCCATCGGAGAAGTAATTCGTATGTATCCATACCATATTTGCCCCACAGTAGCTTTGCACCAATCATTGCAAGTAACCGACGGAACCACCTGGAAGGTATTAGCACGAGACCGTAAAATAACTATTTAAGATGTTTATAGTTGACGCACATCTAGATTTAAGCATGAATGCTTTAGAATGGAATCGAGATTTACGATCCTCCATTCAAGAGATCAATGACCGCGAAAAAAACTTAACAGATAAACCAGATCGTGGTTTAGCCACAGTGTCCTTAGAAGAATTACGTAAAGGCAACATCGGATTAGTTGTGGCCACACAAATTGCAAGGTATGTCGACCGCAACTCTTCACTACCTGGTTGGCATTCACCCGAACAAGCTTGGGCTCAAACACAAGGCCAATTAGCGTATTATAAAGCATTAGAGCGAAGTAATCATCTGCGTCCGATCCGGAATCTTCCTGAATTGTATACGCATTTAGCAACGTGGCCAACCGATCAACACACCATTGGATACATCCTAAGTTTAGAAGGTGCTGATTCAATCGTATCCTTAGAATATTTGGAAATTGCTCATGAAGCAGGGTTACGAGCCTTAGGACCAGCACATTACGGACCTGGGAGATATGCCCAAGGAACAAATGCTACCGGAGGTATCGGTCCCAAAGGGCGTGAATTACTGCAAAAAATGCAGGAATTGAACATTATTCTAGATGCCACGCACTTATGTGATGATAGTTTTGATGAAGCGATGGAACACTTTGACGGCCATGTGTGGGCGAGTCATCATAATTGTCGGACCCTGGTAGACCATAACCGCCAATTCTCAGATGCTCAATTCAAGGAATTGATTCGTCGGGGCGCGGTCATCGGAATGCCATTGGACGCTTGGATGATGGTACCCAATTGGGAACGCGGAAAATCAACCCCGAAATCCATGGGTGTGACATTAAACACCATGATTGACCATTTGAGCCATATTTGTGAATTGGCAGGAAACACGAATCATGTGGGAATGGGTACTGATTTAGATGGAGGATTTGGCAAAGAACAATGTCCACATGATGTAGAGACGATTGCCGACTTGCAAAAAATACCTGATTTATTGTCTAAGCGAGGTTTTTCTGAAGATGATATTAAAAAGATCTGCCACCAAAACTGGTTGAATTTTTTAGAAAAAGCGTGGGCTTAATGTTTCGGTGCAGGACTGATGGAAGTCCAACCGCCATCCACGATTAAGGTTTGGCCGGTAATATGTTTGGCTTGATCTGATAAGAAAAACAGGGTGGCAGCAGCAATGTCAGAAACCTCAGCCGCCTTTCCCAAAGGGGTAATTTCAGCCCAATCAGATTGATATTCAGCATTCTTCAAGGTACGTTCGGTAATCGTAGCTCCCGGTGAAACAGCATTGATTCGAATTTGGAATGGGGATAAATCGATCACTAAATTCTTCACCAACTGATTTAAAGCGGCTTTGGTCATGCCATAGGCAGCTAAATCTGGGTGAGCTTGATGACCCGTAACCGATGACATCACCACAATTGAACCCGCAATCTGCTTTTCACGAAAACGTTGCGCAAGAGATTGAATGAGGAAAAAAGTACCCACCAGATTCACTTGTAAAATTTGCTCCATGGAAGCACGCTGGTATGACCAAAAATCACCAAACGTGGTAATGCCTGCATTACATACGACACCAGTTAATTCATGCGCCGATTGATCTAAGACATGTTTTAATTCAATTAGAAACGCTTCTGAACTTGCATCCGCATGAATACACACATGATTATGTAATCCTAAATCATTCAAATGCTGGGTTGTG
>CAZUAZ010000041.1:13279-15178 GCA_964618445.1 uncultured Aquirufa sp. | reverse complement strand
CCAACATTTTTCAATACCATAACCGAAGATTCATCGATATCTAAATCGGGTAAATCAATTCGAGCGTGATAATCTTCAATGTTTTCAAAAACAACCGCTTTTCCACGATGCTTAAACAATTCAGGAGAAGCAGCTGACGGTTTCAACACAGCACCTTGAGGCGCTAAATTTCCACGAACAACAGCAATTCCAGAATCTGGTTTGAATGGTTCTGCAAATGACGAAATAATCGTAGGGTCATAAATTGGCGTATCCGTAATATTCTCACCAATGGTCTTGCCATTAACGGTAATGCTTGACGTATGTAAATGTTCCTTCATTTGATTCATTAACGCCGGCAATCCACCTGCGTAATACAAATCTTCCATGAAATGCTCCCCAGAAGGCTGAATATTAGCCAATAAAGGAATGTTTAAAGAGAACTTATCAAAATCATCTAAATGTAAATCAACACCCATACGCCCAGCGATCGCCAATAAGTGAATCACAAAATTCGTCGAACCACCTGTGGCCGCATTTACGCGAATCGCATTTTCAAAAGCTTGACGCGATAATACCTTGGACATCTTTAAATCCTCGTTGACCATCTCGACAATTCGTCGACCAGAATGCTGCGCCAAAACCTTACGACGTACGTCAGCTGCAGGAATAGCCGCATTTTGAGGTAAACTCAATCCTAATGCTTCCACCATCGTAGCCATCGTAGAAGCCGTACCCATCACGGCACAATGTCCAGGCGTACGAGCCATACAAGCTTCCGCTTCAATAAACTCCTTTTGAGATAATTCGCCTAGTTTATAGGCTTCAGCAAAACGCCACACATCCGATGTCCCAATTTCCTTGCCTTTAAATTTACCCTTCATCATCGGTCCACCTGAAATAACCAATGTTGGTAAATCAACACTCGCTGCACCCATCACGAGGGAAGGAGTCGTTTTATCACAACCACACATCAGAACAACACCATCCACAGGGTTTGCGCGAATAGACTCTTCTACGTCCATACTTGCCAAATTTCGATACAACATTGCAGTGGGCTTAATCAACGTTTCACCCAAAGACATCACGGGAAATTCCACTGGAAATCCGCCTGCCTCGATAACTCCTTTCTTAACAAATTCAGCTAATTCTCTAAAATGCGCATTACATGGAGTTAATTCTGACCACGTATTACAAATTCCAATTACCGGCTTCCCTTGAAAATAATCATCAGGTATACCTTGATTTTTCATCCACGCACGGTAGATAAAGCCATCTTTTCCAGTTTTTCCAAACCATTGTTGGGAACGCAATTTTGAATTACTCATGTGTTATGTTTTCTAGGTCTAAGGTCTTTTTCAATATAAAACTTTGGTCTTTGCCAAAGGAATAATAGCATGCCCGATATCCATTGCCAAAATCCGCATAGGGGTCATTTGCATACTTGACTAAACGTACTAAACTATTCTTTTCAAAATATAATGAATCTCCACCTACATACCCAAAGGCTTGTCGGCCCTTTAAAGTTGGGAAAGAAATCTCACGTACATGTCCTGAACCATATTCAAAAGCCAAAATTTGCGTCCGTTTACTTGCATTTTGACCATAAAGCCAAAATTCAGGCAACTGATTTCCATTTAAATCCGAAGCCAAAATTTGCTTCGCCGGCCATGCCAACTTTTTCGAAAATATCAGTTGGCTACTCTTATAAACTTGAAAGACATTCGAATCGACCTTTGCTTCAAAATCTTCAATAAACGCATTGATAACAGAGGGCTCCACAGCGAATGTTACGCTGGAATCTGGCAGAGATTGCTGTCTTAATGAATCAGCAAAACCACTGGCCATTAAATTATCTTCGATACTCACCTCTGCACTTGACTGCTGATCATGCACAGCGATGTACCAAAAGAGAAACCC
>CAZUAZ010000041.1:0-13179 GCA_964618445.1 uncultured Aquirufa sp. | reverse complement strand
GCTAAATAAGTTGCTTCTAAAGGCAACATAGTCAAACCAGGAAGGGAATTGACTGATGCTAAAAGTAAGTCATGATTAGATCGCAAATAGGGTAGCAGTGATTCCATCCAATCTGATGACATTGTTAATGAGGTCTCCATCACCTCAATACTATGCCGTGTAAGCATAGGGAAAAAGCCAAAGGTCTTTTTAGTAAATGCATCGCGAATATTTTTATCAGGGATAATCGCGACCGCACCACCTAAACCAGCTGTATTGTAGGCCTTAGAAGTTGCAAAGAAATTAATATCGCTGGAGATACACAGATGTTTAGTTTGTAAACTAATCTGCAAATCAGCATGAATTTCATCCGATACAATTAGGCAATCGTATTGGGCACACAAGGCACGAATCCGCTCAATTTCATGCGCATTAAATACCGTACCCCCTGGATTATGTGGATTACAAAACAGAAATACCTTGGGCCCTTTCTTTAGTGCTAATTCAAACGCTTCGAAATCATAGGTCCAGCGATTCCCCACTTGAACCATAGGAAACGTGATTAAAGGTCGATCGACCCAGCCAGCCACTAAATGAAATGGATGATATACTGGAACGGCAGTTAATATTCCATCTTCAGGAGTCGTAAACGCTGCACAAGCCGCAGCAATACCAGGTACGATACCCGGAATCCAAACTTGCCAGTCTATTGAGGTATCCCAACCGTAATCCTGGCTGATTTTAGCTTGCATCGCCACTTTGAGGGATTCTGGGACAATTGCATAACCCAAAACGGCATGATCAGTGATTCGATTTAACGTAGCTAAAATTTCATCCGCCACGGGAAAATCCATGTCAGCCACTGGCATAGGTAACATTCCCGAAGCAGGGTAGGTTACATTATCCCATTTAAAACTACTTGTTTGGGTACGATCAATGACCTGATCAAAGTTGTATTTTTTCATTCCTTAAAAATAGGTCTAAATGCCGAAACACCAATAAATTGTCGGTGCGTTTTCAAGTATTCAACTAAGGTCTGCGGACTAACCATCACACGTTTATATTCCTGTGATGCATGCAGTAAATATACTTTTCCATCTTTTCGATAGATCATTCCGGTATGCAAAAAATCAATGGCAGGATTTTTAGAAACCAACCCCACCAAATCTCCAGATTTTAATAAGGGCAGTAAACGATCAATAAAGGCATTAGGCGTATAATAAAAATCGTTTTGAGCCAATTGATTTTCTCTTGAACGAAGTAACGCAAGATTGATTTGTCCTACCTGCTTAGAAACTAAGTAATTACTTAAAAATGAAAATGATTTGGGTAATTTCTGAAGCATTTCACGCGTACCAATCAAAGGGTAACCCAGCTGCCGCATGGCATCCGAAAAGTAATGGTATCGTTTTTCGTATTGAACAGAATCACCTGCGTAGCGAAAATGAACCAAAGATTTCCGATATGTAGACTCATCGCCCGCAGCATGTGCTAAGGCCAACGAATTTTCAATAAATGTTACACAATCAAAGGATGTTAAATCAGCAACGAGTTCTTCAGGATTGGAACTGGACAAGGCATTAGCTCGATAAGGTTTACCTAGAAATTGTAAACCCACGCGTGTTAAATCATGATTACTTCGGGTTTCTTGAATAGCCAAACGTAAGGCAGGAGTGACTTGACCCATAGCTGAACAAAAACTACAAAGGAAAAAAAGGACTACTTTTCGCGAATCCATAATACGCTAATTGCTCCTGCGATAAAAAATACACCAGCCATGACAATCGCATAGATCGCATTTCCATTGTAAAAATACTTCACTATGGAACCACCGATGATGCCATTAACAATCTGAGGAACCGTAATAAAGAAATTGAAAATTCCCATGTAAACACCCATTTTTGACATGGGGATCGAACCGGCCAGCAAAGCGTAAGGCATGGCTAGAATACTTGCCCAAGCCATACCTACGCCCATCATGCTCAAGATGAGCATTTGAGGATCTTGAATAAAATAGATTGAGATTAAACCAATACCGCCAGCCGTTAACGAAAAAGCATGAGTAGCTTTATTCCCCAAGAAAGTAGCGATACGAGGTAAAAAGGCAGCATAAACTGCTGAAACACCACTGTAAACACCGAAAATTATGCCTACCCAGTTGGCCGCATCCTGATATCCAGCAGACTGATGATCATTTAATTCCAAGCCATACACATGGTGTGCAATAGCAGGCGTTGAAAAAACCCACATGGAAAACAAACCGAACCAAGAGAAAAACTGAACTACGCCCAGCTGACGCATAGTCTTGGGCATTTCCTTGATATACCGAAATACAGAAACGAGGGTATCTTCTTTTCCTTCCGACTCAAAACCCATAGCCTCACGCTCCTCAGGAGAATATTCTTTTGTACCTACAATCGTCCAAATAATAGCAGCTATAAAGACAAAAGCACCTACGTAAAATGAGAAACGCACATTATCTGGAATTTGACCTGGCTCGGCCAATTTCGCTACGCCCATCCATTCGCCTAGGATATAAGGTAACCATGAGCCTACTACGGCACCAATTCCAATTAAAAATGTTTGAATTGAGAAGCCGAGTGTATTTTGTTCCTCGGGCAAATTATCTGCTACTAAAGCTCGGAAAGGTTCCATAGCCACATTGAATGACGCATCCATCATCATTAAAATACCGGCACCCACAATCATAGGAGGCAAATATCCAGCTAAAGCACCTGCATGCGGAAAAAATAATAGGGCTGAGGCAGCCAAAATGGCACCCGTAAGAAAGAAAGGTTTACGACGTCCCAAGCCATTCCACGTACGATCCGAGTAAAAACCGATGATTGGTTGGATCAACATACCTGTTAGCGGAGCGGCCAACCAAAACCATGATAATTGTTCGACATCCGCGCCAAAACTTTGTAAGATTCGAGAGGCATTTCCGTTTTGTAAAGCAAAGCCAAATTGAATGCCTAAAAAGCCAACACTCATATTAAATATCTGACCTAAGGATAAGTGTGGTTTTGTTAATTTTCTCATGATTTATAAATTAAATATCAATGCGCTATTCGCAGGAATATAAATTTTGTTTCCTGTTAATCGAGGAGCATCCGAGGTACTCGGTGGTGTAAAATAGGTATTTTTGGCTAATTTGAATGATTTCACCTGCATCATATCTAGCGCTAATTGAGGTAATTGAATCGTGAACTCATGCCCTTGCTTCGCATCGAAATTTGTCACGATCAATAGTTTTTCGTTGGCAGTGTAGCGTAAAAATGAATACACATGTTTGGCATCATATGCAGCATCCTGCGCATATTGCAAATCAAAAAAAGCACCCTGTTGGATTGCATCCGAAGAATGCACCAGCTTAAATAACTGTTGGTAAAATTGATCAATCTCCTTCTCCGCTGCACTCAATAAGCCACCATCAAATTTCCCTCCGTTCATCCACCGCTGATGTGTCTCTACACGCCAGAAATCAAACATCGAACTACGATCATCAGCCTCATTATATCCTTCAATTTCATTCGCTTTCTCACCAAATTCTTGCCCCATGTAAATCATTAATGGACCATCATGCAAGGTTGAAGTCACGACCATTCCTGGAATGGTTGACCAAAAATTATTCGCGGCAAACGCCGGTGTATTCAAGCGATGTTCATCATGATTCTCCAAAAACCGTAGCATGTGTTTCGCAAAATCACCTGATTCATTTTGCCAAACCCGCGTAATATCCGCTGTGGTTGCTTCTGGCTTTTCTTGCATCAAGCGACGAATCCCATCGTATAAACCCACTTTATCATATAAATAATCGAATCCCCCTTTAAAAATATAGTCTTTGTATAAGTTGGGTTGATAAATCTCAGCAATGAATACCACTTGATTGTGTTTATTTTTAATCTTCGGAATCGCATAAGACCAAAACTCGACAGGCACCATCTCCGCCATATCACATCGAAATCCATCTACTCCTAAATCTGCCCAATAATTCAAAACCTGAACCATTTTTAACCAGGTATCGGGAATTGGGTCGAAATGCGTTTTATTTCCATGCTGGTAATCTACTCCATAATTTAATTTCACTGTTTCAAACCAATCGTTAATGGAAGGCTGTGAATTGAATACATTATTTCCGGAAACCTTAGCAGGAATTTCCGTGTAAGGAATCGTTACAGGGACAGGAGGATGAACGCCCACAGGTACTGAAAATTGGGTTCCTGGCAAATAATAGAAATTATTGTTGGCCGCAAATGGAACTTGATTGTTATCACGCATACCAAAATCCTCGATACCCGCAGGCTTTTGATCGGAATGATATTGCCTTGCCAAGTGATTGGGCACAAAATCGATGATAAGTTTGATGCCAGTTTCATGAAAGCGGGCTAACATACCCTTGAATTCATCCATACGTTTCGCAGGATTCTCGGCTAAAAACGGATTCACATCATAGTAATCTTTGATGGCGAATGGGGAACCTGCCCGACCTTTCACGACCGATGGATGATCTAAGGGCGAACCAAATGCTGTCAAATCCTCCATGGTGGCATGTTCAATCAAACCAGTTGCATACACATGCGTAATACCTTTTGCTTTAAGCGCCTTTAATGCTTTCATAGAAACATCCTTGAACTTGGTCACTCCATTTTGTTTGGCCGACCCATTACGAACCAAATTTGTATTGGTGTTCCCCCACAGGTGAAACATCATTTGATACACAATAAATTTAGAGGAGGAATTCGTAGCGGTAGGCATAGTAGATTGGGAATTCAAATTAGGCGATAGGCCAAAGCAGGCCAAAAACAAAAATAAAAAACGGGTAAATCGTAGCATATCGTAAAATAAACAGCCTAGCACAGCAGAAATAGCTTTCTTGGCATAAGTAAATGTAATAATTTTGAACATTCAAATAAACAGATTTTCATAAAATATCACCCAAAATGACATATAAGGCATGCCTATTTGATTTAGATGGCGTATTAGTTGACACAGCCATGTATCATTTTCAAGCGTGGAAAAACTTAGGCACTAAGTTTGGCTATTCGCTAACAGAAGAACAAAATGAACAATTGAAAGGCGTATCACGCGTTGAGTCATTGAACCGTATTTTAGATTGGGCAAATTATTCCGCTACAGAGGAAGAAAAATCAACTTGGTTAATTGAAAAGAATGAAAATTACTTGGACTTAATTTCGAATATGAATCCAAGTGAAATTTTACCTGGTGTATTAGATTTCTTACATCAAATCAAACAAGCCGGCTATAAAATCGCATTAGGTTCAGCTAGCAAGAATGCTGAAATCATTTTATCCAAAACGGGCCTAATCGAATGGTTTGATTTAATCATAGACGGAAATAAAGTCTCGAAGAGTAAACCAGATCCTGAGGTATTCTTAAAAGGAGCGAGTGGTTTAGGTTTCCTACCCACCGAATGCATCGTTTTCGAAGATGCACAGGCTGGCGTAGAAGCTGCCAAAGCTGGAAATATGCGTGCTATTGGAATAGGAGATGCGGAGATGTTGCATCAGGCCGACAAAGTAATTCCCAATTTTGTAGGTATTCAAGCATCCGAATTATTGGAATTTTAAGAAACACCCTAGCACAGAATTTACAAAAAGATACATTCATTTAATTTTGTTAGGATTACCTAATAACCCTGAGTTTACATGAAACAATATTTAAAACTCGATGAATGGAAAATCATCGAAGACCAGTTTAATCCTGAGTTCAACGAAATAACCGAATCAATCTTTTCATTAGGCAACGGCCGCATGGGCCAACGAGGTTCTTTTGAAGAAACATACACAGGAAAAACACTACAAGGTAATTATGTAGCCGGTGTCTATTATCCAGACAAAACCCGTGTAGGCTGGTGGAAAAATGGATATCCAGAATATTTCGCCAAAGTACTTAATGCCGCCAATTGGAATGGCCTAGAAATCACCATTGACGGGGAAATAGTAGATCTGCACACGAGCACAATTAATTCCTTCTACCGTGAATTAAACATGAAAGAAGGATTCATTTTACGCCAATGTAACATTACATTAGCTTCAGGAAAATCTATTTCCATTGAATCCATTCGATTAAATAGCATGGCTGATGATGAATCAGGTGTTATTTCGTATCAAATAATCCCACTTAATTTTTCAGCCACAATCTCAGTCAAAGCATTCGTTGATGGTGATATAAAAAATAAGGATTCGAACTACGATGAAAAGTTTTGGGATGAATTAAAAGTAGGCGCGAGTGATCATATCTCATTCGTTTGGTCTAAAACGAAGAAAACAGGATTTGAAGTTTTCACAGGTCAAAAGATTGAATTAGCTGTCAATGGACAAAAACAAGCAATTACTGCAAAGACTGAAACGAAAGAAAAGTATAGTTCGTTAACCTATTTAGTGCCGACAGCACAAGGTGAAAAATTAGTCATCACCAAATTTGCTGTCAACTTAAGTTCAGAAAATCATCCAGCATCAGCCTTAGAATCACGAGGAATTGACTACTTAAACCACATTTGCGCCAAAGGATTCGATACCATGAAAAAAGAACAAGCTGAAGCTTGGGAAGCGAAATGGGCGATTAATGATGTGGTCATCAAAGGGGATGTGTCGGCCCAACAAGGCATCCGATTTAACATCTTCCAGTTGAATCAAACATATACAGGAGCAGATGATCGTTTAAATATTGGTCCAAAAGGATTTACAGGTGAAAAATATGGTGGATCCACCTATTGGGACACAGAAGCGTATTGTATTCCGTTCTATTTAGCTACAGCACCACAAAATGTATCCAAAAATCTATTAATCTACCGTTGGAAACAATTAGATCGAGCGATCGAAAATGCAGGTAAACTTGGTTTTAATCAAGGAGCGGCACTATATCCAATGGTTACGATGAATGGTGAGGAATGCCATAATGAGTGGGAAATCACTTTTGAAGAAATTCACCGAAATGGGGCTATCGCTTACGCAATCAAAGATTATGTAGATTACACAAACGACCGTAAGCATTTAGTTGACTATGGTTGGGAAGTGTTAATTGGCATTTCACGTTTTTGGGCGCAGCGCGTGAACTGGTCAGAGAACCAACAAAAATATGTGATGTTAGGGGTAACGGGACCTAATGAATATGAGAACAACGTAAACAACAATTGGTACACAAACTATTTCGCTGTTTGGTGCCTGAAATATACGTTAGCTGTATTGCAAGAAATCAAATCAAATTACCCAGAAGCCACACAAGAGAAACTAGCCAAAACAAATTTCAAGCACGAGGAAATTGCTCAATTTGAACATATCATTCAAAACATGTATTTCCCACGTGATGAACAAAAGGGCATATTCTTACAGCAAGATGGATTCTTAGATAAAGTAATTGCACCTGTAGATGCTATTCCAGCGGGTCAAAGACCAATCAATCAAAACTGGTCGTGGGATCGCATTCTACGTTCTTGCTACATTAAACAAGCCGATGTATTGCAAGGCATGTATTTCTTTGAGACTGATTTTAGCAAAGAAGAAATTGAGCGTAATTACAATTTCTATGAACCTTTAACTGTTCATGAATCATCCTTGAGTCCATGTGTGCATAATATTCTAGCTGCAAAATTGGGTAAAGAAGACAAATCGTATGAATTCTATACGCGTGCTGCGCGATTAGATTTAGATGATTACAACAATGATACGGAGGATGGTTGCCACATCACCAGTATGGCAGGTACCTGGATGTCCATTGTGAAAGGA
This sequence comes from uncultured Aquirufa sp., assembly GCA_964618445.1. GTDB lineage: Bacteria > Bacteroidota > Bacteroidia > Cytophagales > Spirosomataceae > Aquirufa. The sequence continues at coordinate 5,452 of CAZUAZ010000041.1, read as the reverse complement.
TTTGGGGGTATGATGCTGGTGAATGACCAGTTAAGTTTTAATCCATTCCTGCCAAGTCAATGGGAAGAATATGCATTTAAAATCAATTTTAGATCAAACCAACTAGCGATTAGGATACTAAAGAAAGGGGTTGAAATTGCCAACTTATCAGCTAATCCAATCACACTAATGGTCAAAGGTAGTTCCTATACGATACCTGGAGAAAGTACACAGGTAATCTAATCAAAAGGCCAAGAAGAAATTCTTGGCCTTTTGATTTAAACTAATGCAATACAGCTATTCAAGCAAAATCAGAGAAAGTTGACAAAATTTACATGTTTTAAAGCCCTACAAGTTACTATTAAGGCTACCTAAATGACGATTTAGGGGAATTAATCTTGATTTGTGACAATTTGGCATAAAGTGGCAGGATTGAATAGGATGGCATTATCCTTGTGTAAAAGGGTGAAAATTTAAATAAATAATCATGGGAAAAATTATTGGAATTGACTTAGGTACCACCAACTCATGTGTGGCGGTTATGGAAGGGAATGAGGCTGTTGTTATCGCTAATTCAGAAGGTAGAAGAACGACACCCTCCATTGTAGCATTTTTAGAAAATGGAGAACGTAAAGTGGGTGATCCTGCCAAAAGACAAGCCATTACGAATCCTCAGAATACGATTTCATCTGTGAAGCGTTTCATGGGTAAAAAATATTCAGAAGTAAGTTCAGAATTAAAAACAATCTCATATCAAGTTGAGCAAGGAAATAACGACACGCCTCGCGTGCGTATTGGTGATCGTTTGTATACACCTCAAGAAATTTCAGCTCAAATTTTAACGAAAATGAAGCAAACGGCAGAGGACTATTTAGGTCAAACTGTTTCAGAGGCTGTCATTACGGTTCCTGCTTATTTTAATGATGCAGAACGTCAAGCAACAAAAGAAGCTGGCCAAATCGCTGGTTTAGAGGTAAAACGTATCATCAATGAGCCTACAGCTGCTGCATTAGCATATGGCGTAGACAAAGGTGGTAAGGATATGAAAATTGCCGTTTTTGACTTAGGTGGCGGTACTTTTGACGTATCTGTGTTAGAATTGGGTGATGGTGTATTTGAAGTTAAATCGACTGATGGTGATACACACTTAGGTGGTGATGACTTTGATCAGGTAATTATCAACTGGTTAGCGGAAGAATTTATAGCTGACGAAAAAATCGACCTACGTAAAGATCCAATGGCTTTGCAGCGTTTGAAAGAAGCAGCAGAAAAAGCTAAAATCGAATTAAGTTCAAGTGCATCTACTGAAATCAACTTGCCATACATCATGCCAGTTGACGGTATTCCAAAACACTTAGTTCGTTCATTGTCCAAAGCTAAATTTGAGCAATTAGCCGATAGCTTAATCCAGCGTACATTGGAGCCTTGCCGTCGTGCGATGAAAAACGCAGGATATACGAACTCAGATATTGATGAAGTAATCTTGGTAGGTGGATCTACTCGTATTCCTCGCATTCAGGAGGAAGTAGAGAAATTCTTCGGTAAGAAACCTTCTAAAGGAGTGAATCCAGATGAGGTAGTTGCGATTGGTGCTGCGATTCAAGGGGGTGTATTAACAGGAGAGGTGAAAGACGTTTTATTACTTGATGTTACACCACTTTCGTTAGGTATCGAAACAATGGGTGGTGTATTCACGAAATTGATCGAGGCTAATACAACGATTCCAACCAAAAAGTCTGAGACATTCTCGACGGCTGCAGATAACCAGCCATCCGTAGAACTTAACGTTTTACAAGGTGAGCGTCCGATGGCGAAAGATAACCGTTCATTAGGCCGTTTCCACTTAGATGGTTTGCCACCAGCTCAACGAGGTGTACCTCAAATCGAAGTTACATTTGATATCGATGCGAATGGTATCCTTAACGTTTCTGCCAAAGATAAAGGAACTGGTAAAGAGCAAAAAATCCGTATTGAAGCATCTAGTGGTTTGACAGATGAGGATATCGAGAAAATGCGTAACGAGGCGAAAGCGAACGAAGCATCAGATAAATTAGAAAAAGAAAAGGTAGAAAAAATCAATCAAGCAGATGCGTTGATTTTCCAATCTGACAAGCAATTGAAGGAATACGGTGAGAAATTATCGGAAGGGAATAAAACGGCAATCGAAGGTGCTTTAGCGGAATTGAGAGTGGCACATGCTTCTCAAGATTTAGCAGGTATCGATGCTGGATTAGAGAAATTAAATACCGCTTGGACGGCAGCTTCACAAGAAATGTATGCTGCAGGTGCAACTGAAGGAGGAGAAGGAGCACAACCTACAGATACTGCTGCTGATGGTGGCGCTGAAGACGTTGCCTTCGAAGAGGTTAAATAAACCCCCTTCGCTAAAATCAAAAGCCCGATCCTACACAGATCGGGCTTTTTTATGTCAAATAACTATTACCTCTTACTTCTTACCTCTTACTTCTTACCTCTAGTTAACAATTCCATCCCACAAAAGCTTCCGCACTTGTAAAGACTCAATGGCGGCCTGTGTCGCTCTTGCCCATTTATCAGTATCATTTCCACATAATTCCTCCATCATGCGATAGGCTAATTGGCTATGATGGTCACCATCCACTTCGATATGACGCTCTAAATAATAGACCAAGGTTTCAATTTTAGCCGGTGCATCTTGTTTTAATTGGTCCACAATAAGCTGAAACATACCTGGAATCAAATCTTCCCGACCGAAGGTAAAGATGGCAGCAACTTCCTCAATCGGTCTATTCTGTATCGATTCGAAGGTAAACGTTAGAAAGTCACGAACGGAATTAGGAATCTCTACTGAAGGCAATAAGGTTAGGACATCCGTAATAGATTGTGAGCTAGTTAATTCCTTTAATGCAGGCAAGACATCAATTCCTAATTCACGCATCGCGCGAACATATAATTCAAAATGACTTGTGTATTGACCATGCTGATCTACATCCGATTCTTCTCCTAGGACAATTTCATTAATCAAAAAACGAACTTCAGGAGTTCCTTTAGGTACCCAAGGCTGATCAACCGAGGTTAGTTCTTTTTGAAGTTTCTTGACCAAAGACATGAAATCCCAAACCGCAAACACATGATGCTGCATGAAATTGGATAGTTCAGTCGGAGACTGAATGTAACTGTTGATAGAATGTGTTAATAATGCTTGTTGGTGCGGCTCAATCGCCTTTTTAAGTGCTACTAGGGAATTCATAAATGTATACTACCTTTTTTATGTTTTAATGAGAGGCCATTGCGACCATTCTTTACCGCTAAAATCTCAGATACAATCGAAATCGCAATTTCATCAGGTCCTTCTGCTCCAATATCTAATCCAATGGGACTTGACAATAAACTAACTTGAAGCGTTGGAATTTGTTTTAAAATTCGATCCATTCGTTTATTCGGACCTAAAATACCTACATAAGACCACTTATCTACCGCATACTGGTTGCTTAAAAATTCAACATCCCGATCAAAATCATGCGTCATCAACACGAGGCAGTCCGTATTTCGTACAGGTAAATCATCATTCCAATCGTAACATGCCTGAACTGAATCACGAACGGCTGGATTCATTTTTAGCTTATTACCAACCCAATGAATCTCCCAAGCCAATTGCTGACATAGTTGGATTAAACTGATGGCGTCAAATTGATTGCCAACAATCCATATGCGCGTATTGGCTGGAATATTTTCAACAAAGATCTGTTTAGTTCCTTCCTGCGCAAATGATCCATTCGTAGCTGCAACTGCCTCAATGGAAAAGTTTGAACCTTCCCACGTACTCTGAAGCGTATGCGCCAGTCCTGAATCTAAACACATATTTAATTGCTCGGCAATCTGTTCCACATGTGCTCGAATAGGATCAATGATAATTTCAATCAATCCCTGACAGCCCAATCCGATGCCCAACTGGAATGGATCATCTTCACGGGTATCATACGTAATATTCTTAATGGTTTGTTGGCGCATCGCTAATTGCGCTTTCTTCAATAAATCACCTTCTAGACAACCGCCACTAATTCCGCCCCACCAATTTCCATTTTCGTCAATAAGCATCCGAGCACCTGGTCGGCGATACGCCGAACCCTCCACAAAAACCACGGTAGCTAATGCGAATGATTCGCTTGAGTTTAACAAGCGCTTTAATTGGCCAAGAATTTGAATCAACTCTTTCATATTCAATTCAACTTTTCATGTAAATAGGAAATCAGAAAATCAACATCTTGTGAGGTAGTACCTAATCCCATGGAGATCCGCAAGGTGGCTAAAGCTTCCGCATCAGACAATCCAATCGATTTTAACACATGTGATGGTAAATGCGTTTTGGCGTTACACGCCGAACCATTCGAAATGGCTAGATTGGGAATACGCTGAAACAAAGTTTCCCAGTCGGTTTCAGGTAATGAAATGCTAAGTATATGAGGAACAGTAGATGCACGTGACACATTTAATTTCCAATGCGAAGGAACAGCTTTCTCAATACGTGATTTATACTCCGCTAATGTTTGTGCATGAGACAAGAGTTCAGGAATCAGTTGAAAGGATGCAGCTAAACCTACGATTTGTGGGACGGCCAACGTACCACTACGAATTCCCCTTTCTTGATCACCACCAAATACCAATGGTTGAATCTGTACTCCCGGTTGGACAATTAGCGCACCAATACCTTTCGGTCCATAGACCTTATGTCCTGATATACTCATCAAATGAGGCAAAACCTTGCCTTGTAGGTCTATTTTTCCAATAGCCTGCGTAGCATCTGCATGAAATATAAGTTGATGCGCATCCGCTAATGCGCGTATTGCTTCATAATCTGTAATCGTGCCCAGCTCATTATTCACAAGCATGAGTGAAATTAATACAGTATCAGATTGTATCGCAGCCTTGACATCCTCCACATCGATCATACCAGCTTCATTGGGAGTTACATAGGTAACTGACCAACCGAGCGACTCCATGTGTTGGCATACCGCCAAAACCGCCTTATGCTCTAAGGTAGATGTAACAATATGACCTGGCTTTCTCCCAGACAACAAACCTTGAATACCGAGATTGTTGGATTCAGTCGCTCCAGAGGTAAATAAAATGCTCGATGCAGGTAAATTGAAATACTTCGCGATGGATGCACGCGACTTTTGAATTGCTTCTTCGGCGACCCAGCCGTAATAATGCTGATTAGACCCCGCATTACCGAAATCCTCCATAAAATAGGGGAGCATAACAGTAAGCACCGCTGAGTGAACAGGGGTTGTCGCGGCATAATCGAAATAGATGGGCTTTTGCAATGTTACCAGATTAGGCAACAAAGATAAGGGATAAAAAAAAAGTCCCGACTAAATCGGGACTTTTCATTTGGCTTACGCTAATTTCTTAACGACTGCTTTGAATGCTTCTGGGTGATTCATCGCTAAGTCAGCTAAAACTTTACGATTTAAAGTCATTCCAGATTTAT
>CAZUAZ010000040.1:9600-21440 GCA_964618445.1 uncultured Aquirufa sp. | reverse complement strand
CAGGACTAGATAATATCTTCGTTTACCAAGAGAATATTACAGCGGCCTATGCGATCTACGGAAATAAAAAGAATCAATTTACGTATCAATTTGGCATAAGAGGGGAAAACACGGATATACAGACGGAGTTGCTCGAGACGAAAGAGAAGAACCCGCGTCAATATGCTAATCTTTTCCCGAGTGCGCATTTTAGTTATTTGATTTCCAAAGACAATTCATTGCAATTGGGTTACTCACGACGGGTTAGAAGACCTACCTATAACGACTTGAGTCCGTTCGTTACCTTATCGGATAACCGAAACTTCTTTTCGGGTAATCCAAATTTAAATCCAGAGTTTACGGACTCCTATGATTTGGGCCACTTAAAGTATTTTGAGCAGGGCAGTATTAGTTCTTCCATCTATTATCGAAATACAACGGGAAAAATTGACCGGATCCGTTCGGTAGATGCCAATGGATTTTCGCGTACGTTGCCAGAGAATTTTGCGAACCAACAGTCCATGGGACTAGAGGTAACGAGTTCGACGAATTTGACGAAGGCTTATAAGGCAGATATTAGTTTAAATGCTTTCCGGGCCATTACGGATGCGACAAATGTTAATGCCAATTACAAGAGCGATACCTACTCGTGGTTTGTGCGACATACCTCACGCATTAGGCTGAGTTCAGGGGTAGACGTTCAAATACGTGCCAATTACGAGGCTCCGCAACAAACTCCACAAGGAACACGAGGAGAAATTGCTTGGATGGACCTTTCTACTTCTAGAGATATCATGAAGGGAAATGGAACATTGAGTCTAAATGTGTTAGACCTATTTAGTTCGCGTATCAATCGGAGTGAGGCGATGGGTGAGGGATTCTATACAAAAAGTAGATTTCAAGGCCGATTAACCCAAGTGAACTTAACATTTAATTACCGATTTAAAACCACCAAACAAGCCGCAAAACAGCGACGCAGTATGATGGACGAAGAAAATTAATATTTAGATTATGAAGAAAACGAGACTACTAACTGGACCCATACTCGCCCTTGCCGTTTGGGGTTGTACAAGTTCCCTAGAAAAAGAAACGTATCAAGTCATCTTTGAGGATCAAGATCAGATAGCTGAACGGGCGCAGACTGCCAAGGAAAAATTACCCATAAAGATCACACCAGGTATGACGATAACCCGCTGGGCATCGGACAGTTTAGCTCCGGACCCAGTCGCGATAGACATTGACGACCAAGGGGCTGTTTATTTGAATAGCACGAATCGGGGTAAGGTTTCTGAATTTGACATTCGTGGCCATCGGGATTGGATGACAGAATCCATCGGTTTCCAGACCGTTGAAGATCGTAGAGCATTTTTACGTAAGACCTTTGCGCCAGAAAACTCGGAAAAAAACGCGTGGCTCCCTGACTTAAACGGAGACGGTATCCATGACTGGCATGACCTAACGGTGGAAAAAGACGAAATATGGAAATTAGAAGATAAAAATGGGGATGGCTACGCAGATGTAGGAACGCGTATTTTGAATCAATTCAATCAGGAAGTGACTGACGTAGCAGGAGGCCTACTCGTACGCAAAAAGGATGCATTTGTGGCCATTGGACCTGATTTATGGCGTTTAGACAATACACATAAAAAAGGACTTTGGACCAATGCCAAATCCATTGCCACAGGTTTTGCGGTACACATTGGTTTTGGTGGACATGGGATGTCGAGTGTGATTGAAGGACCCGATGGGAAAATTTATTGGCAGATTGGAGATATTGGGGCGAACATAACGACCGTAGATGGACGCAATCTACCCAATCCAAATTCGGGTGTTTTGGTACGTTCGAATCCAGATGGAACCGATTTAGAGATTGTTGCTTCAGGTATTCGGAATACCCACGAATTTGTATTTGATCATTATGGAAACATTATCAGTTCGGATAATGACGGTGACCATCCAGGTGAAAGTGAGCGCTTAGTACATATTGTGGAGGGGGCTGATATCGGTTGGCGTTCTAACTGGCAATATGGAAAATACACGGATCCAAAGAACAATTTGTACAAAGTGTGGATGGATGAGAAATTGTACATTCCACGCTGGGAAGGTCAAGCGGCCTACATTATTCCACCTATTCGCAATTACCACAATGGTCCTACGGGAATGATTTACAATCCAGGAACAGCGCTAGGTAAAAAGTGGCAGAACAAGTTTTTCTTAGTTGAGTTCGTGGGAAATGCGAATAACTCACATATTTGGTCATTTGATTTAAAGCCAAAGGGCGCTTCATTTGATTTCAAGTCGGAAGTAGATGTGGTGAGTGGTATTTTACCTACTGGTATTCGATTTGGTCCAGAGGGAGCATTGTACGCGGCTGATTGGGTGACGGGTTGGGACATTAAGAACTATGGACGTGTATGGAAATTGGATGTGGATGAAAAATCGAACGATTTAGCCGCGGAACGTGCACAGACGAAGGCGTATATTCAGATGGATTATGCCAAAGCGGGTGTTCCGCAATTAGCTAGCTTATTAGCTTATGGGGATATGCGTGTTCGCCAAAAAGCACAGTTTGAGTTAGTCGCACGTGGTCTAGCAGCTGAATTGTGGAAGGCGATTGAGCAAAAGGAAAACCAATTAGCGCGTGTACATGGTATTTGGGGGATTGGTCAATTGGCCGCCAAAAACAACGCCATAGCAGCTAATTTAGTTAGTTATCTATCCGATGCGGATGCGGAAATTCAGGCTCAGACTTTGAAGGTGTTAGGGGATGTGCGCTATAAAGGTGCCGAAAAAGAGCTAATTGCGGCATTAGGTTCAACATCAGCTCGAGTACAATTCTTTGCGGCGCAAGCTTTGGGACGTACAGAAGCTACTTCAGCCATTCCGGATTTATTAAAATTGATTGAGCAGAATAAGGATGAAGACGTGTACATCCGTCATGCGGCAGTGCTTGCATTGAGTCGAATTGGACAAGTGGATCCGATAGCCGCTTTGGCAACTTCTTCAAATCGTTCGCTACGCATTGCAGCGGTATTAGTATTAAGACGTTTAGCGAGTCCAGAAGTGGCTCGTTTCTTAACGGATTCGGATATGTATATTGTCGCGGAAGCGGCACGAGCGATTCATGATGATTTATCGATCCCAGCGGCTTTGCCTGCTTTGGCAGCGACATTAAGTAATCCTTCAATTACCTCTGAGGTAATTATTCGTCGGGCAATTAATGCATGTTTACGCGTAGGGAATGCGAAGGAAATTGATTTATTAGTTGCTTATGTACAGCGCACAGACATTCCGGATGCGATGCGTGCAGAAGCAATTGCAACTTTGGGTACATGGGGAGACCCGTCGGTGTTAGACCGCGTAGACGGTCGGCACAGAGGTAAGTTGGACCGCAACGCTCAAGACGTCGTGGCTAAAATCCAACCGATCATTCCGTCGTTCATTCGCAGTAAAAATGTAGAGGTATTGAATGCAACGGGCCAATTAGTAGCAGAACTAGGAATTAAAGATGTAGCCGCTGAACAGACACAGTTATTTTTGAATCACCCAGCTGCGAAAGTGCGCGGTGTCCAGTTGACGTCTTTGATCAACTTAAAGGATACGAATTTGCCTTTATTGATTCAAAAGGGCATGGAAGATACCTCAAGAATGGTGCGTAGTTTAGCAATGGGATCCTTGGATAAAATTGCGATTACAAAAGCACAGTTACCAGGTATGGTTAACCCAATATTTGAAAAAGGGTCTATAAATGAGCAGCAACAAGTTTTGCAGAGTATGGCCAAGATGGATCCTGCCAATACATCGGATGTATTACAAGATTTAATTGCGCGCATGTTGCAGAGCAAGTTACCTGCTGGGATTAAATTAGACTTGATGGAAGCAGTAGAAGCGACCAAAGAGGAAAAGTTGGTGGCGCAATTAGATGCATTGAAAACCAAAGGCTCGTTGACAGATGAGTTCAAAGAGGCCTTATTTGGTGGAAACATTCAAGCAGGTAATTTTATCTTTAACCGAAACCAAACCGCACAATGTGTACGTTGTCATAATGTAGGTGGTGAGGGCGGAAATGTCGGCCCATCATTAAAGGGTATCGGAAGTAAGCTGACACGTGAACAATTATTGCAAGCATTGATTGAGCCAAGTGCGCGAATCGCTCCAGGTTACGGTACTATATCCTTGAAGTTGACCGATGGCCAAGAGGTAAGTGGATCCGTTATTTCAGAAACGGAACAAGAAATTCAGTTGAAGACAAGTGAAGCGGAGCCATTGCGAATTGCAGTGAGTCGTATCAAATCACGTGAAAACTATCCTTCATCCATGCCAGCGATGGGATCGATGCTAAGTAAACGTGAGATTCGTGATGTGGTTGAATACTTGACTTCGCTAAAATAGTCTTTTGGTATTTGACGTTACACATGGCCAAACCTAACCGGTTTGGCCATGTGTGTTTATGGGGATAAGGTAAATCAACTAATTAAAATTTCTTATGATAGCTTAGACAAAGTTTTATGTAGCATGGCTTAGCTTATATTTATACAGATACGGTATTTTTGCACATCCAAATTCAGTACAACACTCAGGTATACCCAATTGCTTGACACCCATTTCTAACCCATGAAAAATCATAATTTAGATCCTAAGGATGGTTTTGCGGGCTTAAAAGAAAGTTACATTCAGGATGCAAGTTCGGGATTCATTGTATTTTTATTGGCCTTACCCTTAAGCTTGGGAATTGCTAAGGCGTCAGAATTTCCACCCATTATGGGATTAATCACGGCAATCATTGGCGGAATGGTCGTCAGTTTTTTTGCAGGTTCACGATTAACGATCAAAGGCCCAGCGGCAGGATTAATTGTTATTGTTGCGGGTGCTGTCAATGAATTTGGCGGTGGAGAAACGGGATGGAAATTGGCTTTAGGTGCTATGGTCATGGCTGGTTTGGTTCAAATCCTTTTTGGGGTATTTAAGCTTGGAAAACTAATGGATTTCTTTCCCTTAGCCGCCATACATGGTATGTTGGCATCGATCGGATTAATCATCATTGGAAAGCAAATTCCCGTTTTATTGGATGTTAATCCCGCATTAAGCCAAGGGAAAGATCCCATCACGTTATTTGTTTCCATACCAGAATTTATATCGAATTGGGAGCCCAAAGCCACATTGATTGGTTTCATCAGCTTAGTTATCATGATGGGTTGGCCATTAATTAAACACCCAATCATCAAAAAAATTCCTGCTCCGTTGGTCGTTTTAGCGATCGCCATTCCAGCAGAATTACTTTTAGATTTTCAGGCAACCGCACCTAGATATGCGCTTGTTCAAGTTGGCAATTTAATCGAAAGCATCCAGCTGCATGTAAGTTTTGATGGAGTTTCACAAACGGCAACCTTTATCAAATTTGTGCTGATGTTTGCGCTCATTGGCTCGCTCGAATCATTATTGACCGTCAAGGCCATGGATATGTTGGATCCATTTCACCGCAAATCCAATGCCAATAAAGACCTGATTGCCATTGGAATCGGGAACACGCTAGTTGCATGCTTAGGCGGATTACCAATGATCTCAGAGGTCGCGCGCTCCTCGGCAAACATAACGAATGGCGCCAAAACAAGGTGGGCTAATTTCTTTCATGGATTTTTCATTCTGATTTGCGTATTGATGGCATCTGATTTGATCGAATTGATCCCCAGTGCGGCTTTGGCCGCCATGTTAATTACCGTGGGGATTAAATTAGCGCATCCCAAAGAGTTCATGCGCACGTTTGAAAAGGGAAAAGAGCAGTTATTGATCTTTATGGTGACCATTGTAGTCACCCTAACGGTGGATTTACTGGTTGGAATTTTAGCTGGTATTTTAACTGAAATGTTGGTAAATCTTTTGAATGGAAAGCCTCTTGGTGCCATATTCAAAGCACCTACGGAGGTTTCCTTTACAGGTAATGCATACTTGGTTGAGATTTCAGATGCAGCTGTATTTACAAACTTTCTAGGTATTAAACGTAAGTTAGAAGCAATTCCACCAGCTTTCCAGGTGACCATTGATTTATCCAAAACACAATTAGTCGATCACTCTGTGATGGAAAATTTAGAACATTTCAAATTCAATTATGAGCGTGAGGGAGGAGCTGTCACGATTGTGGGATTAGAAGAACACCGTGCCGTTTCTAGTCATAAAGCGGCTGCACAAAAGCGCATCAAGTAATTTCCATTTTACATAAGACACCGCGAAATTCGCGGTATTTTTTTGACCTTGAAATTGTCAGGACAGCAATTTCAAAAAAAAATCAATATATTGAATCCCAATTAAACCTATACAATGAAACGGATTTTGACCTGCAGTATGTTGCTGCTAGGTATGTATCAAACAATGCTAGCGCAAGTTTGGGTATCTCAGCCTAAACGTGCGGATATGTGGCATGAAAATCCAAGTCTTTCTTTTCAATCTGGCCAATCAACTGGCATCATCATTAACCCTCAAATTACGTTTCAGTCCATCGACGGTTTTGGCTATACGCTCACAGGGGGATCTGCAGATGTTATTCAAGCCTTAGCTCCTGCTAAAAGAACAAGCTTATTACAAGAATTATTCGGTACCCAGCCAGGACAAATGGGTATATCCGTATTGCGGATAGGAGTAGGAGCCACCGATTTAGATGGGGAGGCATATAGTTATGATGATATTGCGGGAGATGTTTCCCTTCGTAAATTCAGTTTGGTCAAAGCCCAAAAATCTCTTATTCCGCTGTTAAAAGAGATTAAATCCATACAACCGGGCATTAAATTCATGGCGACTCCGTGGTCACCACCTGCTTGGATGAAGGATAATATGGCCACCAAAGGTGGGTCACTGGCCCCTGAATATGAAGCAACTTATGCCCAATATTTGGTCAAATACGTGCAAGAGATGGCTAGAGAAGGTTTGACGATATGGGCGTTAACTCCACAAAATGAGCCGTTGCATCCGGGTAATAATCCGAGTTTATTGATGACGGCGGGCCAACAAAACAACTGGATTAAAAAACATTTGGGTCCTGCATTCGCGCAAGCAAAATTGAAAACCAAAATTATCATTTACGATCACAACTGCGATAAACCGGAATATCCGATTGAAATTTTAAACGATCCTGAAACGCGTAAATATGTGGATGGATCAGCCTTCCACCTATATAATGGCGATATTTCAGCGTTGAGTACCGTCAAAAAAGCGCATCCAGATAAAGCCTTATATTTCACGGAGCAATGGACCGGATCAAAAGGTGATTTTGCAGGAGATTTCATGTGGCATATCAAAAATGTGATTATCGGCGCACTAAATAATCATGCACAAACAGCCTTAGAGTGGAATTTAGCGAATGATTCTAATTTTGGACCAGTTACACCTGGAGGATGTACGGAATGTAAAGGAGCGCTAACGATCTCAAAAACAGATGAAATTACCCGAAATCAAGCCTATTACATTATCGGCCAAGCATCGCGAATACTTCCAACTGGATCTGTCCGCATTGATTTACAAGGTTTACCTAAAGGACTAAACGGAACAGCCGCCAAACGACCTGATGGCAAAATTGCCCTGATCTTGCAAAATGAAACAAGTAATAAAATAACAACTAATCTCAACCTAGCTGGAAAATATGCGGAAGTGCCTATTCCAGAGGAGGGGGTGGTTTCGATATTATTGTAGTCCGAAGGAAAATAGTCCGGAGGAAAAATTACGGAATACAAAATAAACTTCGGACTTCAGACTCCGGACTAAATTTTAAACCTATGAACCTATTCAACATTAACCGCCGACATTTCCTTAAAGGAGCTACGGCAAGTTTAGCGCTCTCGACATTCGGAGCGTATGGAATCGATCTAGTTAATCCTGCCAAACCACTTCGTGTCGGTTTGATCGGTGCGGGGTGGTACGGCAAAAGTGACCTGTTTAGACTCATGCAAGTGGTGCCGGTTGAAGTGGTAGCACTTTGCGATCCAGATAGAAACATGTTAACACAGGCTGGACAGCTTGTTGCCGCACGGCAAAAATCCCGTAAAACGCCCCGTTTATATGGAAATTACCAAAAGCTTTTGGCTGAAAATCAGCTTGACATTGTCCTGATTGGAAGTCCGGATCATTGGCACCCATTACAAATGATAGACGCTGTGAAAGCGGGAGCCCATGTGTATGTGCAAAAACCTATTTCAGTGGATGTTTTAGAAGGGGAAGCTATGGTAGCTGCAGCTCGTAAATATGGTAAAACGGTTCAAGTGGGTACGCAACGTAAGTCAACTCCCCATTTAATTCAAGCCAAAAAAGATATTGTTGACACAGGCATGTTAGGCAAAATTGCTCATGTGGAAATGTATTGCTATTACCACATGCGCAATAATGGTAATCCACCAGTTCAGGCGGTTCCCGACTTTTTCGACTATGACATGTGGACAGGACCTGCTCCATTGCGTCCTTACGATGGACTGCCTCATACGCGCTGGTGGAGAACCTTTAATGAATATGGAAATGGTATTATGGGCGATATGTGCGTTCACATGTTTGATACAGCTCGCTGGATGCTTGGGCTCGGTTGGCCTAAACGAATCAGTTCTGAAGGCGGTATTTACGTACAAAAAGAAGGCAAATCAAACATTGCTGATACGCAAACAGCTGTTTTCGAATACGATGGCTTGAATTGCGTTTGGCAACACCGCACCTGGGGAACGCCACCGGATCCTGAATATCCATGGGGTTTAACCATTTATGGCGAAAAAGGGACGTTGCGTATGAGTACGATGAAATATGACTTTACGCCAACGGACCCGAAGGCGCAAAAATTACATGGTGATTGTGTCTTTGAGAAAGAAAAATACCCGGAAGATCTGACGGAAGATCGGATTGAATTAAATGCCGCTCCCGCGACACGTTTACACATGTTGGACTTCCTAGCTGCTATCGACAAAGGCACCAAACCTATCGCAGATATCCAAGAAGGTCATATTTCAACGGCCTCTTGTATTTTGGCCAATGTTTCGATGAAATTAGGCCGACCGCTTTCTTACGATCCAACTTCAAAAACAGTTATCAACGATCCAGAGGCAACAGCCTTGTTGACCAGAACCTATCGCCAGCCGTGGTCACGAAACGAATTAAACGCATGAAAAGACTAATTCTCGCCTTATTATTAGTGCCTAGCATGACTTGGGCACAAAATGGACTCCAATTACTGGAAAATCTAAAACGCATTGAATCAACTGGTACCGTGCTGCATATTGCTGCACACCCCGATGATGAAAGCACACATATGTTGGCCTGGTTCGCGCAAGAACAACATTGGGAAACCAATTACTTCGCTTTTACACGTGGCGATGGAGGCCAAAACCTCATCGGTGATGAGCAAGGCATCCCGCTGGGATTGATTCGAACACAAGAATTGTTAGCTGCACGTAAAATCGATGGAGCCAATCAATACTTTTCGCAGGCCTTTGATTTTGGTTTTTCAAAGTCTACGGATGAGGCGCTGAGTTTTTGGAATAAAGAATTGGTGTTATCAAACTTAGTTTATGTGATACGTAAACTACGTCCAGACATCATATTCACCCGTTTTCCACCCGATGCACGCGCAGGACATGGCCACCATTCGGCTTCGGCGGTATTAGCGATTGAAGCGTATCAAGCTGCAGCGGATCCAAAACGCTTTCCAGAACAATTGAAAGGGGATATCAAACCGTGGAAAGCTACGCGATTGCTTTGGAATACCTTTCGCTTTGGGAGTTCTTCAACGGTCTCAGAAGATCAATTCAAGATTCAAATTGGAAATTTCTTGCCGAGCATAGGCCAAAGCACGGGGGAATTAGCTGCGTTTAGTCGGAGCCAACACAAATCTCAGGGATTTGGATTTGCCGTAGATCACGGGAAGTCAACTGAATATTTTCAGACATTGGCTGGAAGCGCGCCCAAAAATTCGATTGAAGAGGGAGTGACAAACCACTGGCACAATAGCCAGGCAGGCGCAGAAATCGAGCGAATGATCCGATTGGTAATTCGAAATTATCAAACAGAAAAGCCTTATTTAAGCGTTCCGGATATGATTCAAGTGCGTAAAGCGTTGAATAAACTGGATGATAGCTATTTGAAGGCGAAAAAGATCAAGCAAATTGATGCATGGATCGTACAAGCAGCAGGTATACATTTTGCTGGAAATACAAATCGCGGAACCATCGCTCAAGGTGACCCCATGATGATTAAAACGGAATTCATCGTTCGTAGCCCAATCCATGTGACGTCATTGAAACTTGCTATTGGTGAAAAAGATACGGTGTTGAAGGAGCCTGTTGTTCCTTACAAACGTGTCAATTGGAACCATACCCAACTCGTTCGTCAATCAATCACACAGCCGTATTGGTTAGTCAATACCAAAGAAACCGGGCATTTTGTAGTAAAAGATCAAGAGAAGATTGGCCAGGCAGCACCTGATCCTGCACTATTGGTGCATGCCTTTTTGACCATCGAAGGGGAAAAATTGCAGATCAGTCGGCCCATCCAAGAACTCGTAGTTGATCCAGTTAAAGGGGAATATTCCCAACCAATTGCGATCACGCCACGCAGTATATTTCAAATTAATCATCCCAACATTTTATTACCGAAAGGATCGGGGGATTCGAAGTCATTTGAGATACAAATTAAGGCCATGGGAGCCATTGCAGCAGGGAAAGTGGATGTGTTAAATCAAGCGGGAACTCGTTTGGGAACATTGGATCTACCAGATGGTCTAGCGATGGGAATGAGCCAAAATGTCTCCATTACCATACGCGAGAAGGATCAAAAATTTGATGGCAAGGAGACTTGGAAAATACAGTTGGCCTATGAAACAAGCCGCGGAAATTGGGTTGATTCATTACAAATGGAGAGTATTAATTACCCACATATTCCTGTACAGCGATATTTTTCACCTGTTTCGGTCAATTTACTGCATATTGATTTCAAGAAAACGGGTAAGCGCATTGGTTACATTAAAGGGGCGGGGGATAAGGTTCCGGAGAGTTTAACACAAATGGGGTATCAGGTGGATTACTTGCTTGAAGCTGATTTGAAGGCGACGAATCTGGCTCAGTATGACGTGGTTTTGACGGGTGTTCGGGCACATAATACGGTCGATTACCTTCCAAATGCCCATGCAGAATTAATGAAATATGTGGAGCAAGGTGGAAATTATGTGGTTCAGTACAATACTCAAAGTAATTTAGGTCCGTTAAAAAGCCAGATGGGTCCATACCCGTTAGCCATTACCCGTAACCGAATTACCAAAGAAGAAGCGACACCAAAATTCTTGGTGGATGTTCCTATTTTTCATAAACCAAATGAGATAAAAGAATCTGATTTTGCAGATTGGGTTCAGGAACGCAGCATTTACTTAGCTGAATCATCCGATCCAAACTTTACGTTTCCACTAGCATTCACGGATCCGGGTGAAGCGGAGCAAAAGGGAAATATTGCGGTGGCTCGCTACGGAAAAGGTCAATTCATTTACACAGGACTTGTATTCTTCCGTCAATTACCTGCGGGAGTACCTGGGGCGTGGAGATTAATGGCGAATGTATTAGACAATAGACGTTAGACGCAGGAGGTTGGTCCCTAGGCTAAAGCCTAGGGTTAAAAATTGATAGATAACCCCAGGCTCGGCCTAGTAAAAAATAGATAAGCCCAGGTTCGGCCCAGAAAAAATAGATAAGCCCAGGCTTGGCCTAGTAAAAAATAGATAACCCCAGACTCGGCCTAGTAAAAAATAGATAACCCCAGGCTCGGCCTAGTAAAAAATAGATAACCCCAGGCTTGGCCTAGTAAAAAATAGATAACCCCAGACTTTAGTCTGGGGAATAAACAAAAAGAAA
>CAZUAZ010000040.1:0-9500 GCA_964618445.1 uncultured Aquirufa sp. | reverse complement strand
CCTAGTAAAAAATAGATAACCCCAGACTTTAGTCTGGGGAATAAACAAAAAGAAATGTTACATCACAGTGTATTTTTAAAGTTTAAATCGGAGACCTCAGAGGCTGAACAAGCCTATTTCATTGCGGAAGCAAAGAAGCTAGCTCAAATACCGGGAGTAATGAATCTGAAAGTTCTTTTGGAATTCAATGCCACTAATCCTTACACGCATGGTTTAGGCATGGATTTTGAAGATCAGGCTGCTTATGATCTCTATTCTAACCATCCAATTCACAATCGATTTGTGCAGGAGGTTTGGATTCCGAGGGTAGAAGTTTGGCAGGAAATAGACCATAGAGAGGTGAGAGGTGAGAAGTGTGAAGTAAGAGGTGAGTGTAATTATAAATGATGTCTAGCGGCCAATGTCTAGCGTCCAACGTCTAATTTTTTGAATGATAAATATATTTTCTAATTCCCGCCAATACGCTGGAAAAACAGCGATCATTTCCGAAGGGAAAACATATAGCTATAGCGATTTACACCAGTCGGCAGAGCAATTTGCCTATACACTTTTAGCTGGCGAATCAGATTTACAGGAAAGCCGCGTGGCATTTATGGTGCAGCCGGGCTTTGATTATGTGCGCGTACAATGGGGAATTTGGCAAGCAGGAGGGATCGTTGTTCCCCTATGCTTAAGCTATCCGATACCATCCTTGCGCTATACCATCGAGAATTCGGGTTCGAATATCTTGGTTGTCTCGCCTGAATTCGAAGATTTAATGAACGATTTGGCATCCGAATTGGGTTGTCGGTTCATTGTCCTAGGGAAAAATGAAGGAGGAAAAACGCAAGATTTACCTGAAATCGACGATTCCCGTGGCGCCATGATCTTGTATACCAGCGGAACAACGAATTTACCTAAAGGTGTTGTCAGTACGCATGCAAACCTGAATGCCCAGATAAGTGCCTTAATCGAAGCCTGGAAATGGACTTCTGCAGATTCAACTGTTTGTATATTGCCATTGCACCATGTACATGGCGTGGTTAATGTCGTTTCTTGCTCCTTGTGGGCGGGGGCTAGATGTGAATTTATGCCAAATTTCAGCGAAAAGGGCATATTTGACTTGGTTACAGAAGCGCGAATTAATGTGTTTATGGCGGTGCCGACGATCTATTTTAAGCTAATCAATTATTGGGAGGCACAAACGGAAGATGTTCAGCGAGAGTTGACGGCTGCGTTGGCCAACTTACGATTGATGATTTCTGGCTCAGCTGCTTTGCCTGTTTCAGTCATGGAACGCTGGCAAACGATTTCGACGCATTTGTTATTGGAACGTTATGGAATGACGGAAATTGGTATGGCGCTAAGTAATCCGTATGATGGACCACGCGTAGCCGGACATGTGGGATATCCACTTCCAGGTGTATCCGTTCGATTATCGGAAGAAGGCGAAATACAAGTCAAAGGGGCGAATGTCTTTAAAGAATATTGGCAAAAACCAGAAGCGACAGCGGAATCATTTACGGAGGATGGTTGGTTTCAAACAGGTGACATCGCCGTGTTGGACGAACTAGGCGGCTACCGTATTTTAGGTCGGAACTCAGTCGATATAATCAAATCTGGAGGTTATAAAATTTCAGCGTTAGAAATTGAGGAAGTTTTGCGTCAATATCCAGGCATTAAAGATTGTTCCGTTGTGGGATTACCCAATGATGAATGGGGAGAATTAGTTGCTGCGGCAATTGTCACACAAGGGGTAATCGATGAAAAGGCTTTAAATACCTGGATGCGGGAACAAATGCCTGCTTACAAAACCCCTCGTAAATACCTAGTAGTAAGTGAATTACCTCGAAATGCGATGGGAAAAGTAACGAAAAAAGATGTTGTCAACTTAATTCAATAAGATGTTATTACGTGGAGTGGCCTTATTGGCCGGTTGTTTTATTGCAGGCCAATTACTCGGCGAGACCTTGGGAAGATTATTGGACATAGAGGCCAATGTAGGTGGCGTGGGCTTTGCGATGTTGTTTTTAATTTTGGCCCAAAATGAATTAGAAAAACGAAATCTATTTCATGTTGAAATGGGTGAAGGGATTTTGTTCTGGAGTAAAATGTATATCCCCATCATTGTGGCGATGTCGGCCATCCAAAACGTCCGCGTAGCCTTTACCAATGGAATGCTCGCAGTTTTGGCAGGCATCATTCCTGTAATCATTTGTTTATCACTCATGCCTTTGTTGGCCAACAAAAACCAACGATAACATGAATTACATCGAAACATTACTGGACAAAAATGGATTAATGGTGGCATTTTTAGTCACTGGACTCATCATGTATGCGGCCGAAGGAATATCCAAATTCGTATTTCGAAAGAAAATACCGGGATCTGCGATTGCCATTTTTGCGGGATTGGTTTTAGCCTATTTTGCAGGCGTGCTAACAGAAGGCAAAAATGGAATTGCGGATTTAACAGGATTGAGTGGATTTAAAGAGATGGGAGGTGCCGTGTTTAGGGATTTCGCCATCGTGTCTACAGCAATGGGAGCCAGCTTTGCCGTGATCAAAAAAACGGGAATATTGGGTATTTTCTCCTTATTTCTTGGTGTAATCATCACGTTTTCAATTGGAGCTTTACTTGCGTTTTCGATGGGAATCTCTGATCCGGCAAGTTTGGCAACGATAGGCGCTGGAGCATGTACCTTCGTCGTAGGACCCGTTACAGGTACTGCCGTAGGAGCGAGCTCGGACATCATCGCTATAAGCATTGGCGCAGGTGTAATTAAGTCCATTTTGGTGACCATTGGAACACCCTTAATTGCCAAATACATTGGTCTAGATAATCCAAAATCTGCGATGGTATTTGGAGGTTTATTAGGAACGACGAGCGGTGTGGCCGCAGGACTTGCAGCCACAGATGCTAAACTTGTACCTTATGGCGCCATGACAGCCACATTTTATACGGGACTCGGATGTTTACTTTGTCCGTCGGTGTTGTATTTTGCATTAAAGGCGATACTATAGTCCGGAGAGAAATAGTCCGAAGTCCGAAGGAAAAAATTAGAATAGAAATGCTAAAGTTAATTAAGTCATTAACAGATTTACAAAATAGACTTTTTCCCTTCGGACTTCGGACTTTTTCCCTTCGGACTAACGCGCTAGCGTCCTAATTCCACTCCCAATCGCCATCACGAGCGCATAAAACGTAAAGGCCAACGTATATAAACCGTCTGCCTCAGTTTGTCCAAAAACATGGTAAGGAGCGATAATAAAACCTAAGCAGCTTAGAAATAAAATCGTAATTAGGCCGATTTTTATCCAATTTGAACGACGTGATTTTTTCAAGGCAAAGGCTAATAAGATGCCTTCACTAACATAACTGAAAATAAATACCACTAAAAGACAGGTTAACAACGATTTAATTGATTGTGTGATCATAAGTTTTGCTTTTTTGTTGGTACAAAGCTAGCCTACTTAACCGCCATAATTTGGCGGTTAAAAAGAAAATTCATAGCTTTAAGAAAAAAAGATGTTAGCGACGGACCGACTGAAAATTTTGAATGGCTTGTTTCTGCAAAAAGCATTTGCAGTGAATTTGGCAAGTGTTTCATCTTATTTACAGGACGAACACGATATTCCGGGCTATAGCGAACGGACATTTAATCGAGATGTTCGAGAGCTTAAGGAATTACTAAAAACACGCTATCCAACGCTCCAAGACACCTTGGGCGAATTACTGCGATTTTCCCGTGCCACAGGAAATTACCTATACATACGCGATGACATTAGCGCTTTCCCCACGTTTTCGGATCGCGAGTTGCAGCAAATAGCTTCATCGATTGAGGCCAATAAGCATTTATTTGCCGGAGGAGCAGGTGAGGGGGTTGTCAATAAATTACGTGCCATCGCATTAGAGAATACCCTGTCGCAATACCATGAAGTATTACCGTGGTCAGCCATTGAACTTGTCAAAGACGGTGCACGCTCCGGGGCTGATGTAATGCCCATCATTTTGGAAAACATTTATGCGAAACGCGTGGTCGACTTCAGCCATCGCGGTTTATCATCACAATCCAAACAGAAACAAACGCGCGGATTACCCGTATTGCTTAAAGAATACAATAATGGTTGGTACACCGGCTGGTATGTACTTTTCCAACCGGTCAGCCCAGATGAGATTCAGATTAAGGTTGACCTAGACCAACTTCAATTATACGCTTTAGACCGGATTGTAGAGGTGAAACCAGTGACAGTCCAACCGCGCGTGCGGATACATCCAGACTTTAGGCCAGCGGATTATTTCAAAAATTGCTTAGGTCTTTTTAGAAGTAGTAGTCTAACGGCTTCAAAAATTCGTTGTCGGCTTTCCAAAGACAGTTGGATGCTAAACTACATCGAAAAATATCCGATTCATACGAGCCAGGAGATCAATCTTTCAAACGACTCCTCAGTAGAAATACGATTAAACCTGGAGATTGACCAAGAGGTAGTTAATTTCTTTTTACGCTATGCGCAAGAAATTCGTGTTCTTGAGCCCGTAGAATTAGTACATCAAGTTAAAAAGGGATTGGAAAAAGGGCAGGAGGTTTATAGCTAATTCACCCAAATCCCCTCATCAAACCGCACCGACTTCGCCTTCGAATAATCGATTCCTTTCACGGAATCAAGCACAAATTTCAAGCCTTGCCACACGTGATTAATATACACAGGATCCTGATAATTTGCTTTATCGTGCCCCAAGGTCGTCACCCAAACATATCCTCCTTGAAATTTTTGCGTCCACACCGCGGGAAAATACCCTTTATATGAACCAGCATGTTGGTTTACCAAATCTGCTTGTTTGCCATCCAAACTGCTTAAATCGTGCATCATCAACACCTGAATACCTGGATATAATTCTTTTCCAAAGTAACATTCGTCTTCCTTTTCCCAACGCACTGGAACGCCTTGCATCGATGGATGACCTGACTGAATATTCAAGATCCGAAATGGCTGAAATTTGGCATGCCAAGAAAACGTTTCACCAATCATCATCTTAAACCAAGGCCAATTGCGCTCAGTGCCCGTCACGGAATGCACCCCCACAAAACCACCGCCGGCCTCCACATAATGCCGAAACGCCAATCGTTGCTCATCCGAATTAAATACATTATTGTTTGTACTCGTAAATATCAAGGCTTGGTATTTCGCCAAATTATCCTCTGTAAAAACAGCTGGATCATCTGACACATCCACTTGAATTTGATGCGCCTTTCCTAATCCTTGAAAACAAGCCACCGCTGACGCAATATTGTCATGTACATAACCGGGACCGTTTTTGGTATACACCAAAACCCGTTGGCTCTTTTTAGGGGCCGCTTGCCCCGAATAAACAAAAAGAAAAGAAAGTACTACTAAATAAAACGTCTTCATTCGATTAAGGATTAACACCGTATTGATCTATTAAATACACAATGGCAGCCATATTTACTGCCCCCAAAAGCAATTCCCGCTTATTTACATTTTCAAATACATCCGTTTTCGCATGATGTAAATCAAAATAACGCTGACTATCAGGCACCAAACCCGCTATAATTGTCGAAGGATTCACACGTGCCAAAGGCCCAATATCCGTTCCGCCTCCACCTAATGTGACTTCTGCTCCATACGGCTTCAACAAGCTCGACCATGCTTGGAATTTCTTGAATGCTTCCCCTGAGGCCGTAATCCCAATCGAACGCGGTGTAAATCCACCTGCATCACTCTCCAACGCGAAGATGTGATTTTCATTTTTCAACTTAGCCTGATTCGCATATTCATTGCCTCCACGCACACCATTCTCCTCATTTGCGAAAAGTACAAATCGAATCGTACGCTTTGGCTTATAATTCAATGCCTTAATCACACGCAACACTTCCAGCGTATGCACAACACCCGCTCCATCATCATGAGCTCCTTCATTGACATCCCAAGAGTCCAAATGCCCGCCGAGCGTGATATACTCATTCGGGAATTCCGATCCCTTAATTTCAGCTACAACGTTTTGATCATCTACATCGGGCAAGAATTGACCATACGTTTGCATTTGAACTTTCACCGAACCTTTTTGCGCCAAAGCATACAGCATTTTAGCATCATTTGGCCCCAAAGCCACCGCTGGGATCATGGGTAAATCCTTTTCATACGACATGGATCCCGTATGTGGCGCATTATCTGGCGCCGTACTCAACGAATGAATCATGATTCCCAAAGCACCATATTTGGCCGCTCGAGATGCGCCAGACCGACGAAACGCACCGCTTTCCCCGTATGCTCGGAACGTCTGAATTTTAGTTTCATCAAAAACACTGTGGTAGTAAACTATCTTACCCTTTACCTCAGACTTCCGCTTCTCTAATTCATCAAAACTAGCCACTGCCAACACCTCTGCCTCAATCATGCCATTCGATCCCATCGAATTTCCAAGCGCTAATACAGCCAAAGGTTGAACACGTGCCTCACCTTGAACGCCTACGATCGCGGCAAAATCAGCACCTCCACGCTTCCAATTAGGTGATTTACAGGCTTGAAGAAATACCTTATCCGGTCCTAACAATTCCATATTCCGCTTTCCCCAGGTGATCGCTTGTTGCTGCTGCGGTGATCCGGCCAACCGCCCACCAATTTTTTTCGTCAATTCATATAACAACTCATACGCTTTTCCGTTACGCATAATGTCATCCGACATACTTTTTATAAAAAGACTGTCGGCCTGCGCAAATGATAAAATAGGGATAAAAAGAGCTAAGAAAAAGGTAAGTGTTACTTTCATATAGGCTATAAGGTTAGTTGGAACTTAAATATACTGATAAAAATAAAATTACGTAATTTTAAACCCATGACCACACTTCGAATTCTATTCCTTTTACTCTGCGGATCGCAGCTGCAAGCTCAAAATATTTCGAACCTTCTTCAGAAAGCGAATAAACTAGTTGACACCCAACAACTCAATCCCGCTGATATATCAGCAGGATTAAAAGAAGCCTTAACCCTTGGGGCAGAAAAAGGATGCGCTGATTTAGCCAAGCATGATGGCTTTTTCAAAAACGCCGCCCGTAAAATCGCCATGCCACCTGAGGCACAAAAGATAGAAAGTACACTGAGAAGTATGGGATTAAACCAACTCGCCGATGCGTTCATTCTTAGCCTAAATCGTGCAGCAGAAGACGCCTGCAAAACGGCAGCTCCTATTTTAATGCAAGCCATCAAAGAAATGACTGTCACGGATGGACTTGCTATCTTACGTGGAAATGAGCGCGCAGCAACTGATTACTTACGCAGCAAAACGCAGCAACAACTGACCGAACAATTTAAACCTACCATTCAAACTTCTTTGGCGACCGTTCAGGCCACCAAATACTGGGATCAACTTAACAAAGCCTACCAAGCGATTCCATTTAGCAACAAAAGAATGAATCCGAATTTAGCCGACTATGTCACAGAAAAAGCCCTGCAAGGGATCTATGACGAAATCGCGCTGCAAGAAAAAGAAATACGGACAAACCCGGTAGCTAGAACATCCGCGCTACTTAAACGCCTTTTTGACAAACCATGAAAAAATCTCTCCTGATTATATTATGCCTATTGGGTTCATTTACCCAAGCACAAGCAGAAGCTCCCACCATCCGTACCAACCAAATCACCATTGCGCGCGACAGCTATGGCGTACCTCATATTTTCGCACCTACTGATCCAGAGGTGGCGTATGGCTTAGCTTGGGCACACGCGGAAGATGACTTCAAAACCATTCAAACACTCATTTTGACGGGTAAAGGGAAGCTGAGTACCTATTTGGGAAAAAAGGGGGCGCCGGTTGATTTTGTTTTTGGGTTGTTGAATACGCGTGAAGTGGTGGACCAACAAATCAAAGCGATGGATCCCGCATTCCTTCAATTGGTACAAGGCTATCTGCAAGGACTTACCGCTTATGGCAAAGCACACCCATCCGAAGTATTAAACAAACACGTGTTTCCCATTGCCTTAGAGGATTACATTGCGACGACCATGTTCTCCGTGGCCATATTCTGCGGCGTGGATAAAACACTTCCCAAGATTCTCGACGGATCCATTCCTCATTTAAATGGATTTACAGGCGAGGGTAGTAATGCCTTTGCGATAAAAAGCACTAAATCTGCGTCAGGGGAGACCATGCTCGTTATTAATGCGCACCAGCCCATTGAAGGCGCCACTGCATTCTATGAGGCCCACGTGCAAAGTGAGGAAGGTTGGAATATTTTAGGAGGTTTATTTCCCGGTGGACCGCTGATTTTTCATGGAGTAACGCCAAATTTAGCTTGGGCACATACCGTAAATTTTCAAGATAAAATCGATGTATATCAGTTGGAAACCGACAAAGATCATCCAGGACAATATAAGGTAGATGGCGAATGGCTTAACTTAGAGAAAAGAAAAGTCAAATTAAACATCAAAGGCATTCCATTCTCCGTGGGCAAAATGGCCTATAAATCGATCTATGGACCTACTGTAAAAACGCCAAAAGGGGCATATTTCTCCATCCGACTACCTTCCTTGATGGATGCGGGGGCATTGCAACAATGGTATGCGATGAATCGGTCAACAAATTTCGCTGAATTTAAAGCTGCATTGAATCAGAATCATTTGCCCATGTTTAACATCATTTACGCAGATAAGTCAGATAACATCTTTTACATCTCGAATGGCAAGATGCCGTATCGCAATGCGGACCCAAAATACAATTGGGCCTCCACGCTGCCCGGAAATACCCGCGCGACGCTTTGGAAAACATTCAAACCTTTAGATGAATTACCGCAGTATACGAATCCTGCGAGTGGGTATTTGTTCAATACAAATCATTCGCCTTTCCTGGCAACAAGTACAGCGGAGAATTTAAACACTGCCAAATTCGATAAATACGATGGGTATGAGACCTATCATAATAATCGGAGCCAACGGGCAAAAGAGCTCATCGACGGATTGGGTAAAATTACCTGGGAAGATTTGAAGCGGATTAAATTTGATCGCCAACTGCCAGCGAAGATTTTATATCCGTATGGTTTAGATGCAACCATCATTTTCAACTTGGATGCCTCAAAATATCCAGCCTTAGCTACCATCATTAATGGGCTCAATCAATGGAATCACGTGACGAACATAGAAAGCGTAGGCGCCCTTTATTACAACATTGCCTATTATCATGCATCCAAAATACGCTCAAATGGTTCTAAAGACCCATTAACTGAGGCTGAAGCAGTGCAGCTATGTCAATATGTACATGATTTTTTACTGAAGCATTACGGTCGGCTAGATGTAACCTTAGGTGAATACCAACGATTAAAACGCGGAAATGAGGATTGGCCTCAGGCGGGCATGCCGGATGTATTGGCAGCGGTGATGACAGAACCCTTTGGTGAGACAAAGCGTAAAATGATTAGTGGGGATGCCTATATTGGCTTTGTGAAATTCCCCAAAGATGGTGGTTTACCGCTCATTGAGACCGTTAATACCTTTGGAGCTAGTTCGCATCC
>CAZUAZ010000039.1:18561-21550 GCA_964618445.1 uncultured Aquirufa sp. | reverse complement strand
GCATTATTAAAGCTTCAAACCATTGATTCAGCCTTAGACAATATCAAGAAAGTACGAGGTGATTTACCTGAAGAGGTTCGTGATTTAGAGGATGAGATCGCAGGTTTAGAAACACGTTTAACAAAATTCCAATCTGAAATCGCGTCATTTGAGGAGCAAATCGCGAATTACAAGGTTTCTAAAAAGGATTCTGAGAAGCTAATTGTGAAATACAAGGAGCAACAAATGAATGTACGTAACAACCGTGAGTTCGAAGCAATTTCGAAGGAGGTTGAGTTACAAGGTTTAGAAATGGAGATTGCGGATAAGCGCATTAAAGAAATTGATTTCAAAATTTTGAACAAAAATGATGAAGTTGCTGGCGTAGAATCTAACTTATTTGAGCGCAAAAAAGACCTTGAAATCAAGCAAAAAGAACTTGAGGTAATCATTGGCGAAAGTGAGGAAGATGAGCAAAAAGGCTTGAAAGATCGCGAAAAAGCGGTTAAGACGGTAGATGCTCGCCTATTGAAGTCATATGAGAAATTACGTGAAAATGCAATCAATGGCCTAGCGGTTGTTTTAGTGAAGCGTGGTGCTTGTGGGGGATGTTTTAGTTCAGTACCTCCACAACGTCAAACAGATATCAAAGACAAGAAAAAACTAATCGTTTGCGAACATTGCGGACGTATTTTGGCAGGTGTGGAGGATCCAATTCCTGCACCAGAAAAAGAGAAAAAACCTCGGGGTAAAGCTGCCACCGCAGCAGCAGCTGCTGCAGCAGCGGCTACCGCAGAATAATTCCTCCAAAGGGATACAAAAAAACCTGATGATTAACTTCATCAGGTTTTTTTTATGTTTTATCTAAGCGCTGTTACTTCAACATCTCTAGCAAGGCGCTCAATTTATCTTTCATCTCTTTGCGATCTACGATGAAATCCAAAAATCCGTGATCCAAAACAAAGTCAGCACTTTGAAAACCCTTCGGCAAATCCTTTCCAATCGTCTCCTTAATAACGCGTGGTCCGGCAAATCCAATTAACGCGCCAGGCTCTGCGATGTTAAAATCACCCAACATGGCAAATGAAGCAGTAACTCCACCGGTGGTGGGGTCTGTCAACAAGGAAATATAAGGTATTTTGGCTTCCGCTAACAAGGCTAAGCGAGCAGACGTCTTCGCCATTTGCATTAAGGAGAACCCAGCTTCCATCATTCGCGCTCCACCTGAACGTGAAATCATTAAGAATGGGGTTTTTGTTTTAATGGAATGATCAATCGCACGTGAAATTTTCTCTCCTACCACGGAACCCATCGAGCCGCCAATAAAACTAAAATCCATAGCTGCGATCGTGATAGGCAAGCCATTCATCTCACCATAGGCCGCACGAACGGCATCTTTTAAGCCTGTCTTATCTTCTGTCGATTTGACACGATCCGTATATTTCTTCGTATCAGTGAAATTCAATGGATCTCCGGAGCTCATCATAGGATCAATTTCCGTATACCGAGATTGATCAAATAACAATTCAAAATACTCTTGTGAACCTATTTTTTCGTGGTAATTACAGCTTGAACAGGTAAACGCGAATAAGCGGTGCTCACGTGTGTGAAGGGCTTTTTTGCAAGACGGGCATTGATACCAAAGACCATCTGGAGAATCACGTTTAAACTCTGTTGGGGTTTGAATCCCTTTATCCTTTCGCGTAAACCAAGACATAGACAATTTATTTAATGATACCGATTTCTCGGTTGAACTGCAAAGATAATTAAAAAGCTTCGCAAGGAAAAAACCACCTGACTATTTCACCAAAATCACCCGCCGATTAATCACCCGTTTTTCCGTTCTAAGCTCAATGAAATACGAACCTACTGCTTGTTCACTTAGGTCCAACAAATAATCTAGTTGGCCCTGAACAGGAATAGTTTCCGGACGTAGCATCACTTTCCCTTGCATGTCCAACACCCGCAAAATGACGCTGCGTTCATCAGGCGCGAAGCTAGCTTGCACGCGCAGACGACCATTGGTTGGATTTGGACTCAGCGTAACACCAGCCCCTAACGCACTCGGCTCATTACTCAAAATAACAATGGTAATCGCATTCGATAAACCTGTCGCACAAACTGCAGTCACTTGCGCTTTTACCGTGTAAACTCCCGGCTCGGTGGTGGTTAAAGTAGATGAATTTATGCCTGGAATGACATTTCCATTTCGGAACCAAATGAAGGTTACCCCGGGATACTCTGAGGTAACAGCAAGTACTTGTTCCGACTGCTTAAATAAAAATGGCACATTGAATGCGCATTTTTGGACTTCAGAACAGCCATTCGCATCTACTTTGTCACCTGGGGCTGTACCCAAACATTTATCAATCGAATCATCTACTCCATCTTTATCTAGATCGACTGGGATGATGGGTTCTTGAATCTTCAAATTGTCAACGGACCAACCCCAGCCATGTGCGCCCACATCTGCGTGTAAACGGAAACGAATCAGTACTTGATCACCAGATTTAAACTTACCAGAGGAAAGCAAATTGATTTCACGACTTCTGATCAGTGCAGCTGTTGGAGTTGCGGTTGAATTCCCCTCATTATCTACTGCACTATTCCAGGCATTTAACCAGATGGAACTCGCATTTGAATCCCAACCATTCGTAAAATTAAACCAGGTCAATCCTCCATCATTGGATCCTTGAACAATTACGTAGTCAAAGAAACTCCGGTTAATGGTTCCATTTGAATTCAAAAATGGCTCGCCCGTATCGCCAGGTTCCACCAAGACAATCTCATCAAAAGTCATGATGGATTTATTCGCATTTAATTTGATCGGCTTAAGCAAAACAGCATCTGAATTCGTAAACCGATCGGTTCCATTACCTCCATCGTAGGATTCCTCTGAACCATCAGCATATGGATGCGCCGTTTGCAATGCGGATGTTGAAAATCCAGCAGCCCTTCCGATACTCATACCCTTCAAATAGAAATCAGTTGAATTCGAATCAAACGATTG
>CAZUAZ010000039.1:11533-18461 GCA_964618445.1 uncultured Aquirufa sp. | reverse complement strand
GGGTCGCCTACTTTATAAGTCGCTTGGTCTACGTGGTACACACTGGATCCTGCAGAATAAGTACGCGGCGAATATAAAATAGCATTGGCGCGCGAATTATTTTGCAGAATCTTGGGAGAAACTAGTTGAAGATTAGGCGAGGTCATCGCCGTCTTTAGGGCTACAGATGGATTAGGGATTTTGAGCGTATCTGTCACTGAAACACCTTCCGAATTTTGAATAAACTGGTCAAAAATACCTGGGAGACCATAATCTCCTTTACTTTGATCGTCGCTTAAGCCCAACTCGCCAATAAATCCGAGACCATGTCCAAATTCATGCAAAACGACAGAATAAAGATCTATTTGGCTAACCGTGGGGGCACCATCTGTTCCAATATACCAATCCGAAAAATCCGAATTAAAAGTCGCCACCACATCAGGATCTGTACCATTCAAATTGCGGTGAGACATCTTCTCAGCTAAGGCGATGGGATACCAGGTATTCAAGCGTTGAGCACCTGCAAAATTACGTACTGCGGTAGATGCGCCTGCACTGCCTAAAACACCTTGGGCTAATGAGCGCCAACGAACAAAAATCTGAATAGGTACATCTGAAGTTAGCGTATTGGCCCAAACCGCTGCAGCTTTTTCAAACACCGCTTTTACGTTGGCCGGCGGTGGCGTATCATACGAAACAATAACCTGAGTTGAACTTTGCGTTCCTTTAGTGGCAAAAGTGGCCATGGCTGCCCGATTTTTAGCCTCTTCTAAGATTCGCTGCGAATAACCGGCTGGCAATTCCCGATGAATCCCAGACTTCTCGGGTGTATATTCTTCGACTTGTTGGCCCGGCTTAAACTCCATTGGGAAGCTTTTTTGCCCCAAGACAGATCCTGCCACACAGCAAAAAACAAGCACGAAAAAGTAAAATCTATTCATGGTATAAAATTAAGTACGCATTAATGAAAATTAACTAATTCCTTAAACAAATGCATAAAATCGGGCCGAACCAAATCCGTATGCGCTAATTCTGCTGGGGTATGCGAAGTACTCATTCCGACCACACGCATCCCGGCGGCTTGACCCGCGGCAATACCCTGTAAAGAATCTTCGATAACCCAACAATCCACGGGATCCACGCGTAGTAAGCTAGCTGCCTTCAGATAAATTTCAGGATCTGGCTTCCCTTTGGTTACCTCTGCACCGCCGATGATCGCATCGAATTGATCTCGAATACCTAAACCGTCAACGATAAAATCAATGTTACCTGGGCCAGCTGATGTAGCTAACGCCGTTTTAATGCCGTGATCTCGCAAATCTTGTAGGAACGTCAGGAGACCTGGCGCTGGTTTAAGATGATCCCGATAAAATGCGCGATAAATAAGCTCTTTTTCTTCCTCGAGTACCTCCACTTCAGCACGCGACAATTCACGCTTATAAAACCATTCAAAGGTATCTTTGGAATTCATCCCGTTTAACTCCTGGTAAAAAATCTCTCGGGTCAGGGGGATTTGTTTACGTTCACAAAAAAGCAACCAAGCGTCTACATGATAGGGTAAGTTATCCACTACCACACCGTCCATATCAAAAAGTACCGCTTGGAAATTCATGAGTTATATCGCTAAAGTCAATCCATCATAAGCCAAATGTACATGTGCTGGCAATTCTTTTTCTACCACTGCATGCAATCCCATCATATGACTGATATGGGTTATGTATGCTTTTTCAGGTTTTATTTTTTCAATCACCTCAAGTGCTTCGTCGAGGGTAAAATGCGAAATATGTGTTGTTTTTCGAAGGGCATTAATCACCAGGACTTTAGATCCTTTGACTTTCTCTAGCTCTTCATCGGAGATAAAATTGGCATCCGTGATGTAGGTAAAATCACCAAAACGAAAGCCTAGCACATCTAAAAAATAATGCTTAACTAAAATGGGAATAATCGTGACACCCGCAATCGTAAATGGCTGATTTTCGATTTTATGTACTTCGATTTCAGGCACGCCTGGGTATTTATCCTCGCCAAATGCATAGGCAAATTCACGCTTCAATTGCTCGATAACGGGTGCTTGTGCATACAATGGGATACTTGACTTTTGGGCATAATTAAATCCCCGAATATCATCCATCCCGGCGGTATGATCCTTGTGTTCGTGGGTATATAAAACGGCATCCACGCGCTGAATACCCGCCCGTAAGATTTGTTGGCGAAAATCAGGCCCCGTATCGATAATAAAACTTTTGCCTTCAGTTTCAATATGCATGGAAACACGGAGGCGCTGATCGCAAGGATCGGTGGAACGACAAACTTCACATGTACAGGCAATCATCGGAATCCCTTGAGAGGTCCCGGTACCCAGAAACCTTGCCTGGATCTGGGTCATCGAATTATTCTGTTAGTGACTTAACAGTCGAAACGAGCGCATCAAAATTAAGTGGCTTAGCCAAGAAATCATCGAAACCCACGGCTTTGAAATCTTCCATGGAATAATTGCGCGCATTTCCCGTAATGGCAATCATGGGGATTTTGGATTTTTTGGTATCAGCTAGCGCACGTACAGCTTTAGCGCAATCCATTCCATCCATAACGGGCATATTGATATCTAATAAAAGCACGTCAAAATCAGCTTTGGCTAATTCGTCTAACACTTGCTGACCATTTTTAACGGCGTGAATCTCAAAATTTTGAAATTCTAAAATTTTACGCGCTAAATTTTGAATGACAGAACTATCTTCGGCGATCAATACTTTTTTCATAGGAGTACGTTATACATGATAGAGGCAAACCTCACAATTGGGTAAAAATAGGGAAACAAAAGAAATTAAGCAATAAAAAAAGCGACCCTTTTGAGGTCGCTTTTAAAAAGAATTTGAATCACTTATTTCACATAGATCGAAACAGATGATTTATCCCAATCAAAGGTAATTTGTCCTTCTGGAGATACACCGATGTTGAACTGCTCCGTCATCGCATGCTCGCTAACTTTTCCAGTTACACGCAAAACATCTTTTTCAGCTTTGTACGTGTAAGCTCCCCATTGCTTTGCATCACTATTAAAAATGATCGTCCATTCGGTAGGGCCAGGGATTGAAAATAAGGAATAAACACCTTTTGCCAACGGCTTCCCTTGGATCGTCACATCATTCGAAAATTCGATGGTTGTTGCCTCATTTGCACCTGTTCTCCACACTTCCCCGAAAGGAACGATGGCTTTTTGCTCTTTTGTACCAAATACCAAACGTCCTTTGACAGAAGGCTTTGCATACTTAACCATAACTTCGGTCTTACCCACCTTTTGAATAACAACAGCTGGTGGAGATGCTGGCGCCTTTTGCGCGAATGCACCAAAACTCAACACACTCATTAAAATAACCAAGTACTTTTTCATAATACGTTTTCGTTTAAATTTTTACAAATTAAGCCAATAATTCAATTTCAACACTACGGTTCGATCACGAATTTGAAAATTATTTGGACTGTAATTATCCGAATAAACAACAAATAAATCCGAAGCTGGCTTATAACGCCATTGCAAGCGCATGTATAGATTCATGAAATTGTTTTGTTGGTTCAACTGAAAGAAGGTCGCAAAAAATAGTTTATTGGTAAACGTAATGTCTACTTTCGGACGAATGATCCAAAACTGCGAAGAGATCTTATTGGCTGCCACTTTATCCGTGGCAGGAATGTACACATTTTGAATGTCGTTATAATCTACCGCCATGGAAACAGCGCCGAATGGCTGGAATCGATAACCGATATCTGCGGTGATTCCGGTACGCCAACCGTCCCCAAAATATCCACCGAAACGTGACGTGATTGCATACGTGAATAACTTGATTGGTGAGGAACCATAGCGCATGTTTACTGCATACCAATCATGCTCAGTACCTTTCAACACCTTCGCTTTTCGCATACGGGTCGCATCGAAATCATCTTGCAACTTGACAAAATCATATGACAAATAAACCCCAAAGGTAGACCGATCCTTCATCGTTCCCTCGTAAGACACATAACTCGTGTTATCCGTATACTGACCCTGATTATTCCACAAGTTCATGGTCATGAGTTTTAAAGAGGAATAAAATAAGTTGATGGACTTATTCTTCGGATAAAATATTTTAGCTCCATCTGTCTGCACCTGGAAATAATTTACGCGGGGAACATATCCCGTTTCCGGATTGTAATTCTCGCCTACCCACTGTTCCTTGATAGAGAAAACCCAATTATTGTCTCCATAGATCAAAGATGCTGCTTGCGAAAAATCTCTGGGTTTGTCTAAGGGGCTTAATGTTTTGGCATAAAATAGCGATCCAGTCCAAAAATTATTGGCTGACGCGAGGTTATATTCAAAGCCAACGTCCCGGTTGTAGGATTGAAAACCATACTTTTTTTGCAATTCTGGGGTGCTAAATGACTGTTTGTTAACCATGTACATACCAAAATTTGAGCGTGCAAATAATTTACGCTGCAAAGCGACCATCGAATAATTTTGCGTTGGGATACCTTTCGCATCAATTCGCTCGGATTGAACATTCAATGCGCCGATGCGCCAATCTTGATTTAACTTACCACTCAAACGGGCTCCATAAGTAATGGGCGTTTGCTCATAATTTCCATTTTGAGGATTGATGGTTAAACCAATTCTTCTGGAGAAAAATGGCCGAATATTTTCCGTCCCAAAGCCATCAAATAAGTCCGAATTCTCGATAAAAAACTGCCTTCTTTCAGGATAAAATAATTCAAAGCGATCCAAATTTGTTTGTTGGCGATCCACATCCACCTGCGAAAAATCTGGATTTATCGTCATGTCTAAATTCAAGCCAGAATTGATCGCCACCTTGATATCCCCTCCAATTTGCTGCCGGAAGGCCGTAGGCTTATCGGAACGGTAATTCGCTGAGACACCGGAAAGGGTATAAGGAATAACTGAGATATTCTTTTTAGGTGCTGGAGGCGGTGTATCCCAAACAAGTACTCCAGCATAGGCGAGTGATGCGGTAGGAAATTGGCGTGGTACGGGTGCCCAAGCTGATTTTTCTTTGGCCTTTAAATCGTAACGAGAGAAGTTGATGCCCCAGCGCTTGATATTATCCTTGTAGCGGATTGACTTAAAGGGAATGGCTGCCTCGAAAATCCATGAATCCTTTTTGTACGTGGTAGCGGATTCCCATTTGTTGTCCCAATTTAAATTGACACGAAATCCTTCTGACATTTGGCCGTCCCATTGCGCGCCTGCGGCATTCGCACCAAAAGCAAAACCAGTCGTTTTATCTTCAAACGTGTCGATAAAGACTAGAAAATTATCATTCACACCAAAGCCAAAATCTCGTTTCATCGATTCCACCACGTAAGCTCCCGGTTCTTTCAAAAAACACTCAGCTGAGATATAGATGTACTTCTCGTCATACGCAATTTTGACATCCGTGCGAACCTGCGCACACAAAGAGTCATAAGGATTGCACATCACAAAATCGCTAACTGCAGCTGATTCCAACCACGCATTTTCATCCAAAATCCCGTCGACCCGAATAGGCCCCGTGCTTTTTTTGATATTTACTTGAAAACGTTCGTTGATTTTTTGCGCATTGGCGATATGAACTAAGCCAATTAACCAGCAGGTGAGAAGTAGCAGTCGATTCATACGTTTCAAATAGGTCTAGCAGAAAATCAAAGATAAGTTATTTTCATGTGGGACTTGTGGGTCTTATGGGGCTTGATTATTTTTGCACCATATTTAACCGAGATTACCCATGGGAAGAGCCTTCGAATTCCGAAAAGCGAGAAAGTTTAAACGCTGGGGCCAAATGGCCAAAACCTTCACTAAAATTGGTAAGGACATTGTTATAGCCGTGAAAGCAGGTGGTGGTGATCCAACTTCTAATTCGCGTTTACGTGCCATCATTCAAAATGCGAAGGCTGTTAACATGCCTAAGGAGAATGTTGAAAGAGCCATCAAGCGGGCAACTTCCAAGGACCAGGAGGATTACAAAGAGATTGTGTACGAAGGATATGCCCAGCATGGCATTGCGATATTAGTAGAAACTACCACAGACAACATTAACCGCACGGTGGCCAATATCCGTTCTTCATTTACCAAATGCGGCGGATCATTAGGAACAACAGGGATGTTGGACTTCATCTTCACCCGTAAATCAGTGTTTAAAATTGCTGCCAAACCGGAGATTGATTTGGAGGAATTGGAATTTGAATTGATTGATTTAGGTGGCGACGAGGTTTTTTTAGATGAGGAAACGAATCAAATTAATATTTATGGTGAATTCACGGCTTTTGGTGGGATACAGAAATTTTTGGAGGAGCGTGGCTATGAATTAATGGGTGCGGATTTCGAACGTATTCCAAATGAAACAAAAGAATTATCGGACGCACAGGTTGCTGATGTTGAAAAACTAATCGAGCGACTCGAGGAGGATGACGATGTACAAAACGTCTACCACAATATGGGATAAAGCAAAAGGCCAGGAAACTGGCCTTTTTTGTTGTATTCCATTTTGGAATAGGAAAAAGCTCTTTCCCCCCTTAGCTTTGGCAAACCTCAAAGGATTGCCAAAGCTTAAAACCATGAATCCGAGTCCTACGATTTTAAACGATATAAATAGGGAGCTTTGTGTGCCCCTCCGGTGAATTTCTTTTCAATCCGATCGAGAATATCTAAACTTAACATCTTCCGCTGGAAATTTGTCCGCACTAATTTCTTTCCCAAAATCGTCTCATACACCATTTGTATTTCCGACATGGTAAATGTTTCCCCGAGTAAGTTAAATGCGACTAATTTCTCGTCTAAAGATAGCCTTAACGCCTCCAAAGCCTTATTCACAATTTTATTATGATCTAAAAAGAGATGAGGCATGGCTGCGATATCAACCCATTCCGCTGCATCAGAGAATTCTCCGGGATTAACCATTACTTTGGAATAGTCAACTAA